>LJHE01000036.1 GCA_001983555.1 Candidatus Epulonipiscioides gigas
CTTCTTGCGTAAGCCGAACCAATGTTCAGTAATTTAGCAAGCTCTACGGGTCGTCCCGACCCTGAACTATAAACTGATTATATTATATTTAGTTTATAAAGTCAAGAGATTTTTAGCAATTCATCTCTCTACCTATAGAGGTGTGAAAATTCTTGCTAGTTTTAGTTAAAAACTTATTATTCTGGTCCACTAGAATTTTAAAAGCTCGAGCTACCAGATGGTTTATCATCTGAAAATAAAACTATGAGCACAGAATAAGCTTTCATTGCCACCACTTTTAATTGTAGGTGGTAAAGCTTATAGTTGATTATAAGTAAATCTATGAAAAGGAGCGCTCAAATGAAAGTATATGTATCAAAAATTTTTAAACAAGAACCTGAAACTTGGGGGTTACGTGGCGACCCTATGTTTTGGAAAGAGCTAAAAAAGCAGTTTTCTAATATACAAATTCCTTATGATGAAGTTGATTTTAAAAATAAAATATTGAAAATCTATAAATTAAAAACAGGTTACAATATTTTTGATAAAGAAATGGCTTATGTAAAGGATTATGATACTGGTGGAATGTCAGGTGGTTTAGTAAGCAGCAAGTTTTGGTTAGAAAAAGCAATTCCGCTCTTGATAAAGAGATTAAATGAATTAAATAATAAAGTTTATGGCTGTCACAATCTTAAAGTATATTCAAACATAAAGATTAAACTGCTCAGCACAAGCGAGTGGAATAATATATTAATATTAAGTGTTTCATCTACTCAGAATGAGTTTATAGAAACCTCTGAGCAATGTCTAAACGAAGCCAAAAATAGAGCGTACCAAATAACTTGGTCTTTTTACGGCATTTACTTAAATAATGATTTAATAGGTTTTGCTATGCATGGCGAACAAATATATAAATTATTTCCGATTTTCAATAAGGTTTGGCTCGATAGATTTATGATTGACGAAAAATATCAAGGTAAAGGACATGGAAAACAAGCTCTGATATTAATTATACAATCTTTATTTAAGGACTATAACTGTAAAAGAATATATTTGCCAATGTACAAGACTAATTCTTTAGCTTTTAGATTATATAAAAAATTAGGATTTAAAAAAACATGGTTAAGAGATGTAAATGGTGAACTAGTTATGATATACAAAAAATAATTTGTTCTAACAAAAACTTAGAAAGGATATAAAATGATAAAACAAATTCAAAATAAATTAGAAGAAATAGAAAAAAAGGAAAATGTTAAAATTATTTATGCCGTTGAATCTGGAAGTCGTGCTTGGGGTTTTGAATCACAAGATAGTGACTATGATATACGATTTATTTATGTTAGACCGCTCGAATTTTATCTAAGACTTGATAAAACATCTGAAGTTATAGAATGGCAGCTCGATAATATATTTGATATAAATGGTTGGGATATTAAAAAAGCATGTCAGCTTTTATATAAATCTAATCCAACACTACTTGAATGGTGTAATTCACCGATTATCTATAGAATAGCTCCAGAATTTGAGCACTTTAGAAATATATCAAAACAATATTTTATTGGTAAATCAGGATTATATCATTATTTAAAAATGGCTAAAAATCACTATGCTAAATATGGTCAAGATGAACAAATTATATTAAAAAAATATTTATACATTTTGCGGCCGATCTTATGTTGTCAATGGATTTTAGAACATAATACTAATCCCCCTGTAAGATTTGAAACACTATTAAAATATTACTTTAAGGGGGATTTATTGGAGATTGTACAAAAATTAATTGAAGAAAAAAAGAAAATGACTGAAAAAGATCTTATAGATAAAATAGAAATAATTGATAGCTATATTAATGCTCAATTTAAAATATTAAATGAACAAGTAGAAAATTTTAGAGATATCCCTAATAATAATTATGATGAAATTAATAAATTATTTTTGAAATATATCAAGAATTAAAGTAAATTTTAGGGGAATTTAATAATGAAATTAACTAAAAAACTTATTGCAATTATTAATTGTATAGCTACTTTAACTATACCAGCTTTTGGGATGGAATCTAATTTTGTCACTGGAACAGTCACATCTGGAACAGAGCAGTTTAATGAAACTTTAAATAAAACTCGTATAAATTCTACAGAAGAAATTGAATGGCAACAAATTGCAGTAGGTAGCCAAGGTGGAGCAGACAGCTCATTTTTTCATCCGACTGACCCAAATTATGTGTATATATCTCAAAACATGAAAACAACTTATATGTCAAGAGATAATATGACTAGCGTTGATACTTGGGAAACTATTTCCGATGAAGATAGTAATGGAAATTTAACTTCTATTTCACAAGTATATCAAATGAAATTTTCGTTACAAGATGAAAACTATGGGATAGCATCTAATAGTAGTGGATTATTTGTTACATATGATAAAGGTAAAAATTGGCGACCTTTTGCTGAGCATCAATTTTCGCATGAATATAAGTATTTGGTACCAATATCTGCTCTGGCTTTAGACCCTACTAATCATGATATTATTTATGCTGGAGCAGGTGGATTTTGGAAAAACAAAGACCCTCGTACCAATAAAAAGCGCTATAAAACTGCTCCAAAAGGAACTATGGGTGTAATTTATAAATCGGTTGATGGCGGTGAAACTTGGATTGCGAATAAAACAGGTTTACCTGAAAATGCTGAAATAGGTCAAATATTTATTCATCCAAAAAATTTAAATACATTATATGTTGCTACATCTCATGGTAATTTTATAAGTCGAGACGCAGGAGCTACATATGAGCCTATCAATGATGGGCTTGAAGACCCTATATCAGGTGAAGTATATATACGAGATTTAGCTTTCCATTATGACGAAGCAACAGAGCAAGTAATGTTAGTAACTGCTACTCTTACAATATGGGATAAAGACGAAAATAATGTATTAACTCATACAAGCGGAGGAGTTTACAAAAGTGTAGACGAAGGTAAAACATGGCAAAGCTTAAACGATGGATTAATGGTTGAGTATGCTCCGTTTGCTGATCCAAGCGTAATTGGACATGGTCAAGGATATAATACTGGTATTAGAAATTGGTTTGGCATAAAATCTAAGCCTGAAACTCCAAAAGAAATTATACCGCCTGAATATGTATTACCAAGTTTTAGAGAAGTAGAAATCAATCCAGTAAATCCTAATATTTTGTATGCTGTAAACTGTGGTCGCAAAGAAAATAGTATTGAACCTGAAGGCATTTGGATTTCTGAAGATGGTGGAAAAAATTGGTTTATCTCAACAAGAATTGGAGAAGGATATCAGGAAGATGCTACGTATTGGAAAGAGCAGTATGCTCCTAGCGATGTGGATTTAACAGAGCTAAATGTATCAGTTGGTGGAGAAAAAGACTGGTCTTGGATGTTTGATGATAAGTATCCTATGCTTGCATATCAATACTTAGCAATAAGCCCTGATGGAAAAACTCTTATTACTCATGTATTTAAGTCAAGAATAGTATCTCGTGATGGTGGTCGCACCTGGGAGCAAGTCGATTCTATTGAAGTTGAACACGATATTTGGATTGGTCGTGGAAATAGTAATGTACCTGGACGCTCTGTATTTACAAACCCACATACTGATAAAGTATATTTTTTATCAGGAGAAACAGGACTTTGGCGTGTAAATGAAGAAGTTGACTATGCTCATATTGATACAAAAGCTGTTCCAATGGAGCGTATTGATATTGAAAATGAAGTCTCATGCCCCGGTAGTGCAATTGCATTTGACCCACATAATCAAGAAATAATTTATACAATTCCACACAGACTTAATTATTATGGTAAATTTATGAAATCAACAAATGGTGGAGTAGATTGGGAAGAAGTTTCAACAATATTTGATGTTAAAGATACAGGTTCTATATGTGCATATACACTTATAATTGACAAAAATACTAGCGGTGTAATGTATTTTGCAATGCCAAAAAATATTATCAATGATATAGAAGAAGGCTTTAATATGAAAGATGACCAATTTGGGGTATATAAGACAACAGATGGAGGAATTACTTGGACACTTATGAACAATGGATTTAATTCTTATGTAGCTGATATAAATGCTCTGGCATTTAGTAACGACCATAAAACTATTTATGCTGCATCTATGGGAGCTAATGGCGGTTTATATAAATCAACTGATGGATCTCAAAATTGGGTAAAAATGCAACTTCCAAAAGGAGTACATTCTGTAAATGATATTAAAGTTACAAAATCAGGTAGAATGGTAATTTCAACTGGATTTACTAATGCTGTTCCAAGTCAATGTGCTGGAGGAATGTATTATAGTGATGATAATGGACTAACATGGACAAAAGCATTTGAAGGAGCTTTTGTAATTGAAGCAGAAATTGACCCAAATAATGAAGCTAGAATGACAGTTATAATGGGTAGCTCTATTGAAATTAATGGCTTAAATCAAGGCGTATATTTAACAACTGATACAGGAAAAAGTTGGGTAAAATTAAATAATGGTCTTGGTAATTCAAACAGAACAGCAAAAGTCTTATTTGACCCTGTTGATACTAATATATTATAGGCATCTTCTGTAGCATCTGGATTTTATAAGCTAGTATTACCTGAAAATTATTCTTCAGATGGAAAAGTTATGACAACAGAAGATCCTAATCTATTACCATAAGTTCCAACAACATCCAAAAAATTTCCATTAAATAATGAAGATGATATTGAGATTATCTCACTAAATATAGAACCAGATAATGTAAGTATTGAATTTGTTATGCCAAATAGAGATGTAGACAAATTAGAGAAGTTCAGTCTTACACTTATTAGAGCTGCTCTAAAATAATTGGTATTGAGATTTAACACAAAAGGGGCATCACATAGGATTATTTTTTCCTAAAAACGATAGCCCCTAAATTTTTCATTTTTAATTATTTTTAATTATAGGTTGAAGCTGTTTTTGATTTATTGCTGCAAGTACAGTTTTAGGTGCGAGCGATAAGTCAGCGATTAAAGAATATGGTTTATTAACTGGGTTATCTTGGTTAAATGGAACAAAATATACACTTTGATTTGTCATAAGTGTACCGATATTTTTAAGATTAAGTCCTAATCCATCATTTGTAGAAATTGCAATAATAACTGGCTTTGCATTTCTAAGAAGTGACTTTGTAGCAAGTGTCACTGGTGTATCTGTAATACCATTTGCAAGTTTAGATAATGTATTTCCAGTACAAGGAGCAACCAACATTGCATCTACCATATTTTTCGGACCCACTGGCTCTGCTCCTACAATTGTATGAATAATTACTTTTCCTGTTACATTCTCAATTTGCTCTATAAAATCTTCTCTTCGTCCAAATCGAGTTGTAATTTCATATGCATTTGCAGACATAATAGGATATACGTCTACACCTAGCTCTACAAATCTTTCTATCATTTTTATTGCACTGTCAAATGTACAAAATGAACCACATAACGAAATTCCAAGTCTTAACCCTTCTAATGATTGTATCATAATATTTCCCCCTATTTATGCATAATAATTTTTAGTCCATGATACAAGATTTTAGCTGCTGTAGTTGGTGCTACTTTTCCAGGTAATCCTGGGGCTGGTAAGTAATATACCCCTTTTTCATTTGCATAATCTATATCAATTCCACCTGGAACTGAAGCAAGTTCTATATATAAAGCATTTTTATTCATTGCGTCTATATGAGTAAAATCTAGTATCTGAACAGGTATTGTATTGAATATAAAATCAAATTTCCATAAATGTTGTTTTAATTCACCAAGTGGAACTGGCGTATAATCATAAGCTTCTATAAATGTCAAATCTTTTGTAGAACGAGCTTCAACAAAAACATCTGCTCCTATTCCTTTTAATTTATGAGCAAGTACTTTTCCGCACCTTCCAAAACCTAAAACAATGCATTTGCTATCAGTAAGTGTAATCTCGCTATTTTGCATTGCATATTGTATGGCGCCCTCTGCAGTTGGAATAGCATTAAGTGTAGCAATCTCATCCATTTCCATAAGATCTATATATTTGAGCCCATGTTTATCTAACATATATATAACATCTGGTTTTAAAGCTGCTAAACAAAGATAAGATGAATTCATATAATCTATAAACAATTCAATCGAAACACTTAAATTACTAAGAGGAGTATATAAATTTTTTCCATCTCTACTAAATGGAATAGGACCAATAATATAATCACAAGTAGAAATATCCTCCAAAGATTTTGCAACTTTTACTCCAGCGGGTATATCAGGGTGGCTTATTGCATATACGAATGTTAAAAAACCTTGTTCAAACAGTAGCTGTGCTAAACGAACAAATCGCAAATCGCCCCCCACAATAGCTACTGAAATTTTCCTCATAATTTTCTCCTCCTCGAACTTAACTAAAATTCCGACTTACGTCGTTACATTATAATATGTAATAAATTATAAAACTGTGAGTTGTATTCCAATTAAAAAAAGAACATGGCAATCCATGTTCTTAAAGTTTATCCTTCTATAATTTGAATTTTTCTATATCTGTCCATACCAGTTCCAGCAGGAATTAATTTACCTATAATAACATTTTCTTTTAATCCAATAAGAGGATCTATTTTGCCTTTTATAGCAGCGTCTGTTAAAACTCTTGTGGTTTCTTGGAATGAAGCTGCTGATAAGAATGATTCTGTTGCAAGTGAAGCTTTTGTAATTCCAAGTAAAGTATGTTTTCCATCTGCTGGTTCGCCACCTTGAGCAATAGTATCCTCATTAATTTGATCATATTCTAGCACATCCACTAAACTGCCGGGCAATAAAGAAGTATCTCCATTTTCCTCTATTTTAACTTTTTTCATCATTTGTCTTACGATCACTTCAACGTGTTTATCATTAATATCAACACCCTGTAAACGATAAACCCTTTGAACTTCTTTTAACATATAGTCTTGAACTCCACGAATACCTTTAATTTTTAAGATATCATGCGGATTAATACTACCTTCTGTTAGCTCATCGCCGGCTTCTATATAAGCACCATCTCTAACTTTAATTCTAGATCCATATGGTATTAAATATGCTTTTACTTCGCCAGTTTCTCCATTGGTAATTGTAATTTCACGTTTTTTCTTCGCTTCGATAATAGCAACCTCACCAGCAAATTCCGAAATAATCGCAAGTCCTTTTGGCTTTCTTGCTTCAAAAAGTTCTTCAATACGAGGAAGACCTTGAGTAATGTCATCTCCAGCTATACCGCCTGTGTGAAAAGTTCTCATTGTAAGTTGTGTTCCTGGTTCTCCAATTGATTGAGCAGCAATTATTCCAACAGATTCACCAATTCTAACTTGATTTCCAGAAGACATATTAGCTCCATAGCATTTTACACAAACACCAATTGTAGATTTACAAGAAAGAGCAGTCCTAATTTTTACTGCTTTAATTCCTAATGAATCAATATATTCAGCAAAATGTGGTGTAATCATATGATCTTTTTCAATTATAAGTTCACTTGTTTCTGGATTAAATATATCTTCAGCTGCAAATCTTCCTGTAATTCTTTCGCTTAAAGGCTCAATCATTTCTGTACCTTCAGTAAATGCACTTACTACCATACCTGGAATTTCTTTTGTATGATCATGATTACAATCAAGTTCTCTAATAATTACATCTTGTGAAACATCAACAAGTCGTCTTGTTAAATATCCAGAGTCAGCAGTTTTTAGAGCAGTATCCGCAAGACCTTTTCTAGCTCCATGAGCTGAAATAAAATATTCCAAAACAGTAAGACCTTCTCTAAAGTTAGCCTTAATCGGAAGTTCTATGATACGTCCTGATGGAGATGCCATAAGTCCACGCATACCTGCAAGTTGTTTAATTTGATTATTAGAACCCCTTGCACCAGAGTCAGCCATCATAAATATATTGTTATATCTACCAAGTCCAGATAAAAGAGCTTCTGTTATCTTATCATTAGCAGAGTTCCAAGCTTGAATAACTTTATTATATCTTTCTTCATCCGTCATAAGTCCACGTCTAAACAATTTAGTAACCTGATCTACAGATTTCTCAGCTTCTTGTAAATACTCTTTCTTTTTCTCTGGAACAACCATATCAGAAACAGAAACAGTAAGAGAGCCTCGTGTAGAAAATTTAAATCCTAAATCTTTAATATTATCAAGTAAAATGGCAGTTTTTGTAGCACCATGAGTATTTATACTTTTTTTAATAATTTGACCTAATTGTTTTTTTCCTACTAAAAAATCTATTTCATATTTTAGTGCATTTTCTGGTGAGTTTCTCTTAACAAATCCCAAATCTTGTGGTATTGCTTCATTAAAGAAAATTCTACCTACAGTGGCATCTGCAAGCCCCGTTATAAATTGGTTATTATATTTTACAGTTTTTCTAACTTTAATTCTTGCATGTAAACTTATTTCTTTAGTGTCATAAGCTAAAATGGCTTCATTTTCATCTTTAAAATATCTGCCTTCGCCTGGTTCACCTTCTCTATCAAGAGTCAAGTAATACATACCTAGAACCATGTCCTGTGAGGGAACAGCAACAGGTGCTCCGTCTGATGGTTTTAAAAGATTATTTGGAGCAAGTAATAAGAATCTGCATTCTGTTTGAGCTTCAACAGAAAGTGGCACGTGTACTGCCATTTGATCGCCGTCAAAATCTGCATTATATGCTGCACAAACCAGTGGATGAAGTTTTAATGCACGACCTTCTACTAAAGTAGGCTCAAATGCTTGTATTCCAAGACGATGAAGTGTTGGAGCACGATTTAGCATAACAGGATGTTCTTTAATAACTTCTTCTAAAACGTCCCAAACTTCTGTTTTTAAGCTTTCTATCATATTTTTAGCATTTTTGATATTTTGAGCAATTCCATCTGAAACTAATTTTTTCATAACAAATGGTTTGAAAAGCTCAATTGCCATTTCTTTTGGTAATCCACATTGGTATATTTTTAGATATGGTCCAACAACTATAACAGATCTACCTGAATAGTCAACTCGCTTACCTAAAAGGTTTTGTCTAAATCTACCTGATTTTCCCTTTAACATATCAGATAAAGATTTTAAAGGTCTATTTCCAGGTCCTGTAACTGGTCTACCACGTCTACCGTTGTCAATAAGCGCATCAACAGCTTCTTGTAGCATACGTTTTTCATTTCTAACAATTATATTAGGAGCTCCAAGATCTACCAGTCTTTTTAAACGATTATTTCTATTAATAACTCTTCTATATAAGTCATTTAAGTCAGATGTTGCAAATCTTCCACCATCTAGTTGAATCATAGGTCTAAGGTCAGGTGGTAGTACTGGTATAACATCTAAAATCATCCATTCGGGTTTACTACCCGCAAGTCTAAATGATTCAATAACTTCAAGTCTTTTAATAATTCTAAGACGTTTTTGTCCTGTAGCATCAATTAATTGAGCTTTTAGCTCAGTACTTTCTTTATCTAAATCTATATCTTGAAGCAGTTTTTTTATAGCTTCTGCACCCATTTCCGCAGTAAAAGCATCATAGCCATATTTTTCTTCCGCTTCTCTAAATTCTTTTTCTGTTAAAACTTGTTTATAAGAAATTCCTTCACGTTTTTCATATTCAGGATTTATTGAAGTTATAATATACGAAGCAAAATATAGAATTTTTTCTAGTATTCTCGGAGTAATATCAAGAATTAACCCCATCTTACTTGGTATTCCTTTAAAATACCAAATATGAGAAACAGGAGCTGCAAGTTCTATATGCCCCATTCTTTCTCGTCTAACTTTCGCCCTAGTTATTTCTACTCCACATCTATCGCATATTACACCTTTATATCTAATTCTTTTATACTTTCCACAATGACATTCCCAGTCTTTACTAGGTCCAAAAATTTTCTCACAAAAAAGTCCTTCTCGTTCTGGTCTTTGAGTACGATAATTTATTGTTTCTGGCTTTTTTACTTCACCTCGTGACCATTGACGAATTTTGTCTGGTGAGGCAAGCCCTATCTTTATATTTTCAAACGCAATTGGTTGATCGATATCCACTCTTAATTACTCCTTTCTGGGAAGTCATCTTGCATGTCTTGTTCAAACTCCCTAGGTATCATATTTTTATTTGTTCTATCAACAGTGATATCATCAAAATCATCATCAAAGTCATCATCATCCAATTCATCTTCAATTGAAATCTCCTCTTCACTATCTTTATCAGGGGAAGTTTCAAACTCTAAATCATCATCTGATGTCTCAAACTCTAATTCCTCATCTATGTCCTCTTCATACTCCATACTGCCATCTGGCCCTATAGTAACTTTATTCATTTTATTAATAGAATCATTCTTATAATTATCCCCACCTGTTATAGTTTCTATATCAACAGCTACACTAGTACCATCATATATATTTTCTTTTATTTCTATTTCAATATCATCTGTCATAACTTTAATATCAAGACCCAATGATTGTAATTCTTTTAAAAGAACCTTAAATGATTCAGGAATTCCTGGTTCAGGAATATTTTCTCCTTTAACTATTGCTTCATAAGCTTTAACTCGACCTACAACATCATCCGATTTAATTGTAAGAATTTCTTGTAATGTATATGCTGCCCCATAAGCCTCAAGAGCCCAAACTTCCATTTCTCCAAAACGCTGACCACCAAATTGAGCTTTTCCACCTAATGGCTGTTGTGTAATTGTTGCATATGGACCTGTTGAACGAGCATGCATCTTATCATCTACTAAATGGTGTAGTTTTAGGTAGTGCATGTATCCTACGGTTACAGGATTGTCAAATTCTTCACCTGTTCTACCATCTCTTAGTCTGATTTTTCCAGTTCTATCTAATGGAACACCATACCATTCTTGTCTATGGTCTAAATTATCTTCAAGATATTGTAGAGCCTCTGGCTTAAGTTTATCCGCCCAAATTTCTTTAAATTCTTCAAAATCTTCTAAATTAACATAGTCATTTGCCATCTCAAGAGTTTGCATAATATCTTGCTCATTTGCACCATCAAAAACTGGAGTGGCTACTTTAAATCCTAATGCTTTTGCGGCAAGACCTAAATGCACTTCCAATACTTGCCCAATATTCATACGAGATGGCACACCCAACGGATTTAACACAATATCAAGAGGTCTTCCGTTTGGTAAAAATGGCATATCTTCTTCTGGTAGTACTCTTGATATTACCCCTTTATTTCCATGGCGACCAGCCATTTTATCTCCAACAGAAATTTTTCTTTTTTGAGCTATATAACAACGAACCATTCTATTTACTCCAGGTGAAAGTTCATCATCATTTTCACGAGTGAATATTTTTACATCTACAATTATTCCAGCTTCACCATGTGGTACGCGTAATGATGTATCACGTACTTCTCTAACTTTTTCGCCAAAAATTGCACGCAATAATCTTTCTTCAGCAGTGAGCTCTGTTTCACCTTTTGGAGTAACCCTACCAACTAAAATATCACCTGCTCGAACTTCTGCTCCAATACGAATAATTCCACGTTCATCAAGATCTTTTAAAGATTCCTCATTAGTATTTGGGATGTCTCTTGTAATTTCTTCAGCCCCAACTTTTGTATCTCTTGCTTCAACTTCATACTCTTCAATATGAACTGAAGTATATATATCTTCTCTTACAAGACGCTCACTAAGTAAAATAGCATCCTCAAAATTATACCCTTCCCAAGTCATAAATCCAATAAGAGGATTTTGACCAAGAGCAAGCTCACCGTTATCTGTTGATGGTCCATCTGCTATTATATCGCCTTTTTTTACATAATCACCTTGATTTATAAGAGGTCTCTGATTTATACAAGTTCCTTGATTACTTCTAGTAAATTTAGTTAACTTGTAAACTCTTTTTTTCATTGTGTCTTCTTCTGATATTACTATTTTTCTTGAAGTTACACTTTCAACAATGCCAGCAGCTTTTGCAATAATTAGAACTCCTGAATCTTTAGCCGCCTTACACTCCATACCTGTTCCAACAATAGGACTATTAGTTTTAATAAGAGGAACAGCCTGACGTTGCATGTTAGCACCCATAAGAGCTCTGTTTGCATCATCATTTTCAAGGAATGGAATCATAGCTGTTGCAACAGATACAATCTGCCTTGATGAAATGTCCATCATATCTATTTCTTTATAATCAAACTCTAAAATTTCTTCTCTTCTTCTGGCGGTTACTTTTTTTCTGGTAAACTGCATATTATCATCTAAAGCCTCTGTAGCTTGACAAACAGTATAATTTTCTTCTTCATCAGCTGTTACATATTTAAATTCGTTAGTAACAATTGGTTCACCATTCTCATTTTTCTTAACTATTCGATATGGAGCTTCAATAAATCCATATTCATTTATTCTTGCAAATGTTGCAAGTGAGTTAATTAACCCTATATTTGGTCCTTCAGGCGTTTCAATAGGACACATTCTACCATAATGAGAGTAGTGGACATCTCGGACTTCAAAACCAGCTCGTTCTCTTGAAAGACCACCAGGTCCTAAGGCTGATAACCTTCTTTTATGAGTAAGTTCTGCAAGCGGATTATTTTGATCCATAAATTGAGAAAGCTGTGAACTTCCAAAAAATTCTTTTATTGCAGCTGTTACAGGTCTAATATTTATAAACATTTGTGGACTTACAGGTTCATCTGTTTGAATAGTCATTCTTTCACGTACAACTCTTTCCATACGTGTTAAACCTATTCTAAATTGGTTTTGTAAAAGTTCACCAACTGCTCTAATTCTACGATTACCAAGATGATCTATATCATCTTTATTTCCAATTCCATATTCTAGGTTAATTACATAATTCATAGACGCAAAAATATCTTCTAAAGTGATATGCTTTGGAATAAGTTCATTCATTCTTTGTTTAATAATTTCTTTTATTTCGTCTATGTCTTCATGATTTTCTATTATTTCTGCAAGAACAGGATAATAAACATTTTCTTTTATACCTAATTCTTCTTTTTCAATATCTACAAATTCTTTAATATCAACCATTTGATTAGTTAATACAACAACAGGTCTATCAAGATCATTAATTTCAATCTTTACATTTGATGTCCCTGTATTTTGAATTAAATCTGCTAGCTCCTCAGATATCCTTTGGCCTGCTTCAGCAACGATTTCACCAGTAAATAAATTGATAACATCTTCAGCAAGAATTAAACCTTTTACTCTATTTTTAAGGGCAAGCTTTTTGTTAAATTTATATCTTCCAACCTTTGCGAGATCATATCTTCTAGGGTCAAAAAACATATTTGCAAGTAAAGTTTGAGCGCTTTCAACAGTAGGAGGCTCGCCTGGACGGACTCTTTTATAAATTTCTAATAGACCTTCTTCATAAGATTTCGAACTATCTTTTTCTATTGAAGCAAGAATTTTCGGTTCTTCTCCAAACATATCAATTATTTCAATATCTGTTCCAAGGCCTAACGCCCTCATTAAAACAGTTACAGGAACTTTTCTAGTTCTATCAACTCTAACAGAAAAAATATCATTAGAATCGGTCTCATATTCAAGCCATGCTCCACGATTTGGTATTACTGTTGCTGTAAAAAGTCTTTTTCCAACTTTGTCAAACTCGCGATTATAATAAATTCCAGGAGATCTGACTAATTGACTAACAATAACTCTTTCTGCACCATTAATAATAAAAGTACCATTTTCAGTCATCAAAGGCAAATCACCCATAAAAACATCATTGTCCATACTCTCGCCTGTTTCTTTATTATGAAGGCGTACTTTTACTTTTAAAGAAGATGCATAATTGACATCTTTTTCTTTAGATTCTTCAACAGTATATTTTGAATGTGGGTCTAAAGAAAAATTAATGAACTCTAACATTAGATTTCCATTAAAGTCTACTATTGGAGAAATATCTCTAAATACTTCATCTAAGCCTTCTTCTAAGAACCATTTGTATGAATCTTTTTGTACTTCAATTAAATTTGGAATTTCAAAAATCTCATCTGCTAGTGCATAACTCATACGCACTTGGTTGCCCGTTTTAACCGGGATTATTTTGGATTTTTGCATGTGTACTTTCACCCCTTGCAAAATTTATAAATTTACAAATGCCCTAAAGCATATGTAATTTTCGGAATTAAAAATTAAGAAATATATTGTGAACTACCCCCTCTTATAGAAGTGTGGGATTCTTGCGTAAGCCGAACCAATGTTCAGTAATTTAGCAAGCTCTACGGGTCGTCCCGACCCTGAACAAAAAATTATCTGCATAATAAATGCTTATTGTTATATAGCTAATTTCAATAAGTTCTTACTGGCATTTATATCTCTATCATGAATACTGTAGCAATTAGGACACTCCCATTCTCTTACAGATAAATCTTTAGTAACATTATTTTTATAGCCACATGTAAAACATAACTGACTGCTAGGATAATTTTTAGGTGCTATAATCAGAGTTCTACCATACCATTGACATTTGTATTCTAACATAAGTCTAAATTGATGCCAACTTACTTCACTTATTGCTTTAGCTAATTTATGGTTTTTCATCATATTTTTTACTGATAAATCTTCCATAACTATTACTTGGTTTTCGTTTATTAGTTTAATGGAGATTTTATTCAAGCAATCTTTTCTTTGGTTACTTATTTTTTCATGTAACTTAGCAACTTTTAGACGTACTTTATTTCTATTACTTGATCCTTTTTTCTTTTTTGATAACTCTCGTTGTGCTTTAATTAAGTGTTTTTCTGTTCGCTTTAAGAATTTAGGATTCTCAAATATTTCACCCTCTGAAGTAATAGCAAAATTTTTAATTCC
>LJHE01000037.1 GCA_001983555.1 Candidatus Epulonipiscioides gigas
GAAATTATTTAAAATATAAGAATTTTAATCAGAGGTGATAATATGGAGCTAATATTACTAACTGGTTTATTTATTTTAATTTCTTTTATAGGGAATGTCTTATTTTCTATTTTAATAAATAAAATTACACTGCGTAAGATAAAATGGAAATTTATTTATTTAATATCTTTAATATCTGCAATTATTTATGGAATAATTTCTAATTTTTTTCCAAATTCTACCACTGCTACTTATAGTATTTTAACTTTACTTTATATAATACATATTTATGTATCATTTGCTGGAACTATAATTTTAAAATTAAGTTGTGCATTTATTATTATGATTAATTTTTTATCCATACTAAATATTTCTAAAATAATAATGATATTAATTCCTTATAATAATATAAATTATATTATTCAACAGCCCATTTTGTTAATATATGTTAGAGTCATTAGTATGATAGTGTGTTGCATAGAAGTAATGGCTATATTAAAACTTATAAAACCTAAATATCTACATTTAATTAGTAGAAAAACTCATAGTATAAATATTTTATTCGTTTTAACAGCTTTTTTAATGACTATTTTGATAACAAATTCAATATTTTTTATAATAGAAATAGAAGCTGAAGTTACAAAGTTTTTAATACAACAATTCTGTTTTAGTTTATGTGCTTTTGGTATTTTATATACTTCACTTTTTATGATAATAGGTTACGAAATTATGGAAGATAAAAAATATTTTTTTAATGATAATATTAATCAAAGTTATAAAGCTATGGTAGTGGAAAACGCAATGACTACTATTGAAATTGATTGTACTAGAGCTATTATTATTAATTATAGCTATAAAGGATATCCTCAAATTAACTATATTAAACGTCATTATACTGATTTTATGATGTTTTCAATTTCCAATAATATACATCCAGAAGATAAAAAAAATGTATGTGAAAAGACAAATATTAATTATATGTCGCAAGTGTATAAAAAAGGAATTAATTCATATAACTATGAGTATCGAATTTATGAAATTGAAAAAGATGATTATGTATGGCATAAAGCTAAGACTTCGCTCACAGAATATGAATATTCCTTAATAGCTATTACAGTTGTTACAAATATTCAAAAAGATAAAGATTTAACTTTTAAGGCTGAGTGTGATGGATTAACAGAATTATATAACAAAATAACTACTGAAAATATTATTTCTTTTTATATTAAGCAGAACAAAGAAGGACTTATGTTTATGATTGATATAGACAATTTTAAAGCTATAAATGATAATTTAGGTCATAAAATAGGAGATATTGTTTTAAAAGAAATTGCTGTAAAATTAAACGAAATATTTTCAGATGCTGATGTTATAGGTCGTATTGGAGGGGATGAATTTATTGTATATTTTAAAAACTATATTCCGGATTTAAATGATAGAGCTTTAAATCTTTGTAAACAAGTTACTAAAACTTATTCTAAAGATAATATTAATATTACTATTTCTGCAAGTGTTGGTATTGCTAGTGTTACAGAAGTTACTTTAAATTTTAATGATCTTTATAAATTAGCTGATGTAGCTATGTATTATTCTAAAAAACATGGAAAAAATACATTTACTATTTATGAAAACATTTCTATTAAAAATATATCTGTCGAAGACATCTTACTTAATAAGTTTTCTTAGAAAAAATAAATTATTTATGCAGTTTTTTTTATAAGTTGACATTTAATAGCAGGCATGATAACATTTAATTACAAATTTCAACATAAAATTGTATAATAAGGAGACATTAAAATGAATTCTCAGCAATTAATATCATTATTCTTAGCATCTACAACATACACAAGTTATGTACCGTTATACATACAACAAACAGTAAATAATGACTCTGTGTATCAATCAAATGTTCCAGTATTTTTAAAAGCAGAGGAAGAAATAGATACAACTGATCTTAAGCAGGAAATAAAAAATGCCAAGGAAATTAAAAATAATGTTCGTACAGTAGATAATGAAACTTCAGAGAGTGTAACCAAGGGCATCAAGTTTGTAACATCTAATGAAATGATAGCGTTAGATACTGCAATTGCTACAGCTCAAGAGGTTGTAAATAATCCAGCAGATAGAATGAGTGTTTCTTATGCAACCATTACTTTACAAACTGCTATTAATAAATTTAAAGATATAATTAAAATAGGGACTTTTGTAAAAGTAGTTGATACCTCAGAGTTACTAGCTGAAATAGATAATGCTAAAGAGATAAAAAAAAGTGTTAAAAAAGTAGATGGTGAATCAGAAGCAACTGTTTCAGAAGGTGTTAAATTTGTAACTTCTAGTGCAATGGATGCTTTTGACAGTGCAATTTTAACTGTTAGTGCAGTGGCTGCTAATCCAACAAATAATGAAACAGTATTAGCAGCCATAAAAACTTTAAAATTAGCAACTGGCATATTTAATAAATTGATTAAAATAGGCATTTATGTAGATAAATCAAGTTTAGAAAATGAAATATTACGTGCACATAAAGCTAAGATTGGAATTTTAGCAGCCAATAAGCCTGCAAGTGGAATAGTAGATGGTGCTAAATTTGTAAGTTTTGATCAAATGCAAGCATTGGATAATGCAATAGTTGTTGCACAAGCAGTAGTGAATAACCAATCAGATAAAATAACTGTTTCAAAAGCAATAGAAGCTTTAAAAATTGAAATTGAAACTTTTGAAAACTCTATTCAAATAGGCACATTTATAGAAATATTACCCATAAAAACAAATGATTTTATAAATTTAGTAGATACTTCTAATTTAGTATATGAAATAAATAAAGCAAATTTAGCGAAAGCGAATGTGCAAGTAAAAAATAATAAATTACCTTCTGAAGTAGAAAAAGGAATAAAGTTTGTAAATTCAGAAGATATTGAGTCATTAGAGGCCAAAATAGCTCTTTCTAAAAAAGTAGCTTATAATCCAGAAACTGGTTGGATAGTTGATGCTATGACTAAATCTTTGCAAAAAGAAATTTTTGCCTTTGAGAATATAATGAAAACAGGAGATTTTATAGATGTAGTAGCTCTTATAACCGAAATAACAAACGCAAATATAGCAAAAAATAAAGTACAAATAATAGATGGCAAAGTTGAAGCTGAAGTTGAAGAAGGCGTTAGATTTGTGACAACAAAAGAAATAAATTTATTAAGAAATGCTATTATAAATGCTCAGGCAGTAAGCTATAATCCAAAAAGCGTATTATTAATTGAAAATACAGTATCAAATTTAAAAGATGCAATTAATAAGTTTAATTCAATGATTAAGATTGGTACGTTGACATCACCGGTAGTTAGTGAAATTGATATAAAAATAGCTCTTCAAAATGCTATTGATAAAGCAGAAAAAATAATAATGATACCACAAATAAGCTCAACGGGGTCTTCAGTCAGCACATCTGAAAATTATGTGTTAATAGAAGAATGCAATGCTCTTTTAAATGAAATTATGAATTCTACTTTAGTTTTGAGCAATGTTGAAACCACTCTTGATGAAATTTCAAAAGCACTTTTAAATCTTACTAGAGCAACCACTATTTTCAAAGATTCAATAAAATTTGGACGAAATGAAGTTAAATGGGGAATAAATACATCTGAAAATGAAGAAACTCAAAATAGTGATATTGAAAATAAACCAAATTATGAAGAAGTATTTGGAAATCCATTTTACGACATAAATAGTGAAGATTCATATTATGATGACATAATAGGTGTTTATGATAAGAAACTTATGATTGGAGTAGCTAAAAATACTTTTGGTCCTAATTTACCTGCGAGCCGTGCAACGCTTGCTACAATCTTGCATAAGATAGATAATTATAAACCAGTAAATATGAAAAATTCATTTATAGATGTAAATAAAAATAATGATTTTATAGATGCCATTTGTTGGGCACTTGAGCATGGAATATATAATGGATTTGAAAATGAAACATTTAAACCAGATGAAAATGTTACACGTGAGCAGCTTGCTACAATAGTATATAATTTTGCAAAATATAAAAAAATTCCAATTAATAATATTGCTAATATAAATTTATTTGATGATAGCAAAAAAGTTTCATCTTGGGCATTGCCAGCTGTAAAATGGGCAGTTGGCAATGGTTTGATTTTTGCACAAGATAATAAATTAAATCCTAGTGAAAATGCAACAAGAACTGAAATTGCTATAATAATCAATAGAGTTGTTAATGAGTTATAGTTTATAATCGGTAATTATTTTAAATTCTACTCGACGAGATTTTTCCTTATCTTCTAGCCCTGTTTCAAAATTAATAATAGGTTTACTAGAAGATAATCCTGTTGTTGTCATATTATTTATAAGCCATTGTCTATACGGCTCTGATGAGGGCATATTTATTATATATTCAAGCACAGCTAATGCTCTATCTTGAGATAGTTTCATATTATTAAAATATGCTTCATTTTCACTTTCATTTATATATTCTGCCCACTCTGAAGAAGTGTGACCCTCAATTCGGATTTCTTTTACAACGTCTTTATAGTTATTATAGATTAAATCTATATAAAGTGGAAAAAATTCATCTAAAATATTTTTAAATGTATTAGTCAATTCTGATTTTCCAGTATCAAAAAATAATTCGGGACTTTTAAATCTGATTGTATTATCAGAGATAATTTCCATATTTAATTCGTTTAATTTATCACTAAATGTGAAATCTAGTTTATTATTAAGTGCATTAGAAGCTTCAGTAGCCTCTTTAAATATTTCAACTTCATTTTTATATTTATCAGACAATTCTTGAACTTTTTGAGCTTCTTGTTGTGTTTGTAACATAGAGCTAAAAGCAATTAGCATAAATACTATCATAAGAGCTGACATAAGGTCATAAACCGCTGATTCAAAATTACCATTGTCATTATAAGAACTTAAATTATCTTTAAATATTTTCATTTTTTATGCTCCTTTAAATTATTAGAAAATTTAAGATCTGTAGTAGTATAATTATCTATGACTTCATCTGGTATTAATGCATAAGATTCTATTATTTCATCTGTTATGACTGTATAACTACTAGCAATATCATCAGACGATGTATAGTCTATAGTTGTGTCTTTGATGGGATTTAAAATTTCTGTAAAATCATTGTGTGTAGATGTTTTTGAAAATTGTTCTAACTCATCTCCTAAATTATTCATAAAGTTTTGCATAGAATTTTCTACACCCATATTAATTGTACTAATTACTTTTAATAATTCTTTCAATGTATTATTTGTACCTAATTTTATAACATCGATTGTTGATTTAAGATTTTCATTTTGCAGTTTAGTTTGTTTGGTTTGCAAATCAATACTTTTATTAATTTCGTTGCTCCAATCTTTTATAGTTTTGCATAATTCATCTAATAAATCCTTTTGATAATTTAGCATAGCTTCTTTAAGTTCCTGACTTATCTTAATTCCATTAGTTGCTACTTGTGCACTAGTTTCTTCAGCAAAGTTTTTTATATATGTTAAATATTCGGTAATTGCTTGCACATTTTCTTCAGCAGAGCTACTTAATTTCTCTTGAATATTTTTAGATAAATCTGAAATTGTTACTAATACTTTTTCTAAATTTGTTGAAAATATATCTGTTTGAAGTTTAACATTTTCACTGTAATCTTGTTGCCAATTACTTAATGCTATTACTGCTAAGCTAAATTCTTCAAAATTATCTCCAAATTGTTTATTAATTTTAGAATTAAAATCTTGAACTATTATATTTAATGCATTAATTATGGCATTTACGCTATCAGTAGAAATATCATTTTCAAATTTTTTAAAATTTTGTATTAATATTGTTAATTTATCATTAAAAGTATTATTAAATATCTCTAATTCATTGGAAATAGTCGAAATAAGGTGTGTAATTTTTTCAGCCATAGTAGTACTTAAATCTATAATATTTTTATTTTGTACTTGGCTAGTAATTTGAATGCTATTATCCATATTAACAATGTTATCTCCTAACATTTTAGTATTAGCGAGAATTTTAAACAATATTTCACGATGTTCAAAACCATTTTTTATTTGTTGTGAGCTATCAAGAGTTTGTTTATTAAGATGTTGTTCCATTTTTTCAAATAATTTAATCATATTTTGGTTTTCTTTTTCATATTGCATTGATATTGTTAGCTCATTCTTGCCGTTTATAATCCAACAAATTATTTTAACTGTAAAATTAGCCATCATTCCTACTATCGATGTTATAAAAGCAGTTTTCATTCCAGCTAATAAATTTGGCAAACTATTAGTAATTTCCTCAATATTAGTATTAAAACTTTGAAGGCCCTGATATATTCCAACAAATGTTCCAATAACTCCTATGTAGCTCATAAGATTTCCTAACGCTAAGGCGCTATTTCTATATTTGAAAAGAATTAAAGTACATGATAAAACAAATAATACTATGATAGTCCAAATAAACATCCAAGCCTTTAAAAACATTAATACATTGATAATTATATTCATATATTTTCTCCTTTATCATTTTTATATTTTGAAATTATATTAGCACATAATGGAAATATTGTCACTTATTTTTATAAACATAAAAATTATTCTCATAAAAATGCTATTAAAAATAATAAATTTAAAGATTATCTTGAAAAGAAAAGAAGTAAAGCTATGGGATTTTTGTCTCGAGCAAATTTTAAAGTTAAAGATAGTTTGTTTCGAGATTTATTTAGTAGTAAAGAATTAAAACTTGAGCTTTTATGTTGTCCATGTACCAAAAAGGATTTAATGGTAAAGTTAGTGTTAGAAACTGTATATGTAGAAAGATATCGTACATATATATAGCTAGTAGTTGGAATGAAAAGCTTGTAGTAGAAGAAATCAAAAGATAGCATTAATGCAATTAAGGAATATCCGAAACCAATAAGGGATACCCCTAAATACTATGTTAAAGACCTTTAAAATAGCTTGAGCTCTTCTGTACTTTTTATATGGGGGTATAATTTGGAAATTATATTCAACTGAAACTCCAATCCCTAAAGGAGTGGACTTTACGCCCATTGATGTAAAAATGGAATGGAATTTGATGCTCCTTTTTGGGTAATGGTAATAGAAGCCGCTTTAGCACTAATTTCAAGAGCTGTTTTAATATCTTCTTTTTTTGAAATACAAGCTACAAAATAGCCTAAAAAAGTGTCACCAGCAGCGGTTGTATCCACCACATTTGTTTTAAATATCCCTTGCTCATATTCAATATCTTTGCATTTATATTTAGCACCATGTTCTCCTAATGTTAATACAATATGAGCATTTGGAAATTTAGTCGCTAACTTTTCAAGCAAATTTTCTTCACTTTTAGTTTTTAATATTTCCATAGCTTCAATTCTGTTTAAAATAAAATAATCTACATATTC
Organism: Candidatus Epulonipiscioides gigas; assembly: GCA_001983555.1. Classification (GTDB taxonomy): domain Bacteria; phylum Bacillota; class Clostridia; order Lachnospirales; family Cellulosilyticaceae; genus Epulonipiscioides; species Epulonipiscioides gigas. The sequence goes on from LJHE01000037.1 coordinate 7,394, forward strand.
AAGAGGTAATTGAGTTATATTTTCATCTATTGGCGAAGGATTTAATACAATTTTTATGCCCTTTGCCTGAGCAAGCTCCATTATATATGGAATATTATTAATCTCATTTTGAAGTACTAAAAAATCATCTTTTTCAAAAAATTCAAATGTTTTTTCTATGTGCTCTTTTGAAATACAAGCATTTGAACCCTCATGTAATATAATACAATTTTCACCTTTTTTATCAAGCTGAATAATTGCATGTCCATTATCTACATCGATTTGTGTAACAAAATCTATATTTACATTTGCTTCTTTTAATGTTTCAGTTAGCATTTCTCCATTTTTTCCAATTACACCTGCATGATAAACTGTTGCTCCTGCACGACTTAGAGCTATAGACTGATTTAATCCCTTTCCACCACAAAATAGCTCTAATTTAGATGAGCTTGTAGTCTCTCCGGGCATTACAAAATGGTCTACAGAATAAACATAATCAATATTTAATGAACCAAAATTTAAAATTTTTGCCATAACTATTCCTCACTTTGACAATTTATTTTTAATAAGTCTTTGTCTAACCATATTAATAAATTTATTTCTATCACAACCTAAAGCAATATATGCATTTTTGGGTGGAGTAAATGGACGCTCATCTATAACTGTCATTCCATCACATAATCCTCCACTAAAATCTACATCAATTCTTTCAAAACGTATATCTTTTAATACAGATTCATCAATTATAGCACATACTGCAAGAGCATCATGTGGCGGAGCTGAGTCTGGAATTTCCATAGGTTGCATTGCATTGTATGCTTTAATGCGCTCTTCAATCAACTCTGCTACAATATTTGATGAAGGAGTTCCAATTTTACGAAATTCTTCACTTTCTTTATATGTCATACAACCCGCATGAGTTGCATCTAATGGCACAAGTAATACGTTTGCTCCACTTGTAATCACAATTTGAGCAGCCTCTGGGTCTTTCCATATATTAAATTCTGCAGCAGGTGTTACATTTGCAACTTTATATCCACCACCCATTAATACAATTCGTTTAATTTTATTAATGATGCGAGGCTCTGCTCGCATTGCAGTTGCTATATTTGTAAGAGGTCCAACAGCTACTATACTAATATCATCATCAGAGTTCATAATGGTTTCGATAATATAACATACAGCACTTTTATCTTGAGCTTTATTTTTTGCAGAAGGCAAATTTAAATATTCACTATGATATGCAACAACTTCACCATTTTCATCGATGGTTTCTTCTGCTCCAACTCTTGATACACGTGCAGGGCTTAATTCTGATATTAAAGTAGTACAACAACCTCTATAAACTGGCACTTTACTACCTATTGCATCAAGAACTCGTAAAGTATTCTCTGTTGTATTTTCAACAGGTTTATTGCCATTTACAGTTGTAATTCCAAGTACATTAAGTTCATCACTAAGCAGAGCTGTAATAATTGCAATAGCATCATCTGAACCAGTATCAACATCTAATATAATTTTGATTTTTTCCATAAGAGTTATCATTCCTTCATGTCAATTATTTACTGAAACTCACACCCCTAAAGGAGTGGGCTTTACGCCCATTGATGTAATATTATCAAATTAATTTTTATTAATCAAAAAGTTTTTATCTATTTCACTTGATATTATATCAAAAACTAAATAAATTATTCAATATTTTTCATAATAATATTATTATATTTGCATGTTTAATATAACAAAATAGTAGTAGTATATTTTTGAGAGATAGATGTGACATTAAATAAATAGTGCACAACCATTTTCTTTAAATTCATAAATTTTTTCTATTATATCTTCAATAGAACAGTTTAAAAAATCTGCTAAACAATCTAAGCAGTAATAATTTTTAATATTTCGTCCTAACAATTTTTTATTTATTGCTACTGTATTTTTACTTAAATTATCTAAGTTACAGCAAATGCATTGCATTTTCATATATCTCTCCTAATTTTTAAATCTGGAATATCTTTTCCTTTAAATTCACTATCTAATATGCCTAATTGTATTTTAATAATTTGTCTCATATCTTTTGCAGGCTTCAAACAATATCTATTAAATTCATGTATAACAATGTCTGATACATTTCTAACATTGGGAAATAACAATTTTAAATACGCAGTACAAATGCGTTTAATAGCTTCTGTATCACGTGTGTCAGATTGTGGTGGAACTTCAATGAGCTCATCAACAATAGCACGATAACTTCCATCTTCACGAAGCATATGCATAATTGTGCAAAAATATTCAGAGTTTAATGCCCAGCCTGAAATTTTTAAATTATTATGCATACGAGGGATATCCCAGCCTTTAATAAATCCATGAAATCGATCGATTAAAGCACTTTCGTGAAACACAGATGGTAATTCTGCAAACATATTTTTAAATTCTTCCATATTATCAATACTAATATTACCAAGTAATATAACTCCAGCGTCAGCTTCACTCATATAATCACCAACAGTAAATGTGCCAGATTCCAAATACCCTTTAAGAGCTGCTCTCATTTCGTCAACATCAGAAAAAGATATAGTTTGTACTTCATCTAATGCAACAAAATCATTATTACAAATAAGCCCTTGTGTCTTTTTGCTTATATCATAAAAAAGTTTTGCTCGACTCATTATACCACCCGAAGATAACCAAACATGTTTACTAACACGCCCAAACAAATATGACTTTCCAGTACCTTTTGGAGCAAGTTCAATTAAGTTTAATCGCTTTTCAATAAATGGCAACAGTCTTTTAATCATTGCTCTTTTTTGAATTACAGAGTTTTCATATCCATCTGCATTATAATCCATTGCTCCGAGAATTACATCAATCCATTCTTCAACACTAAACTCATTTCTTGCATCCTTATAAAATTCTAAATCTGCAATATAAGGACAAAAATTTGTAAAACTTATAAGTTTAATTTTACCAAGAACGCGTGGTTTTGCTGTTATATCGGGTTCACGATAACCAAGTTCAATAACCCCCCAAATTTCTTTTCCTGAAACTAGCTCTTCTTTATATTTTTCCCAAATATATGGTTCAATAAGTGTTTCTTTTTTTGTAAGTCCAAAATCAGGCAGAGAAAAAGTTATTTCTTGTGTTTGAATATCAATATCAACTTCAATTTTAGATAAAAACTTGATTCTTTCATTTTCTAGCACAATTTTATTTTTAATGCTTATCCAGTCATCTTTTTTCGGTAAATAAGTTTTAATAAATTTATTTATTTCTTCAATGTCAAAATAACCATCTTCATCACTAAATTGTTTTAAAATCCAATCTCTTAAAAAAGAAGGCAGACTTAAAGCATTAAAAAAATTACTTTTTTGTAAATCTTTATAAACAACCATGTCTTCAAAACATTTTCTAAGTTTGTATATCATTTTTTGCTCCTAAAATAAATCTTTTTCTTGTGATACTTCTTTTCTAACTATAAATGATAAATCTGTTGCTATTTTATTTTTTGCTTGATAGACATCAACTTTATAAGTTTTTGCTTTTTTAATTGATGGTATTAAAATATCATATACATAATCGTCTGACATTATTGCCTGAAAATATTGTCCATCAATACATACACAAATATCATCTAACTTTTTACTAATATATAATTTAATAGATGCTTGTTTTCTAAAACTTATAGTAATTTCTTCAGTAATAATTTCAATTTCAAAATTATTATTAGCGGTGGTAAGTTCAATTATTGGGACAACTATTTCTTCAAGTGTAGCTCCGCCATGTACTTCGACATTAGCACGTCTGCTGCCTTGAAAACGATCATAATTAGTTAAGACAAAATAATCATCAGATTCTATAATAAAATCATATTTTATATCTGTTTCTGTTACTTGTGTTTTTGAGCAACATCTACCAGAATGTATTCCTTTTTCGCTCATTTTATAAATATTTTCATTATTATATATTACTGCAAGTCGACTTGCACCATGATCAGATACAATAACTATTTTTTCAAATTCACCATTATTGAGCTTTCTTTGAATACTTATCAAAATTTGTTGTATTATTTCAAGCTCTTTAATTAAGTGTATAGGTAACTTAGTTTTTTGATAATCATAGTCAATAGTACCTGCATGTTTTATTTCGTCAAGCTCTTTAATAGAGACTACTTCTATTTCTGTTGTAAACTCTTTATTAATACTTGTTATAGTTGGAATATTTGCATGAGCTATATTAATATTAGCTAAAAGCCCCAGCTCTACACATTTTGCCTGTATAAAAGATAAGTATTCAACCCCAAGAGCATCAATAAAATAAACTTGAGTATTGGCTTTGTTAATTTTATCAAATACAGAGCATCGTGGTTCAAGCAATATATTATAATCACGTTTTTTTGCTTGATCAATCATAATCTCATAAAGTTTAGGTGATATTTTATTGATAACTTTGCTATATTTATAAAGTGAAAAGTATTGTTTTAAAAGATCTATCCTAAATTCAAATGGTAAAAGATATGTTGCCAAATCAGGATATACAATTTTAGAGATATTATTTAATTCATCTTGACTATATTCATATTTTTCAAATAGAGAAAATATGAGCTCTTTTTCTTCACGCGAGCAGTCTGTCAAATAATATGCGCCGTCTCTATTTTTTGTATTAATCAATTGACAAAATTTTATAATATATTCATTAGCTCCGAGCAATTTTAAAATATTTTTACGTTCTTGATAAGCTTTATTAAATGTTTTATCGAAATAAGACATTTCTAAAATTTTCTTAAATAACATTGGAATTAAATCATCTTGAGAATTAGTATTTTCGATTACTTGTTGTAAATAAGAATTATTTTTACTTCCACAAAATTTAAGACTAATAAAATATAACCATTTATCATCGATAGTAGCATTGGAATAGTTAACTAAAAATGTTTCAAGTTTAGAATAATCACCAAATCGCTTATTAATTGTGGCAATTATAGAGTCTTCAAATACAGATAGTAAAGTTTCCCATTGGCTTGTTGACCCTAAATTTTCGGACAATTTACTAAAAGACAAATCTTTTTGACATAAAATGTTATAAGCGTTATTAAGCTCAACTATTTCTAACAATGAATTTCTATAAATATCCTTACTTTTAGCTGTATAAATATAAATTTTTTCTTCTGTTGATTTTTCAATCTCTGGAGCTATATAATTTATTCCAGGTAGTATTTTAACATCATCAATCCTTAAATTGTTTGTAACAAAAACAATTGTTTTTTCCAATTCATATTTTCCACAATGAAAATAAATATTATTTCTATGTCGTAAATCTGTATTTAAAATTTCACGTAACTGTCGTTCACATTTATATGTGAATATTACCAATTTTTTATTGTGATGCAATAATATTCTAAATGTCTCAATTAAACTATTATGTCCTCTCAATTTTAAAAATGAGCTATATTCTGTTACAAAAATTTGCCCTGTAATATTATCACAGTTAGAAAGTACATTATCTAGGCTTGGTAAATTATCTTTATTTGCAAGAGTTGATGTTTTAACAATTGTATTTCCATCTACCTCAAAATGAGCTATTGCTTCTTGTAGATCTAATATATTTTCAAAGTTTACAATAAAAGGGGAATTTTTCTCTCCTTTAAAATAGGTGTCTATACTTCTAATATATTCATCCACCAATTAATCCTCCTTAATGATTTGAAGACCAACTATCATATTATTTTTAACCAATTGTTTTAAATATCCTTTTAATTTTGTATTATCCATATTATCAATTTTGCATACCGCTTTTTTATATCCATTAGTATTATATGAGGCCTCTGCAAGTTCTTGCAAATTTTTATCAATCTCAGGCATACCCATCCAATAATAAGCTGATATATTAATATTATTACATAAATAATGTCGAACCTTATTTATATCAGTTAAAATGATATCTAATCCATTCTTAAGGAAATATTTTTTAAATTTTGAATCACGAGCATAATTATTATCTAACAGTTTAAAAAATGTTGCTTGTTCTAAATATTCAATTGCTTTTTCAATATCATTTGTATTAGTACTATTTTTATTTAAAGTTTCAAATGCTTCTTGTGCATTTTCAAATTCTTTATCATCCACCATACATAAAATAGGCATTTTATATTTATTTGACCATATTATTGGAGTTTCTGTGTTAGTACGTTCTTGCCATAATTTTTTTAAATAAGAATTTTTATTTTTTATTTTAAAATCTTCAATTATATTAGTTAAAATATTTATATAATCTACTTTATCTTTAGTAAAAGCACGAGCAGGCATATTCTTAAAAATACATTCAATTTCGGATTCATTAAGATTTTTAAGATAAAATGCTGATGATACTTTAAATATCTCAAATTGATTATTATAAAAGTCTTTAAAATCTTCACCATATTGCACTAGCAAATCATAGAATAACTGTCTTTTAGAGCTTTTAATGGTGCCACTTTTAATTATTTCGATTAAAATATTTAAAAACTCTTTGATATCTCCTATATATTCTTTAATTATTTCAAATGAAATTCTTAAAGTTTCACATTTAGCACACCATTCTTTAACAGTGCTTTCAAATGAATTAGTTTTTGTAACAATTTTATTGCTCTCAAATATTATTTTATATTTCAAAATTACCTCAGATATTTTGGCATTAACAGTTTCTATATTCCAAAGCCAAGTTGCTTCATTAGCGTCTAATTTGCTTCTTACAACATTTATAAATTGCCCATTATCGTCAATATCTATAGCAAGCTTCACAAGTTCACCATTTTGATACTGTTTTAAATATTCAATCATACCCTTTTTACAGTTTTCTACAGTCATAATATTTCCAAGTTCTATAGCAAGTCCATCCATTTGCTCATAAATTTTTCCAATGTTCATTGCAATATCATTATCACTAAATTTTCCAGCTGAAACATTTTGGTTGTTAGCAATACCGCAATAATTATCTATAAGCCTTTCTAATTTGCTATCAAAATTATTTAAATATTTTAAACACCATATAGGAAATTTTAAACTTTTCATAGCAGTTCTAATATACTCTCTAGTCTGCTCCATGTTAGAACAATTTTCTTTTGCAATATGAAATACAATACTCGTACCTTCAAGAAAAGCTTTCTCTTCATTTGTAAGAGCTACAATATATTTGTCTTTGTAACGAATATTTGGAGTATTTTGTAATTTAATAATTTCCTCGATCATTTCTGAGAGCTTATTACTATCAAGTGGTGAACTAGTAATACTGTCGCTAAATGTAAATGAGCCATTTGCATATTCTTTTAAAATAAATCCTACTATAAATGCACTAAGATTACAGGGCATAAATCCATATGGAGCTTCTTTTAATAACTCATATATATCTTTAATAGTGACACGTCCACTTTTTGCAAATTCATCTTTAATAAATTCATCTATTTTGATTTTAATTTGTGAAATTAATATATTAGGAGATTTTGTCCAATATTCTTCTACTTCCCATGCTTCTTTTAAAGCATTTTCTAACTTATTTGTGTTATTAGCTGATTTAAATGGTCCACTAGTAACTTGTGTTATCCCACATTTTGCTCCAGATTTTAAAGAATTTGAGTTATACATATTATCAATTACTGTATATTTACTTTCAAGACATTTATTAAATTTACGATTGTTAATATATGAAAATTTATTTGATAAATTTTCGCTACCAACAATTCTTTCTCCTTGAATACAATCTCTTGTATATATTATAAATTCTCCCTTTGAAATATTATCTTTCCACTTAGTTAAAATCTCTTTAGCATTTTTAGCATGTTGATCTGAATCATGATTGTTTTTGCCTTTATGATATTGTGCTTCTGCCATATATTCACAATATATATTAAACGCACTATTACCAAGTTTTTCTGTAGCATCAACAAGGACAATATCACAATTTAGGTTTAAAACTGCTTCTCTAATTTTTTTAGAAAGAGCAACACTTTCATCATCATCTTTTGCTATTGCAATAATAGCTGGAATTTTATATGAGCTTTCTGTATTATTTTTTATTCTTTTAATTTCAGCATCAAAATTTGTTATACTTACAAAAGATAATGAATATCTAAGTTTTAAGGCAGATTCTAAAATAATACTTTCATTTAAATCGCCTTCATTAATAAGCAGGTTAGTTTTCTTTTCTTCTAATAATCTTTTCTTAAATCCTTCAATAGCATGCATATCACCAGAATTAATTAAAAGACTAAATTGCGTTTTACCAGCTCCAATCGGTTTATTGTATAAAATCTTGTCGTTAACTAACTTATGAGCACAACTAATAACCTTATTATCTAAATCAGAGCCTTCAAATGCATATCTAAGATTTGCTTCATTTGGAATAAATAGCTCTACATGATTATGAGTTTTATATCCTATTGTTTGCAATAAAAGTATAGTTTTAATAACTCGTTGTTCTAATTTTGATAAAGATAATATTTCAGGACGATTAAAAGCTTCAAGTATTATACGAATATCAGGAGCTAAATTATTTTTACCTTTCTCATAGAAATAATTCCATAACATATCTACAGTAAGCAATGGATTTTCATCTTGTGGTCCAAAATTTTTAATAAACCATAAAAATCCATGTATATCTTCAGCTTGCTCATTTTTTATAAAGTCAAACATACTTCGTTGATTAGATTCAAATACTGATGAAATATTTTTGAGTACCAGTGCAGCATATGGATGAAGGGGCAAAACAGATTTTAAGTCATCATCAGGAATATTGGTTTTGTTTTTTATCACTTCACGTGCGTTTTTAGTATAATCATATAAGGCATCACAATCTAATTCCCATTCATCTTGTAAATCTATCTTTTTTTTCATTGCAGAACCTAATAACTTAAATGCCATAGTGTCTGGCAATTCAATTTGAATAATTGGCAAAAATCTGCCTAAGAGCTTTTTATAATCAGCATCTCTTTCAGTAAATTCAGATAGTCCAATGTGAGTAATAATAAATAGATAAAATGGTATAGTTGAACTAATCTCAACAATTTGCTGAAAGCCTGTTAATGAACGCATATTATTTACAAAATATTCTGAAAATTCATCCCAAATAAATACGATTGCTTTAAATTTATACTTTGAAATAATATCTTTAATCCAATTTTTCAGATTATCTATATCAAATGATAATGCTATAATACCAATCTCATTAGCAACTTGTAATATATTTTTCATTAGAATATCTAAAGAAGCACTTTCGTTTTCATAACTATTAAGTTTATCTATTATTATATCTACTGTATCACCATTAAATAGCTCTTCATATGTGCTATTAATCAACGAATTAAAATATCTTTTATTATGCTCATTGCTTAACCATTTTAGAGCGGCATATTTTAAGCTACTAGCACAATCAATTCCTCGTTCTTTTAATGCACCACTAATACTTTTTTGAATTGCATAAACAAGTTCACGGTCATTTCTTATTGCAGAGCTTCCATATTTATGGACAGTTAAAATATCTCCACTATTTTTCATTCCAATAAATTTGTTGCAAAGATCGTTATCAATTTTAAAACTTTCAAAATATGCTCTAACATCATTTTCAGGAGCATCCAGTAAGTTTTTAAGTGTTAATAATGCATGCGATTTTCCAGTTCCATATGCTCCTTGTGTCCACAACGAAAGCTTTTGTTTTCGAGTTAACACACTAATAGTGTCATTAATTAGCTTCAAAAAACTATTATGAGGGTAAAACTTTTTCCAAAGTTCAGGCTGATTTTTTATTACTGCGGCATCTATAACTGCAAAATATTCGGGGTCTATATTAAAATAGTCTATATATTTATCATAAAGTGGCATTTTTATCTCCTCCTAAAAGATTTAACGTAATTTTCTAACACCTTATCTGATGATTGTTCTAATCTTAGTACAATATTATCAAGACCTAAAGTAAATGTTGCATTAATAAATTCTGGATAATTAATGGATAGTCCAGTTAAAATAGCTTCCATTTGTTTCCTATCTAGTCCAAAAATTTCTGTTGGACTTATGCCATCACTTTCTATATTGTGATTTAGTAATCTAGTGAGTGTAAATTGATAATAATCTCCACAATGTTCAGCAAATTTATAGAGCGAATATAATATTACAATAGGGTCGGGCTCTGGCCATGGAGTACGTTGAAAATAATTCAACTTAACACTTAAATCACCATTTTTATTAATTATTTCTTGGAAATCACAATTTCCTAATCCAATTTTTTGTCCCAATGGAGTTGTTATTAATATAAATTTAAAGGCATCAGCTATATTTCTTTTTCCATAACCTTTAATGTCATTTGGCATATATTCTTCTAACATAACTTTTATATTATCTAATGTTATATTTTCATTAAATGATACATTTTTTATAAACCATCTAAATTGAGGAGTATAAACCAAATTACACAATAAGATACTCCAAGTAGTTTGTGAATCTATTCCTATCTCAAAAAGCTCTGTACATAATTTAGTAGGTTCATATTTGAGATATTTATCTCTTTTTGATTTGTCATTTTTTAGTTGAATTAATCCTGCATCTAGTATAAAATTACGAAAAGCTTCTTTCTTTTTATTACTAACTACTCCATTTCCATCACTAATCCAAAACTTTTCCTCGCCTTTCATTTCAAAAAAAGTTTTTAACCATTCTTTTCTTATTCCAAAACTAAAATATCTATCTAACTTTTCTTTCATTATTTCACCTTCTAGTTTATTTTTTACTGAATTATATCTTAAGCAATGTCCATAAATATCATGACATTTTAAACAACGTTTACAATCTGTACTAATTGATAATGGAGAATTTTTTTCCATTTTAATACAATTATGAGGACATTCTACAGTACATACTCCACACTGATTACAATAAAGTGATTTAATTAAACAACTTCTAAATAATGAAGCAAATTTTATTGCATCTTTTGTTTTTATATCATTTAAAAAAATAAAAACAGTTTCATTCTCATTTTTACATATTTTTATTTCATAAACTATATTTTTAAATTCAATTATACATTTTTCAAGATTAATTGAGATAATTTTTCCAATAGTATTAATCCATTTTTTCCAAAGATTATTATCCGAAAATAGTCGTATACTATAATAATATTTATCTTTTTCTATTAAAAAGTTGTCAGTGCTAAAGTTAAGTTCTCGGCCTGATTTGCGTTTTTTCCAATAACCATTATTAATAAACTCGTTCATTTCTTGAGCATTAAAAGAAGTTTTGCTACTGGTATTTTTAATTATATCTAAAAACACAGATGTCTCATTTTTATAATTTATATATTTCATATATTCGTGTTTTCCAGAGGACATAGGACATACTAAACAACCAGCACGACTACTACCTTTTTTATAGGATGTATTTAAATATAATTTATACAGATAAATATACATATATAATTCAACTGAATTCCAATTTAGTATTACATGAGAGCTATATTGACCATAATGCTTTTGTCCATGGCTAACATCATCATATTGGCTTCTATTATAACTTTCATCTCGTCGTATACCTGTAAATGCCATGCCAGTAAATTTTGAAATATTCAAGTGATTTTGTAACAAACTAATTTGAGGAGCTGTTTTATGAACACTACAGCACCAACGAATAGATTGAGCAGGAGGACCAAACATTTGCCAAGATTCTTCGGGTTTTAAATGTGAACTAGCTCTTAAAAATTCAATATTTTTCTCTTGACATTCTTTTTCTATTATATTAACAGTATCATAGGTATCAGGAAATTCCATACCTGTATCTCCAAAAATAACTTTAAATTGATTGTGCGGCAAAGCTCGTTGTACAATATCGAGTGTTACAATACTATCTTTCCCCCCGCTAAATGCTACATAAAAAATATCTATTTTGTTTTGGTACTTAATAAATGTATTATAAACACGTTTAATCGTATCACTAGATAATTTTTCTATAAGTTCTTGATTTTTTTCAACCATTTTTTTTATATTAATAAATTTAAGAGGCTCATTAATTTCCTCAAGAATAATAATCTCGGGTTTAGTATAAAGTGAACCTCCTTTAGTTTTTGCTATATTACGTCCTCGGTACCAATAATTGCTTTGTTCAGCCCACATATATGGGTATGTTTCATCTTTTTCATATTCAAAAAATTCATCAAAGCCTAATATATCGAGCTCTTTATAATATACGGGGCGTGGTTCTTTACTAAAACTAAGTGGTGAACTATTTAATAATAGCCCACCTGTTTCTTCGTCCCAATCATAAGCATACATTTTAAAATCCCTTCCTATTCCTTAACAATCGTATTTTATTTTTTAAATTTTCGAAATTAGTCCAGCTCCTTCCACTCTGATAGCCCTTATCACAAATAAAGTTTAAAATTGTATTTTTATCAATATCTAATTTACTATTAGCAACAACATCTGCTATTAAATCTATATATGAATTAATAGGACAATCTTTTTTTACAATAGCACCATAGACATCTCTTTCACTATAGTTGTTATGAACTAACTTAAATTTTTTACTAAACTTAGCTACATAACTTTCAAGCAAAAATATATTCCAGATAAAGCCAGCATCTGGAAATAACACAAAGCTATTTATATCTTTAATAGAAATATAATCAGATAAACAAAATTTTTCAATAACTTCATCTATACTATCAATGATAATTGGATTGAATTTTGATTGATCTAAATTAATAAATTCTTCTTGAGAAATTCGCATAGAGTTCTCATAAATAATTTTAAAGTTAATACTAGTATTGTTTAAGTCTGATTTTAATATATTTAGTTCATCTAACTTAAAAGAATATTTATTTTTACTAAAATTGAAAAAAACCTCATCTGTATTAAGATTTTCACCAGATTTACTTATGAGATTTCGGTTAATTGAAAAGTCGTCTTTTAAAAAATGTTTTAAAGCTTTTTTTAATCCAATGTCAGAAATGTGAGAATTAACTTCAACAACATATGGTAGTCTTTCTTTTAGAAGCTCTAATAATCTATCTAAACTAATATACTGATATTGCTCTATTTCATTGTGAATAATATTTTTAATTTGTTCTAAAGTATTTTCAGATAAATCTACAATATCTATATGAAAGTATTCATTTTTAGTATTTGATATTATTGTTTTTATATTTGTTAAAATCAATTTTATACGTTTTTCATCTAAATTATAAAAATATTTAATTATACTATCTATAACAACAGGAGCATATTGTTCTTTTAAATATACTTCAATATCATCAGTTGGGTCTTTTATATGCGGATATTTCACAATATAATCTCGATGTATAAAAAGAGTATGCTCTGTTTTTTTTATATATTCTTGTAAGATTTTTTCATCACTAATATATGAATCAAAAAAATTATTTTCAAACTTTTGATATAATGCTAGAAAAGAAATTAAATTTCTGTTACTTTTAAATGTATGTTTTATAAATTCTAGTATTTCGTAATGTACATTTCTATCTAACATATTTTCTGGAATAAAAACTTTATTATTATAAGTCATACCTACTGATTCTATAATATTATCAATAATATTATTCTCTTCTATAAGTTCTTGAGAATAATATTGTCTAAATTTATTAATTTCTATATGGCTAGAAAGTCTATAACCATTTTTAAAATGTTGTGTTAAAACTTGTTTAACTTTTGTTATATTGATTGGGAGACAATCAATACTAGGCAGTTTTCGAGTTTCGCATTGTTGTTTTACTTCTTTTATATTAGAATTTTCTAAAATATAGATTATAACTAAGTTTTCAAAATTTATATTACAAATTTCAAGTAAAGATTTAATCTTATAAAAAAAATCAATTTGACTATAATTTGTCTCAATATAAAAATTATCCGTAATTTTTTCTGGTGCGTCCATTATAAAACTGTATGCTTCATCTCCAAAATCTATTTTGCTATCCCTATTAAAAGATTTGTTAGGCAAACAGAGAATATGCTCACGATAATCATTATATAAAAATTTAATTACATGTTTATATAAGTGTTTCCAATTCGTAATATTTTCAATTTCAACATTAAAATATTTTAAATTAATAAAAGAAACTTTATCTATTAAACTTATATTATTAAAATCAACTATATTATATACACGACTCATTTAATAATCCTTTCTGTTAACTATCCCCACTTATAGAAGTGTGGGCTTCTTGCGTAAAGCTGAACTAATGTTCAGTACTACGGGTCGTTCCGCCCCTGAACTATAAACTGATTATATTTAGTCTATAAATCAAGAGATTTTAGCAATTCATGTCTCCGCCTATAGAGGTGTGAGAATTCTTGCTAAGTGCAGTTAAAACATATTTTCACTTATTTTATATTTGTTAATAATAGTTACTAATACCACATTATATGGCATACTATTGAATATCTTCTACCTACTTTTTAATTCTGCTATTTAATCACATAATATTATTTTATTAATTTGCATTTGTCAAGCAAATTTTAGACCGTACGGGTCAATTTACTTTAGGAAAATGATACATAAGTTGCAGTAGTTATCTCGATAAATTTTTAAAAGCTATATATAAAGGAGCTGCTTTTTCGATATGATATTTTACATTTAATAATTTGTCTATAAAATACTTATATTTCTTAAATAGTTTTGACACAAAATAGGTGTGGCTATACTATATTTCTCCTAAAATTGTAATTATTTTTTTGAACATTCCTATGTTCGACATACCATTTCTTTTGCCTATCAGTTGATCTTTTCGAGCTGGTATCAATATTTTTAATGGTTTCTTAACTATTATCTAAGAAATATACAAAACCGATGACTAAAGTAACAAGTATTCTCGACTAAATAATAAAACCTATTATTGCACCTAGAATCACTCCGAAATATATAATAGCAGTCAGCTCCTTTTTAACTACAGAAAGAATGAGCTCTTCAAGTTTTTTTGGTGAATAACTAATAATTTTTTCTTCTACAATATTTGCTAAATTGATTTTTTTTAACAGTAATATAAGTTGATTTTCAATAAAATTTTCATATGTGTTTAAAACAATTTGTATAATTAAATCTTCATACTCTAAAATATGTTCTGTCAACTCACCAATAGGCTTTTGCATAAATTCATCTGTTTCTTTATTCATTATATCTAAAACCTGATCATAAGCACGTTCTTCAATAACTTTATTTACAATTACTTTAGCCTTTTGACTAATTCCATCAATAAAGGAATCTCCAACGAACATTGTAAATGCTCCAATACTATCTTGTATTACATTAAAAATTTCATCAACAATAGTATCTCCTACATTACTATCTTTTATTTTATCAGCAATTACAGATGAAATTTTTTGTATTGCTATAATTTTATAATATTCTAATTGGTCTACTGTTAAAATATCAACTATATAGTCTTCAACTGTTGTTTTTGAATCTACAGCACTTTGCAATACGGTCTTAATAGTCTGTTCAATTCTTTCACAAATTTCAGTTGAGAGAAGTCTGGATTTTAAAATACTAATGTCAATTAATTCTTCTTCAATTAATCTCCCAACTTCAGTGCCAATTCTTTTTTGTTCTTTTGGAATCATCCCTGGTGTAAAGGGTAATGTCTTTCCGAATATAATAATTGGATTAATTGGTCTAAAAAGCATTTTAATTGCAATACTATTAGTAATATATCCTATTATACCCCCGATAACCGGTCCAATAAAAATTTCCAAATCCATTATTTTTTAACTCCTATTTATAATTTTGTATTTTTCGTAATTTTTCAATTTTATGAATAGATAAACCTGTTTTCACAGCAATTGTATCATCATCTAATATATCTAATAACGAAATGGCCAGTTCCTCTTTGGTTTGTTGTATTCCTTGCTGTAGTCCTTGTTTTATACCTTCTTCTTTGCCTTGTTCTAAGCCCTTTTGTAATCCTTGTTGCATACCTTGCTTTATACCCTGCTTTATACCCTGCTTTATACCTTGCTCTAAGCCATCTAATTTAGCTTTATTTAAAGCACTTCCTTCTTCAA
>LJHE01000038.1 GCA_001983555.1 Candidatus Epulonipiscioides gigas
AAAGATACTGATGGAAATGGCTATGGAGATATAAATGGCATTATAGAAAAATTGGATTATATAAAAAATCTTGGTGTTGATTATATATGGCTTTCTCCATGTTGTAAATCACCACAAAATGATAATGGTTATGATATTTCTGATTATATAACTATTGACCCACTTTTTGGAAGTAATGAAGACTATGAGCATCTCATAAAAGAAACTAATCTACGTGGAATGAAAATTATGATGGATTTGGTATTAAATCATACTTCAAATGAGCATGAGTGGTTTCAAAAAGCAATAAAAAAAGATTTCAAATACTATGATTACTATATTTGGAGAGATAAACCAAATGAGTTAAAATCAATTTTTGGTGGGTCAGCTTGGACTTATAATGAAGCATTGGATAAGTATTATTTTCATTTATTTGATAAAACTCAGCCAGATTTAAACTGGGAAAATCCTGAAGTAAGAAAAGATATTTATGAGCTAGTAAATTATTGGATTGAAAAAGGAGTAGAAGGTTTTAGATTAGATGTTATTACACTAATTGGTAAAGAACCAGATAAGCTTATTACAGGTCATGGTCCTAAATTTGTTGAGTATCTCCAAGAGCTAAATGAAAATACTTTTACAGATAAGCTTTTAACAGTTGGAGAAGGTTGGCTCTCTAGTATAGAAAATCAAGATAAAATGTGTACTGATAAAGGATTGTCACAAGCATTTCATTTTCATCGAATGTTAATAAATACAATAAATGGAAAATGGCATACAAAACCTATGGATTTAGATGCTTTGTGTAAATGTTGTGATACTTGGCAAAACGAATATAAGGGCGTTGAAGCTTTGGTTATGAATAATCATGATGCTCCAAGACTTATTTCCAGATGGTTAAATGATGATAAATATAGAAAAGAAAGTTCTAAATTATTAATAACATTATTTGCTCTTATGCATGGTAACTTATATTTATATCAGGGTGAAGAGATTGGTATGACAAATGCTCACTGGGACGATATTAAGAAATATAATGATGTTGAAACCTTAAATATTTACGAAGAATTAAAACAAGAAGGCTATGACCATAAAACTATTATGGAAAAAATTATGCTTACTTCAAGAGATAATGCTCGTGTTCCAATGCAATGGAATGATAGTAAAAATGCTGGATTTTCTACTGAAAAACCATGGCTTGATGTAGTGGATAATTATAAAGAAGTAAATGTTGAAGCTGATCTTGCGAGCAAAGATAGCATTTATAAGTATTATCAAAAAGTATTGAAATTTAGAAAAGAAAATTATGAGCATATTAAACAAAAAGCAATTTTTACAGCTCAAGATGGAGTATTTAAAATGCAAAAGCCTGAATTTACTTTAATTGCTAACTTTACAGATACAGCTCGACCAAACGATATTGATATTACTAAAGAAATTTTATTTAATAATTATGATAATGCTAAAAATATGTTAGAACCTTATCAAGTTTTAGTAGTTAAGAACTTATAATATTATTTTGTAGCGTAAAAGGCCAACAAGTTATGCTTTTTTCTTGGTGGCTTTTTATTTGGTGCTATTTCAATTAAGTATAAATCATTAAATTGTAAGTAGTTTCTCGTTTCCTTTTAAAATATTGGTAAGTGGAATACCCATTCCATAAACTTCTATATCTAGCGATTTTAACTTATCAGTTACTCCAAACATATTGGCACAAGAAATACAAGCTTTAATAATTACCCCAGAATGTTTTGCTATTTTAATTTTTTCTTGAATACTTTCATCTTCTGCTACAAGTTTTGCTGTTGGTCCCCAAATAATAATTTCTACTTCATCAAACCAATTTTGTGTTTTAGCATTAATTGCATACATAAAAACCATTGTATGAGCTGTATCTGGATTGTCATTAATCCATAAAATATTTAGTTTATTTTTCATCATATTTCCTCCCATTCTTTATAATATTATACCTTAATGGCAACAAACTATTCATATAATACTATTGTTTTTTAACATTTTCTTCCATTTATAGTCAAAGTATTTTAAAATAATAGTAAAAATATATAGCTAATTTATAACTATAATTACTATATATCTAACTATTTTTTTTGTTGACATATTGAAAAAATATAGTAAAATGAAGAAAGTGATGTGAAAGGAGAAAATTATGAAAGAACAATTAGAAAATATAAAAATAAAGGCTTTAAATGAAATAGAAGCTTCTAATACTTTACGTGAAATTGAAGATATTAGAGTTAAATATCTTGGAAAAAAAGGAGAACTAACAGCAGTTCTTAAAAGTATGAAAAACTTGTCAAAAGAAGAAAGACCTGTTATTGGACAAGTAGCAAATGAGGTTAGAGAAGTATTAGAGGAAAATCTCAAAAATAAGAAATCAGATTTAGAAAAATTAGAGCAAGATAAGAAATTATTAGAAGAAATTATTGATATTACTTTACCTGCAAAGAAAATGACAATTGGTAAAATGTATCCATTAGATAAAACTTTAGAAGAACTTTCTAATATTTTTATTGGAATGGGTTATGAAATTGTATCTGGTCGTGAGGTTGAAACAGGATACTACAATTTTGATGCATTAAATCTTGGAAAAGAACATCCTGCTCGTGATGAGCAAGATACATTTTATATAACAAATAATATAATGCTCAGAACTGCAACATCACCTGTACAAATCCATACAATGGAAAGTCAAAGCTTACCTATTAGAATGATTGCTCCTGGAAAAGTTTATCGTAGTGATGAAGTAGATGCCACTCATTCACCTGTATTTCATCAAGTTGAAGGGCTTGTAATTGATGAAAATATTACATTTGGAGATTTAAAAGGTGTACTTGCAGAATTTGCTAAAAAATTCTTTGGTGATAAGGTTAAAGTAAAGTTTAGACCTCACTATTTTCCTTTTACAGAACCAAGTGCAGAAGTTGATGTAACTTGTGTTATGTGTGGCGGAGTAGGTTGCTCGATTTGTAAAAATGAGGGCTTTATCGAAATATTAGGATGTGGAATGGTTCATCCACGTGTATTAGAAATGGCTGGAATAGATAGTACAAAATATCAAGGATTTGCTTTTGGTATGGGTGTTGAACGACTTACAATGTTAAAATATAATATAAATGATTTAAGATTGTTCTATGAAAATGATATTAGATTTTTAGAGCAATTTTAAAATACAAAATAAGGAAGGTAGATTTATGAACGTACCAATGTCGTGGCTTAAAGAGTATGTAAATATTAACGTAGATTTAAAAACTTTTGTTGATAAAATGACTCTTACAGGCTCTAAGGTAGAAAAAGTTGAAGAAAGTGGAAAAGAAATTACAAATGTAGTAATCGGAAAAGTTATAGCAGAAGAAAAACATCCTGATGCTGATAGACTACGAGTTATGAAATGTGATATAGGAACAGAAGTCATACAAATTGTAACTGCCGCAACAAATATACAAGTTGGTGATATAATTCCAGTTGCATTAAATGGAGCAACACTTGCAAATGGTTTAAAAATTAAGAAAGGTAAGCTCCGAGGTGTAGAATCAAATGGAATGTTTTGTTCTGTTGAGGAGCTTGGACTGACTAAAGAGCAATTTCCAGATGCTCCAGATGACGGGATATATATTTTTCATTTAGATAATTTAGAGCTTGGAGAAGATGCAAAACCTTATTTTGGACTTGGTGAGCAAGTTGTAGAATATGAAATCACTTCTAATAGACCAGATTGCTTCAGCATATTAGGTATTGCAACTGAAGCTGCTGCCACATTTAATACACCATTTTTATTTCCCAAAATAGAAGTTAAAGAAATAGCAGAAGATGGTACTAAATTTGCTAAAATTAATATACAAGAACCTGCTCTTTGTAATAGATATGCAGCAAGAATTATAAAAAATGTTCATGTAAAGAACTCCCCAAAATGGTTACAAGACAAACTTATATCAGCAGGACTTAGACCTATAAATAATATTGTAGATATAACAAACTATTTACTTTTAGAATTTGGTCAACCTATGCACGCTTTTGACTATGATAAGTTAGTTGGTAAAGAAATTAATGTAAGACTTGCTCAAAATGGAGAAGAGCTTAAAACTCTATTAGGTGATACAGTAAAATTAGATGACACTATGCTTGTTATTGCTGATAAAGAAAAGCCAATTGCAATTGCTGGTGTAATGGGTGGAGAAGATACAAAAGTTACAGAAGAAACTAAAACTATTTTATTTGAATGTGCAAATTTTAATGCCTTTTCTGTAAGACAAACATCTAAAAAACTTGGAATTATGAGCGACTCTTCTAAAAAATATGTTAAAGGGCTAGATCCTGAAAATATTTCTTATGCAGTAAATCGTGCTGCTCAACTTATAAATATGACAGAATCTGGAGATGTGTTATCGGGAATAATTGATATTTATCCTATTAAAAGAACAGCTCTTACTATTGGATATGATGTAGATTGGATTAACTCATATCTCGGCATAAACATTTCAAAAGAAGAAATGGAAGAAATATTTACAAGAGTTCGATTTGTTGTTAATAAAGATAATACGGTTACAATTCCTACAAGTAGACCAGATGTTACAATGAATGCAGACCTAGCAGAAGAAGTTGCAAGAATTTATGGATATGACAAAATACCTGTAACGCTCGAGAGAGCAACCCCAACAGTAGGTGGTAAAACTTATGAGCAACAAACTGTAGATAAAATTAAAAACACTCTTAGAAATTGTGGAGCATATGGAATTTTAACTTATACTATAGAAAGTCCAAAAGTATTTGATAAGTTAAATATTGCAGAAAATTCTTCTTTAAGAAATGCTTTGAAAATTCAAAATCCACTAGGAGAAGATTTTAGCATATTAAGAACTACTACTATAAATTCTATACTAAATGTTCTTAGCACAAATAATAATAAACGTAATGAAAATGTTGCTCTTTATGAAGTTGGTAAAGTATTTCTTAAAACAGATAAAGATTTGCCAAACGAAGTGGAAAAAATAACAGTTGGATTATATGGTACAGATGCTGATTTCTTTACTATAAAAGGAATTGCTGAAACTCTTATTAAAGTTCTTAATATTAAAAATACAAATTATACAAGAAATCAAAATTTAAATTTTATGCATCCTGGAAGATGTGCCAATTTATTAATAGGAAAAAAAGAAGTAGGATTTTTAGGTGAAGTTCATCCTGAAGTATTAAAAAATTATGGTTTTAGTCAAAAGGCTTATGTATTAGAGCTTGATTTAAAAACTTTAATTGATGCTTCTAAAACTGAGATAGTGTATAAATCTCTTCCAAAATTCCCAAGTATAACACGTGACTTAGCTCTTTTAGTAAATCGTGATATTTTAGTTGGAGATATGATTAAACTTATCAATGAGCGTGGTGGAAAAATTCTCGTAAACACAGAATTATTTGATGTTTATGAAGGCGAACAAGTAAATGCTGGACAAAAATCAGTAGCATTTAATCTAATCTTTCGAGCAGAAGATAAAACTCTCACAGATGAGGAAGTACAAAAAAGTATTCAAAAAATATTGAATGGACTTGAAACTAATTTTAATGCCAAATTACGATAAATTGTATAAAAGTCTAAAAGGAAGGGAGCTACAAACAGCTCCCTTATTTTATATTATTTAAAAAATTTTTTTAATTCTTTGAATAGCTTCTATAACATTTTCACGATTTCCAAAAGCAGAAATTCTAAAATAACCTTCTCCATTACTTCCAAAACCAACACCCGGAGTTCCAACTACATGTGCTTCATTGAGCAATTTATCAAAAAATGCCCAAGAATCTAATCCATCTTTACATTTAAGCCAAATATAAGGAGAATTATCTCCGCCAACTAGCCAAAAACCAAGTTCTTTAAAACCATCACGTATTATTTTCGCATTTTCAAGATAGTAATCAACATTTGTTTTTATTTCTTTTTGCCCCTCAGGACTAAATATAGCAGCAGCTCCACATTGTACAATATATGGAACACCATTAAATTTAGTAGTTTGTCTTCTAAGCCAGAGCTTATTTAAAATAGTCTCTTTTACAGCAAGCTGATGTGGTACAATAGTATATCCACATCTTGTTCCTGTAAATCCTGCAGTTTTTGAAAAAGAGCAAAATTCAATTGCACAAGAAGTTGCTCCTTCTATTTCATATATACTTGTCGGTAAATCTGGATTTCGCACAAATGCTTCATATGCACTATCAAATAAAATTATTGAATTATTTTTGATGGCATAATCTACCCAAATTTTGAGCTGCTCCTTTGTATATGTTGCTCCTGTAGGATTATTTGGAGAGCAAAGATAAATTAAGTCTCCACCTGC
Source organism: Candidatus Epulonipiscioides gigas (assembly GCA_001983555.1). Lineage (GTDB taxonomy): Bacteria > Bacillota > Clostridia > Lachnospirales > Cellulosilyticaceae > Epulonipiscioides > Epulonipiscioides gigas. The sequence goes on from LJHE01000038.1 coordinate 6,321, forward strand.
TCCATCTTCGGGCATAGGAAGAAAATTATTTTTTTCATTTCCATCTAAGAAATTTACTTTTCTACCTGCCATTACGTTTGTGTCTAAATATGCAGGATACACAGGATTTGGAATAAGACTAGTACCATCACCAAAAATATCTAATATATTTCCAAGGTCACTTTTTGCTCCATCACTTATAAAAATTTCATCAGCCATAAGTAAAATGCCTTTTGTCTCATAATAATTTTTAAGAGCATCTTTTAAAAAGTCATAACCTTGTTCTGGGCCATAACCACGAAAAGTTGATTCATCCCCCATTTCTTTAACTGCTTTTGTCATAGCATTCACTACGCTCTTTGTAAGGGGAAGCGTAACATCACCAATTCCAAGTTTAATAATTTTTGCATCTTTATTATTTTTAATAAATTCACTCACTTTTTGTGCTATTGTAGAAAAAAGATAACTTTGCTCTAAATTTAAAAAATTTTCATTAATTTGCATTTAACTTACCTCTATCTATAAATTTTAAACTTAATATATACTAAGTTATAATTTACGTCAAGCACTAAAATTAGCTATATAATATGTAATAGCTATACATAATGCGGAACATACAAAAGACAATATTAAACACAAATCTTTTTTTAAGAAAAAATATAATGCTAAGAACCCTGCACTTATAAAAGATAATGACACCGAAATAATATTACTAAATATTAGAAAAAAATCTATAAATACTGTTGCAAAATAAATGATACATATAATCATTAAAAAATTAAATATAGCATTGTAATCAATAGCTTTACTTTTTTTATTACTCATAAACAACACTCCTTTTACTAGAGACTATGAACTTTGTCCAAAATTTATACCAAAAAATTTCAAAAAGGGCTTTACAGATAAAAAAAGTCATGTTAAACTAAGCACGTATTAAAAATACGGGGTGTGGCTCAGTTTGGCTAGAGCGCCTGGTTTGGGTCCAGGAGGCCGCAGGTTCGAGTCCTGTCACCCCGATATGCGCGAGTGGCTCAGTGGTAGAGCATCTCCTTGCCAAGGAGAGGGTCGCGGGTTCGACTCCCGTCTCGCGCTTTTGTTATGTCGAAAATTATGAATAAGTTAAAATTTAGTAATTTTTTGTTTACAATTTAATTAATATATCGTATAATCAACTAGAAAGTAAAAATTTATTTTGTTTATAAATAATCAAAATGAAGAGGAGTTGAAAGTATGAAAACTTTTGAGTTAAAAAAACTAATTTATGGGATGAGCATTTGGGTATTGTTTCTGATATTTTTTCTATTAGCAATGGTTTTAATTTCTTTTGATCGTATGTCAGATTCAAATAATACTTTAAGTGATGATAATGATACAATTACTATATTGTATGAAGCTGAAATAGCACATTATAAATGGTCACAAGAATTATTAATTTCACTTTTAACAGGAGCTCCATTTACTGGGGAATTAGATCCTGAAGAGTGTATGTTAGGTACATATATGTATAGTTCTGAAAATAAAAATAATGATGTAGTAGCTGATATGAGAAAATCACTTGAAAAGTATCATAATGCAGTACATGAAGCATCTCATGAAGTTTTAATAGCACTAGAAGAAGATACAGAAGCTGCTTTAGCAATATATGTCAGCCAGTTTCAACCTAATTTGGAAAAATTAAGAATAAATTTAGAAGATTTATTATTTGATGCTCAAAAAAGAATTGATGAATCAGAAGAAGATTATTCATTAGTAAATTTATCTGCTTTAATTTCAATTATTACTTCTTTATTTCTATTAAGTTTAACTCTTTTATTCTATTTTAGAAGTATAAGAAAAGATGTTTTAGCAAATTTAATTAAAGTAGAAGGTGGTTTAGAGCAACTTTCTATAGGAAATTTAAACAATAATATTAATATCAATAGTAAATTTGTTGAAATAAACAAAATTAGTGATAAGTTTAATTTTTCAATACAAGAACTTGCAAAATATATAAATGAGACTAAAAAAATATTATCTAATTTTGCAAAAGGAGATTTCACTCATAATACAGATATTAAATTTATTGGAGATTTTGAAAAAATAATACTATCTATTGAAGCTTTTAGAGAAGATATAAGTAAATTTCTAATTCAAATCATTGATTCAAGTGGTCAACTTAGTAAAGGATCAGAAGATATATCTCGAGGGGCTCAAGCTTTATCTCAAGGAGCAGAAGACCAAAATCAAAGTATCTGTCATCTATCTGATGCACTTGAAGAAATTACAATTCAAATTAAAGAGTCATCTGAATTTGCTACTAATGCTCAAAAACTTGGAGAACAATCCAGTCTAATCATTAAAAATAATTCTTCAAAAATGAATGGAATGATTAATGCAATTAATAAAATTGCCGTAGACTCAAAAGATATACAAGCTATTATTAAAACTATTGATGATATCGCATTTCAAACTAATCTTTTAGCTTTGAATGCTGCTATTGAAGCCGCAAGAGCTGGTGAGGCTGGAAAAGGATTTTCTGTTGTAGCAGAAGAAGTTAGAAATCTTGCGCAAAAATCTACACAAGCTGCAAAGGAGACTACTAATTTAATAAACAATACAGTAAATAATATTCGAGAAAGTGAAACACTTGCAAGTCAAACAGAAGAATCGTTTGCAGAAATTGCTAATTGTTCAAATCAAATAATACATTTAATAATAGAATTATTTAAAATATCATCTAGTCAAGTTAATACAATTAATAAAATGAATTCTAACATGACATCTATTCTAAATGTTGTTCATGCAAATGTTTCTACAAGTCAAGAAAGTGCAGCAATTAGCGAAGAACTTGCTGCCAATTCAGAGCAACTATATAATCTTACGATTAAATTTAAACCGCAAAAATATTAAAATAATATTTCTAATAAACTATCCATAGACAATGGTGTATATTCAAATGTACATATTGTTGTCTGTGGATTTTTTAATAAGTTTATATCATATGGATTTCGCATAGCTATACAAATAACTTTTTTATGGGTATCAAAAAGTTGATTAGCAAGTTTTATTTGTATTTTTGCAAATTGTGAATTATAAAGACACATTATAATAACATCATAATATTTACTACTAGTAACAATTTCCATTATTATTTCATCAGATAAATTAGTTTCTATACGTATTGCATCAGCATTTTTCTTTTTTTCTATAGCATACATCCCAAAATTTGGAATATACCACATACCATCTGCTCCATTTATACCTCGTGAATCAGGAGCAATTATCAAAACCTTGTTATTTTTAATAGGTAAATTAATATCTTTATTAATTATTTTTATACTATTTTTGCTTATTTTCTTAGCAAGCTTTATTGCTAATTTAGGTTTTAATTTAAATTCTATCTCCGAGATATTACGATTTAAAAATTCTTCAATATTTATTGTAGATTTTTCGCTCAAAATTCGTTTACAAGATTTTTCAATTCTATCCATTAAAAGCGTGTATTGCTCGGATTGTTTTAATGTTTCTTCTAAACAAGCAATTTGTATATTTTCACTGTGACTAACACATACAATATCTGCTCCTGCTTCAATTGCCATAGTACTAGCTTTTATTGCAGTATATGTTTCGTCTATAGCCTTCATTTCCATACAGTCAGTAATAATTATTCCATTAAAACCTAATTGGTTGCGAAGTAGCTCAGTTAATATATTTTTAGAAAGAGTTGCAGGATGTGTTTGCTCATAGACAGGAAAAATAATATGAGTTGTCATAATACTTTTAACCCCCATCTTTATTGCTTCTTTAAAAGGATAAAGCTCAATTTTTTCTAATCTTTCTTTGTCATGTGGAATATAAGGTAATGATAAATGAGAATCAATAGCAGTATCTCCATGTCCTGGAAAATGTTTGGCTGTTGCAATAATTCCCGCATCTTGTAAACCTTTTATACAAGCACAACCCATTTTACTGACAGTTTGAGCATCTTCTCCAAAACTTCTAACTCCTATTATTGGATTATCTGGATTGTTATTAATGTCAAGACTTGGAGCTAAATTATAATTTATTCCAAGAGCTTCTAGCATTTCGCCTGTATACTTGGCTACTTGATAAACTTCTGCTTCTGTTGCTCCGTTTGTTTGTGCCATGCTTCCAGGAAAAGCACATACTCCCTCTGATATTCTTATAACCATACCATTTTCTTGATCTATACCAATAAATAATGGTACACCATTATATTTCATAGCTAATTTTTGCAAATCTTGAGTAAGTTTTAATATTTGAGCAGGGTTTTTGCAATTTCTTTCAAATAAAATTATATTTCCAACATTATAATTTTTAATCAAATTTTCAATATGAGCATTTACTTCAGTTCCATCAAAGCCTACCATAAATAGTTGTCCAATTTTTTGTTTTAAGTTCATAAAATACCTCCTAATATAAATGATATTTTTGTTTGATATTTTTATATTCTATATTTTCATTTTCCCATTGAGCATATAATTCTTCCGCATCAAAATTAGTAGTACGCACAATATTACTTCCTGTATTATAGTCAATCATTGGTCTACCTTTTGGTGTATAAGGAGCACTAAATTCAAATTGGTCTAGGTCTTGCTCTTTAATTTCTTTTAATAAATGAAGAGCTATTCTAACAGGTTGAATTTTATCTCTATCTATAATATGCAGTTGTACACCTTTACATAATTTGCCTTCTTGCTTTGAAAATGTTGGTGTAAAATATATTGGTCTAAAATGAACGCCTTCTAAGTTTTTGCCATTTAAAATAATGGCTAATTTTTCAGCATCAAGCCATGGAGCTCCTACAATTTCAAATGGCTTAGTAGTACCCCGTCCTTCAGAAATATTAGTGCCTTCAAAAATACAAGTTGCATTATATAATATAGTAGTGTCAATTGTAGGCATATTAGGTGATGGCATAATCCATTGCAAATTGGTATTATCGTAATACATATCACGTAGCCAATGCTCCATTTTAATTACTTGGAGCTCAGCATTTATGCCAAACTCAGTATTAAAAAACATTGCTACTTCTCCAATAGTAAGAGCATATCTATATGGGATTGGATATAACCCAATAAATGAAGTATAGTCTTCTTTTACTAAATTTCCTTCTACAACTGCTCCTCCAACAGGATTAGGTCTATCAAATACTATTATCTCTTTATCAAATTCTTTACAAGCTTGCATACAATATGCCATTGTGTATAAATAAGTATAAAGACGAGAACCAGCATCTTGAATATCAAAAGCTAATATATCAATATCGGCTAACATTTCTTTTGTTGGCTTTTTAGTTTTGCCATATAAAGTCCATACTTTAACACCTGTTTTATTATCTATATATGCTTCAACTTTTTCTCCAGCTTGAATGTTGCCACGAACACCATGCTCTGGAGAATACAGAGCAGTTAAATTAGTGCTCTTTGCTAATAAATCAATAGTTGAAACTAATTTACTATTTACTCCAGTTGGATTTGTCACTAGTCCCACTTTTTTATCTTTAAACAAAAATTTAAATTCTGAAAGTCTGTCTATTCCTAAGATAACTTTTTTTGTCATATAGTTTATCCTATCCTTTCATTATTGGTGTTTAAAGTTATTATACGCAAATATAGATGAAGTATGTTAACTTAATGCTTCTGGTTCTCAACTTCTGTAAAGTATGTCTAAAAAATTATATAAATTAAAAATTTGACACATCATGTATAATTTGATAATATACTAGTAAAAATTTACGAGCGAGGGAAAAGCGATATGAGATTTTTAGATGCTTTTTTATTATCAGTAGGATTAGCAGTTGATGCAAGCTGTGTTTCTAGTGCCGACGGAATGGCTTATAGACCAAATTTTTATGTAATTATTAAATATTCATTGTTTTTTGCAGTGTTTCAATCCATTATGCCAATGATTGGATATGGGCTAATTAAAGTAACTGGTTATAATTTAAATCATATTACGCCTTATATTGCTTTTATTATCCTTGGAGTATTAGGTATTAAAATGATTAAAGATGGATTATCTTCTAAAGTAGAAACTACAGAGCACAACAAGACATTGACCACTAAGCTTATTGTAATTCAAGCTATTTCAACGAGCATTGACGCTCTTAGCGTTGGAACATTTCTTACTGGTTTGTCTTTAACTATAATGTTTAATACTGTTTTTGTAATTGCTATTATCACATTTATTATGTGTATTGTAGCAGGAATTTTAGGAGTTAAAGTTGGTACTAAATTTAATAATAAAGCAGAAATTTTAGGTGGAGCTGTACTTATATTTCTCGGAGCTAAAATACTGTTTGGATTTTAATAAAAATAGGCAAACTTCCCACACCTTTTTTGGTGAGGAAATAACGCCTAAGTATTTCAACTTAAAAAATTAATAACATTTGCTCTAAAATCGGTATTTAAAATACAATCCATCATAAATAAATCTAAATTAGATAAAATTTTATTATATTGAGCTGGTTTTAAATCATTTAGCATTAATACTATCTCAATTTTATTATTTTCTTTGTCTTCAGAATACCGTGCATCTGTTAATACCCAAGCAGTGCTACCATTTTTAAATCCAAAATGATTTAATTTTTCTTGAATAATAGGAGCAATATCTAAATATTCTAATACATAATTTAATTCTTTTTGAGCAACCGCATCAAAGTAAGTTTTGCTATTTATCATCTCTAATAAACGTATATAATCATTTGCTGTTGCAAAAATAAATCTATCGCTCCAAATTTTTTGCATATCCAAATTATTTAATACCACTTCTGCCTCTTTAACTGTAGCAGGCAATTCATTTTTATTCATTAGCTCATGTACTTCAAGTGTAGCGTCTATATATTCTTGTGAGCTCATATTTAATAATATTTCTTCAATCTGCTCGTCAGTCAAATTTGTTTTATATTTCATATAATCTGCTAGAGCAACTGCTCCTACAATAGGATATATTTCTCCATGTCCTTTTAATCCCATATCTTTAATAGTTTGATTAATATTATCTAATCCTAAATAATTCATCAAAAAATCACTATTTGCATTAGAGCTAAACATAATCATCCCTCTAACAACTTCTTGAAGTGGAACAGTATCATCTTGTACTATATTATTATCTTTAATATAGTTTAGCCAATTTACATGAGCTCCTCCATCGGTGTTTGGCAAATGATATGCATCCAAAGTATTAATATTTATCTGAGCATTTGGGTCTATAATATTTTCTGCTACTTGATTTGCATATTCTACTGCTAAAATTAATTTGAATGTACTAGCCAAAGGCATTGGTTCATTTGCATTTATAGATACTAGTATCTCATCATTTCTTTTTATAACAAAAGAAACTGGAGAAAGGTTTTTATTTTCTTTAATATATTGAGCAATCACATTTGGGCTATTTATCTCTTCTGGAGCAAAATGTTTATACAATATATATACTATAATAATCATCACCAAAATAATAGATGAGATTTTGAATACGGTGTTTATATTTAACTTCATAGCTCACTTCCCTTCTAAATTAAAATCTCCTTTGATTAATACACATATAATGCTCCTTTTTATATAGTTTTATTCTAAGTGAATTATTCGTATAAATAATAATTGGTAATATTATGCTTAATATCAAAAGCATCCCTCTGTCCACTCTTTTAATGAACTGTACCTATAAAATCAGGATTTCTGTATATCCGCACGGTTGATGTTTATTTTGTAATTTCCAAAAAATACCTTGACAAAATTAAAAATTTAATGTATAAATATTTTTTAAATAAGTACAAACTTTATTATAAGGAGAAAGTTATGGCAAATAAAAATGAAATTAAGGTATTTACATATTTAAAATCTGTTAGTAATTTATTTAAAAATGAAAATGATCAAGATTGTATCTTAGGAGACATCGAGCTAGAAAATAAATTTTTTATACCAGCATATCAAAGAGCATATAGCTGGGAGAAGAAACAGTGTGAAAAATTATATAATGATATTATGAAGTTAGTAAATGATAATAATTCTTTAGATTATATTTTTGGTTCTATTATTATTTATAAGTCAGATAAAAATATTGAAATTATTGATGGACGACAACGTATAACTACTTTTATATTATTGCTAAAAGCCGTATTAAATAAAATAGAATATGACTTCAAAAGAGAAGATGAATTTAAGTTAGCCCCGCCATCCAAACCAGACTCAAATAGTGCAAAAATTCAGCGTAGATTAAAATTGCAACGAAAAAAAATTATATCATATTTATATTATATAGACCTAGCTGAGGTTGATGTTGATAATGATATTGATAGTGATGAAATATTTTTAAGTCAAAAATATTCTAATTTAACTATAAAATATATATCTGATTCAATGTATGAATCTCCATCTGTTAAAGATACTTTGAAAAATATTTTGCAAAATAATATCTCTAATAAGAATAAATCAAATTTTACAAAAAATTTTAAATTTTTCGAAGAGCAATTAAAAAATTCCGATGTGAACAAATTATATAAATTTATTGATAAACTATGTGACCAGTGTAAAATAATAGTTACTGTGTGCAATAGTCAAGAGGTCGCAATACAATTATTTCATACTTTAAATTCGGACGGACTACATTTAACTAATGCCGATATAATTGGAGCTCAATTATATAACAAATGTCATATTAAAACAAAATTTAAAAAAACTTGGAGCCATATTATCAAAGAATTAGGTAATTTACAAAAAAAATATAACATAGATATTGATAATATATTTGAGCAATATATTTATATAAGACTAGTAAAAGAGAGCACCCAAAGTATTACCTTACCTGAAGTTGATGTTGATGTACTAAAATATTTTAATAAAATAATATCAAATTTTCCTGATAATTCTTCTGATGGACCTTTGGCATTTGCAGAGGATATTAGCAATATTGTTGATAATTGGACAAAAAAAATTGATGATATAGAACTTTACAATCTTAAGTGCATTATGTTGAAACAATATAATTACATTAAATTTTATTATGCTACATATAGTTTTTTTTATGGAGTAGAAAATAAAAACATGCAGAAAAAATTAGTTAAATCTTTAATTAAATTATTTACTATTTTCGTCCTTCAAGAAACAAATACAATACAAAGTACTCCATATAAAGATTTTTTAGATAAGTTTAATATTGACGATAATAATCATATTGTAAAAGAAATAGAAGCTTATATCGAAAAGAATTTTAATAAAGAGACTATACAGACAAAAATTAACAAAGCCGCAGTCAAATCTGGAACTACTAATAAAGCTCTGATATATTTAAATGAATACTTATGTTCACCAGAAAAAGATGAGCTTCTTGAAACATTAGAACGAGTATATACTGTTATTCCTAAATCTGAAAAAGACAAAGAGCTCAAACCATATATTCATAAATTAGGTAATCAAAAATTAGAAAAAAAGAAATCCACAAAAAAGAACTCCGTAGAAACAAATAAACCAGAAAAAACAAATAATGATATTGATATTAATGAAAAAATAGAAAGAGTAAAACAAAATACACAAGAGATAGCAGACAGAATAGTAGAATTCATTTTTTCAAAAGAAGAAGAAAAAGAAGACTTACAATAACTTTAATATGCTCCGTGAGATATTTCTCAATATCTTAGGGAGCTTTTTATTATTATCCATTAATTAACTGGAATAAGCTTTATTACGTCAAAAAGTTCAACTGCTCCTTTTGTAGCTTCCACATAATTTGCCATATGAGAGCTATTCTTATGAACTTCCAATTTCTCTGCAGACTCCCAAATTTCTTCAAATATAAAGCGATTTGGATTTTTATCATCTGCAAACAGCTCATATTTTATACAACCATCTTCTTGTCTTGTTATAGGAATTAATTTCTTTAGTTCAGATAAAACAAGCTCTCTTTTATCTTCTTTTGCAACTATTATTGCTAATATATCTAATTGTGCCATTTTTTAAATCTCCTTTTTTTCAATTATTTTTTCCTAATTTTAATATTTCTATACTTTAACAAAAGTTATTTTTTTTATTGTTGCAAACTTGTATCAAAAATGTTATACTTGAATTAAAATTACATCACAAAATGGGGGATTTTATGAAATTATCTAGCAAAATTTTAGCTATAGCTCTAGTGGCTATTAGTGTACCATCATATGCAAATATACCAACAGCAACCGACCATGTGTACGTAAGTGATTATTTTAAAACTTTAAACACACAAGTTGTGAAATCTTCAGAAGATGTGGAGTGGGTGCAATTTGCTCCAGGAATGTCAGGAGATTCAGACGGAACATTTATACATCCAACTGATGACAATGTATTATTTAGCTTCCCTGACATGGGCAATTCATACCGCTCAATTGATGGTGGTAAGACATGGCATACAATAATAGACCACGACTTAACCATAAAAAAACAATTTAGTCAAGTTTATGGAATGGATTTTTCTCGACAAGATGATGCATTTGGTATGGCTTCCAATAATGTAGGAATTAGAATTACCACAAATAAAGGAGCAAGCTTTAGCGATTATGTATTAAAGGGAAATATTGAAGCAGTAGCTGTTGATCCAACAAATGATAATATATGGTTTGCTGGCTCTGGAGATTTCTGGAATACAAAGGCAAACTACCGCACATATACTAAATTGCATGGATCAAAACCTACAAATGCTGGAAAATTATATAAAACAACTGACAAAGGTCAAACTTGGACTTTAATGTCAAACACAGGTATACATCCAAAAGCAGAATTTGGTGAGATTTATATTTATCCAGAAGACACAAATTTAATGTTTGCATCAACTACATATGGTTTATACAAAAGCACAAATGCTGGCAATAACTGGAACAAAGTTGAAACTATAGAAAAAGCAAATGGAGATGACTTTGATTTAGTAATGGATTTGGAAGTTTATGTAGACCCTGAAACGAAACAGCTCACATTGTATGTAATTAATCAGATTAAGTATAATATTGACAAAGAGCAACAAACACTGACAAGTACAGGCGGAATATTTAAAAGTACTGACTTAGGTGAAAGTTGGATTAATATTACAGGTGATATAGGAATTAATTTAAACGCTTTACATGAAGAAACTTACGATTTAGTTACTAATAAGCTAATTCCAGAAAATATCCCTTATAAAGGAAGCGAAAATTTTATTAAAAACTGGCTTAATACAAACGTAGGAGATTATTTTAAAGGCTCTGATGCATATGGAGATGCAAAATCTATAACTGAAGCAGCTCCAAATATGGCTGACCATTATATGCATAACTATGACCATATTGAAGTTGACCCAACTAATCCAGATAAAATATATGTTTCTCATGATGGAAAATGGTCTGCATCTATGTATATTGGAGATGTATGGACCACAGACGATGGAGGCAAAAATTGGTATATAGCAATGAGAACAGGCTCTGCTTGGCAATATCCATCTGAGTATTGGAAATCTCAAAATCAACCACAAAATATAAATGTTCAGCCTGACCATTACAACTATGAATATGGGTTAGAGCTCTACACATTACAAGGCGTTCGAGATTTAGATATGGATAGTCAAGGAAATATTTTTACATTATATAGAACGCTCTATAAATCTGAAGACGGTGGATTGTATTGGCAAAATTTAGATAGTGTTCAAACACCAAGTGGTGGTTGGATTGGCACAGGAGCAAGCAATCTTCCAGGTAAGCAAATATTAATTGATGAGCGTGATACGAATTTGCTCTATATGGTTGGTGGTGAAAATCGTTTATTTAAACGAGTTGATGATGGTGATGAATATTATTATGATGATGCAACAGCCATGATAAATTTTGAGCATTCACCAGACAATATTTCAATGCTGGCAATTTCTCCAGATGATATTAATGAAATGTACGCTTTAATGTTACGTCAAAATGGTCAAGGTGAATTCTTTAAATCTACAAATGCGGGTGAAAATTGGGAAAGTGTATCTCAAATTTTCAAAACTCCAAATATTCATACAAAAGTAGTTCAAAAAGGATTAATTATTGATCCAAATGATACAGATACTATATATTTTGGTATAACAGCAACTAATGTAAACGAAGTTCCTCCACTTCATAACACAACTTACAGTGGAGTATACAAAACTACAAATCGTGGTTTAACATGGAATAAATATACAGAAGGTCTTCCAGGTACTGCTGATGTGTTCGACCTAGAATTTGCTCCAAATGATTCAAGTACAATTTATGCAGCATCATCTGCTGGAAATGCAGTTACACCAAAAGATATAGAAAACATAAATACTTGGACAAAAACAGGTACAGGTTCAGCTACAATAGCAACAAATTCTTATGGTCAAAATGCAATTACGCTTAAAGGAGCTACTAATATTAGCAAAAAATTAACAGGATTAAAACCGAATACAGAATACTTTATTTCTGCTCTAACTGAATCAGAAGCAGAGCAAGTAGCAACCCTGTCTGTAATAAGTGAAACTGGAACATCTTCTGCATTGAATGTGGCAAATAATACAGCTCAAGTTAATGGTATTTTCTTTAAAACAGGAGCAGATGAAACTTCAGTAGTTCTTGAGCTGAAAAAAGAAGACGGAGAAGGTAGTGTATTTTTTGATAAATTTGCTCTAAAAACAGCTGGTGGATTATATCGCTCAACAGACGGAGCTAAAACTTGGAATATAGTAGAAAGCTTCCCTAAAATTGCCCAAGTAAATAATGTAATCTCAGACGAAGTAAATGGTAAAATTTATGTAGTTGGCGGAAATGTTTCATCTGGAATAGAGCATGGTGGAATTTGGGTTGGAGATGCAACAGGCAACAATTGGACAAAAATATTTGACCATCCTAAGCCGCTCGATTTAAAAGTTGACCCTAATAATGCAGATAGACTATTAATTCATGTTGCTCTTGAATCATCAACTTATCAAAATTATAATGGTGGTCTATATCTATCAGAAGATGCTGGAGCTACATGGACAAAAATTAATAAAGGCATTGGAACTTCTGCAAGCATTTATGATATTTCATTTGACCCAGCTCCTGATAATTCAAATATACTTTGGATGACCAGTAGTGCCGGCGGTTTCTATAAAGGATATATTGGCGGAGCTCCTGAACGTGAAACAGAGCTACCTATATTTAATATAGTATTACAGCTTAATAATAAAACAATGATTACTCAAACTGAAAAGTATTCAAAATTAGTACCTCCTGCTGATTGGTTAATGCCTATTAAAGAAGGTTTTACATTTGATGGATGGTATAACGGTGATGTAAAGTATAACTTTAATACTCCAGTAGTAAATGACCTTACTCTTACTGCAAAATGGACTCAACAATAAAACAACATTGTAAATTAAAGGTGAGCCTATGTGTTCATCTTTAATTTTGAGAAATTAGTTATATATAGTCATAAAATAAATTTTATAGTTGAATGCTTTAAAGGTTTGTAGTATAATTATATATATTCATATTATTAAGGGGGATTTTTTAATGAAAGCACCAAACATATTACTACTATTTGCAGATGACCAACGATTTAATACAATTCATGCACTAAACAACAACGAGATTATTACACCAAATTTAGATAAACTTGTAGGAGAAGGAACTACATTTACTCATGCTCATATACAAGGTGGTACTTGTGGAGCAGTTTGTATGGCATCACGCGCAATGCTTCACACTGGACGCTCATTATTTAACTTAGACGATTTAGGTCAACAAGTTCCAATTGAACATACTTTAATGGGAGAATTTCTTAAAGCGCAAGGTTATGAAACTTTCGGAGCGGGTAAATGGCATAATGGTAAAAAAGCATTTAATAGAAGTTTTGATGATGGCGATAATATATTTTTTGGAGGGATGAGCGACCACTGGGCAGTTCCATTTTTCCACTATGACCCAACTGCTGAATATGACAAAGTAATTAGAAAATGTGTTGACCAAAATCATTCTAATGAAGTTAAAAAAAGTGTTGGGGAATATATGCGAGCAGGCGAACATTCAACTGATGTTATAGCAGAAGGCATAATTAAATTTTTAGACCAAAAACATGATAAACCGTTTTTTGCATATAGCTCTTTCCTTGCACCACATGACCCGCGTACTATGCCAGATGAGTTTAAAAATATGTATAATCCAGATGATATAAAACTACCTCCAAATTTTATGAATTATCATCATATTGAGTATGCAAATTGGGAATGTCGTGACGAAACTCTTGCTCCATATCCAAGAACACTTAAAAATACACAAAAACATATTGCAGAATATTATGCTATGATTACACATCTCGATCACCAAATTGGAAGAATATTAGATAAGTTAGAAGAAATAGGTGAGAAAGATAATACCATTATAATTTATGCTGGTGACAATGGACTTGCTCTAGGTCAACATGGTCTTTTTGGTAAGCAAAGCCTTTATGACCACTCTGTAAGAGTTCCATTAATTTTTGCAGGAGCAGGTATTAAAAAAGGTGTTACCTCCGATGCATTAGTATATTTATTTGACATATTTCCAACACTTTGTGAGCTTCTTGGGAAAAACATTCCAACTAGTGTAACAGGAAAAAGTTTTATTGATTGTTTAAAAGGAACTAAAAACAAATCAAGATCAGAGCTATATCTTGCTTACACTGATAAAATAAGAGGTCTTACAAAAGACGGCTATAAATATATCGAACATAGATTTGATGGTGTTACCACCAAACAATTATTTGACCTTAATAAAGACCCATTTGAGATGTCAAATCTCGTTTTAAATCCAAACTACCAAGATAGGTTATCAAATATGCAAAATAACTTAAAAGCTCAAAGTTTAAATTCAAATGAGCTTAGTCACAAACTCGGAGCAACTTATTGGAGTTAATAGATTTTGTAAAAGACTAATGTCAGTTAAATCATTAGTCTTTTTTTATTGATATTTTTAGTGTTTTTGCATTGCGATAAATGCTCCCAATAAACTATATCCATCTAACCGAGCTAATATTTGTGTCATCGGTTATATCATAAACCTTTAGGTTGTTTTCTTTAATATATGCATTTTGCCATTTCCAAACTAAATCCCTGTATTGATATAATCTATCATCACATTTTTCACCATATTTTTTTGATAATTCTTTAAATGATGGAAAAATTCGGTGATAATCATCATCAAGTTTTTCTGCATAAGAAATTATCTCATCATAGTTCATTTGCTCTAACATGTCGATATTATCTTCTTTTAAAGCAATTGTTATTTCTCTATGTGTAAACATTATATTTAAATCTAACCATTCTTGTTGGGTTTTGTAGTTGCTTATATTCAGTGTTTTTTTAACTTTTTCAGATAAATTTTCATAATCAGTTACAGTAATTCTTGAATGTTCAAGCAAATAACCTCTGCCACGATAATCTGGTAAAAAAGCTCCAATTTCACCCATTTTAGGAATACTGTAAAGTGTGTCATATAAATCATCAAGCATAGGTAAACTTTCTTTTGTAACAGTTATAGACGGGTTGCAAATTATTCCCAATTCAGTTGCTTTTGTTGCAAGACTAAGCATAAAATCATAATCACCTTTTCTTGCTGCAAATAAGTCATGGTAATCCTTATTACCAAAGAAACTTATATCAATTGTATTTACTCCTACAGATTTTATTGAAGTTAAAAATTCATTAATTTCTTCCGAGTTTCTTATATTAATACCATTGCACTGCAAAAAAGATGCTCCAGTCCACTCATTAGATTTATTAAATAATATATTTCTTAATAGTTCTGGATAATCAGCACAAAAACCAATATAATAATAAGGAATAGGAGCAATATTTTTTTCTTTTGCCCAATTTATCATTTTTTGTGCAAATTTTTCGCCTCGAATATAGTCAATACCTTGTCCCTTTTTTTGAGATTTTAATAGACAATACTTACAAGCACATTTACATGGTGCACAGAGATTTAATATTCCGATTGATGTAGTTTTCATATAAATTTAGCAAAGATACTTCTTCTTTTATGAGCGAAGTATCATGCATTCTCCTTTTCTAATAATTTTAATTTCTCATAACGCTTATTTAGTGGTGATAGTTATATATATAGTGTAAAATTACTTTAGGAAAAATATAACGCAAAAAAAGAGACATCTCCTATAATATAATTAGTTTTAAAACAAAAAATAAAAAAGGATATCTCTTATGTAAGCTATTATACCACTATTTTTATATAATATCAATATGTTAATTGAAAATTTCAGTCAATGTTTTAAACTGATGAGCTAGTTAGAAATCACTGAAAATATTGATACCAGCTTCAGAAACTCAAATGATAGGAAATATGAATAGTATATTAAACATAGGAATGCTCAAAAAAAGTAATTGCAATCTTAGGAAAAATAAAGTATAGTCATATCTATTTTGCGTCCAAACTATCTAATGAATATCAGTATCTTACATATTATAATTATCGTACTTATAAACCCCCCATCAGCTAAAGCTGCCACTAGCAACAGATATATCATATAGAAAAAGTGACTTTTCTATATAAATCTTAAAAAAAAATTTATCAAAGTAACTACTTACCTGTATATGTCATTTTCCTAAAGTAAATTAATATGACATTTTATATTTTAAATCTTGCATTTTTACAAATTTTAGTTTATAATAAAAAATATATAATAAATTTGCATTTTAGAATGAAATTAATTTCCATGTATAAAAAATGTTAATTTTTGTATAGTTTTATAAAAAAATTTGTGTACAGGTTTGATTAAAATTAATTTTAACTATACAAAGTTACATAAAAACTTAATGAAATTATATTACTATTGTACATGGAGCTTTCATTATAAAAATTTTGCATTTTTATAAAAGTATAATAATTTTTTATTAAGAAAGGAGCTATAATATGTCAAGATATATAGCAAAAAGACTTGTATCTATGGTTATTACACTACTTATTATAAGCAGTTTAACTTTCTCAATAATGCATTCTATTCCTGGGAGCCCTTTCACTAAAGACAGAGCACTACTTCCAGAAATTGAAGCGGCACTTATGGAAAAGTATGGATTAGATGATCCACTTTGGGAACAATATCTTAATTATTTAGGAGATTTTATTCAAGGTGATTTAGGTGTTTCAATGCAAAAAATAGGCGTTTCAGTAAATGATATGATTAACCAAGGTCTTCCAGTTTCGGCAAAAGTAGGCTCAATTGCAGTTATTGTAATCCTTGCTCTTGGTATTCCAATAGGAATGATTTCCGCGCTGAAACAAAATTCAATAATAGATCATATAGTTATGTTTATTGCAACAATTGGTATAGCCGTTCCAAGTTTTGTGGTTGGAACATTTATAATGTACATCTTTGGAGAAAAGCTTCGCTTAATTCCAGCAGGAGGTCTTGATGGACCTAGCTCATACATTGGTCCAGTTATTGCACTTGCAGGATTTTCACTTGCATATGTAACTAGACTTATGCGTTCTACGATGCTTGAAGTTTTACGTCAAGATTATATAAGAACTGCAAAAGCAAATGGATTAAGCCAACTTCGTGTTATTGGAAAGCATGCTCTAAAAAATGCTCTTATTCCGGTTATTACGTATGTAGGTCCTATGGTAGCAAGTATTTTAACAGGTTCATTTGTTATTGAGAAAATATTTGCACTTCCAGGTATTGGTAAATATTTTACAGAAAGTGTTACCAATCGTGATTACACAGTTATTATGAGCATTACCCTATTTTATGCAGCTATCTATATTTTTATGGTGTTGCTTGTTGATATTGCATATGCATTTATTGACCCTCGTATTAAATTAGATGACTAAAATTAAGCAAAGAAAGGATGAGCAAAATGTGGGAACCAATTAATAAAGATTTATTGGGCGGGGCACAAGAAACTAGAAAAAGCCTCACCTATTGGCAAGATGTTTGGAGAAGACTTAGGCAAAACATTATGGCAATGACAGGACTCATTATGATTATTACTATTGCTTTACTAGCTGTGTTTGGCCCTATGTTTTCGGGATTTACTTATTCAGAACAAAATACAGCACTTGCTAACATTGCTCCTAATATTGAACTTACTAGTATTGGTGATGGTGATTATGTATTTGTACATAATGATTATAAGTTAATTAATGCTACATCAGAAGGTGAACTTTTAGGAGCACCAGAAATAATAGAGGATAATAAAACCGCAAAATTTATTCTATATAATATTAATGGTAAAGAAGTGAAATTTGATTATTCTATTGCTCAAAAAGCACGAACAAAAGGTAGTAAAGTAACAGAAACAAATTCTGATATGAAGACTAAATATGATATATATGTAGATGGGCAATTAATCGATAAATATGATGTCCAATCAATTTGGAATAAAACATATTTATTAGGTACAGATAATCTAGGTCGTGATGTTTGGACTCGCGTATTATATGGAGCGAGAATTTCTTTAACTGTAGGTCTTGTTGCATCTGTTGTAAATTTATTTATTGGAGTGTTATATGGTGGTATTGCAGGATATGAAGGTGGTAAAGTTGATAATATAATGATGCGTATTGTAGATATTATAAATTCTGTACCGCTTCTTCTTATTGTAATTTTACTTATGGTTGTAATTGAGCCAGGTCTTCAAACTATTATACTTACAATAGGTTTGGTTTATTGGGTAGGTATGGCAAGACTTGTGCGAGGTCAGGTTCTTAGCTTAAAAGAACAAGAATTTGTATTAGCCGCAAGAGCTCTTGGTGTATCAAAAGCTAAAATAGTTATTAAGCATCTTATACCAAATGCGATTGGACCTATCGTAGTTTCTATGATGATGTCAATTCCAAGTGCAATATTTACGGAAGCTTTCCTAAGTTTTATAGGTCTTGGCGTTTCTGCTCCAGAGGCATCTTGGGGAACACTTGCAAATGATGCATTGGGTGGAATTCGTTCATATCCATATCAACTAATAGTACCGTCTGTTGCAATTGCTCTTACAATGTTTGCATTTAACTTTTTAGGTGATGGGTTACGTGATGCATTAGACCCTCGTCTACGTAAATAAAATGAGGAGGACTTTATGAAAAATGAAAAAATCTTAAAAGTAAAAGGGCTTGAAACCTCATTTTTTACTCATTTAGGAGAGGTTAAAGCAGTAAGAAATGTATCATTTGATATATATAAAGGTGAAGTTGTTGGTCTTGTTGGAGAATCTGGAAGTGGAAAAAGTATAACTTGTATGTCAATAATGAAATTGCTTCAACACCCTGGTAAAATAAAAAATGGTGAAGTAATTTTTAAAGGAGAAGATCTTGTTACTAAATCTTCAAAAGAGATGAGAAAAATTCAAGGCGATGAGATATCTATGATTTTTCAAGACCCAATGACAGCATTAAACCCTGTTTATACAATAGGCAATCAGATGGTTGAAGTAATAAGAGCTCATAAAAAGATATCAAAAAAAGAAGCTGAACAAACAGCATTAAAAATGCTTGAAGCAGTTGGAATACCGGATCCAGCAAAGCGTATGAAAAATTATCCCAATGAATTTTCAGGTGGGATGCGTCAACGTGCAATAATTGCCATGGCTCTTTCTTGTGAACCAGAGCTACTTATTGCAGATGAGCCAACAACTGCACTAGATGTTACAATTCAAGCTCAAATTTTGGATTTATTAAAAGATTTACGTACAAAATTAGATACTTCTATTATATTTATAACACATGATTTGGGAGTAATTGCCGAATTATGTGATAGAGTTATTGTTATGTATGGTGGAATGGTAATGGAAGAGGCAAGTGTAATTGATTTATTCTCAGAACCAAAAAATCCCTATACAATAGGGCTATTGAAATCAGTTCCAAATCCCGATATATTAATTAAGCAGAAACTTATTCCAATACCAGGCTCTCCACCTGATATGTTAAATCCTCCAAAGGGTTGTGCATTTTGTAAAAGGTGTGAATATGCTATGGAAATTTGCTTGGAAGAAGTACCAGAGCTTTATGAGGTGACCAAAAGGCATAAGTCAAGATGTCATCTATATCATCCTGATGCACCAGAAGTTGTAAGAAAGCAGGTGATGTAATTGTCTAATTTATTAGAAGTTCAAGATTTAAAAAAATACTTTACAAAAACATCAGGACTTTTAAAAAAAACAGAGCAACATGTTAAAGCAGTGGATAATGTATCCTTTACCGTAGCTCATGGTGAAACACTTGGGCTGGTAGGTGAATCAGGTTGTGGAAAAAGTACAACAGGACGTACAATATTAAAATTATATCAACCAACAAGTGGTAAAATTGTATTTGATGGAGTTGATATTACTAATTTTACAGAAAAGCAAATGTTACCATACCGCAAAAAAATGCAAATGATATTTCAAGACCCATATGCATCATTAAATGGACGTATGACAATATCTGATATAATTGGTGAAGCAATAGACACTCATAAAGTAGCGACTTCTGCAAAAGATCGAGATGATATGATTGCTAATTTATTAGAGCGAGTTGGGCTTATGAAAGACCATGCAAGTCGTTATCCACATGAATTTTCAGGCGGTCAACGCCAACGTATTGGAATAGCTAGAGCTTTAGCAGTAAATCCAGAATTTATCATATGTGATGAACCTATTTCAGCTCTTGATGTATCAATACAAGCTCAAGTTGTAAATATGCTAGAAGAAATTCAAAGAAAAACTGGAGTTGGATATTTATTTATTGCTCATGACCTATCAATGGTAAAACACATATCAAATCGAATAGGTGTTATGTATCTTGGTCAACTAGTTGAAATTGGAGATAGGGACAAAGTGTATAGTAATCCAGAACATCCTTATACAAAAGCATTACTTTCTGCTATCCCAATACCCGATCCACAAAGTGAAAAATCAAAATCACGTATAGTATTACAAGGCGATGTACCAAGTCCACTAAATCCACCTTCCGGATGTCATTTTAGAACTAGGTGTCAATATTGTATGAAAATTTGTAAAGAAGTAGAACCTGTCTTACAAACTTTGGAAGACAATCATCAGGTTGCTTGTCATTTATTTAGCTAAATTTATTATAAAACAAAAGGGGATTAATAAAATGAATAAAAAAATCTTATCAATGTTAGCAGTATTAGTTACAGGAGCAGCATTATTTACAGCTTGCGGGGGAAGTGATGAAACAAATTCATCAGATGCAAAAACAGAAAGTCCTAAAGAAGCTACTCTTTCTCCTGAAGGATATCCTATTGCTGAAAAACAAGAATTAACATATAATTTAGGCTCAGAGCCACTTACTATAGATCCACAATTAAACTCTGCAGTAGATGGTGGTCAAGTGATTAACAATACATTTGAAGGACTGGTTCGTGAAGTAGGAGGTCAAGTCGTACCAGGTATGGCAGAATCTTGGACAATTTCAGATGATGGGCTTGTTTATACGTTTAAATTAAGAAATGATGCAATATGGTCTGATGGGCAACCTGTAACTGCAAATGATTTTGTATTTGCTTGGCAACGTGCGGCTGATCCAAAAACAGCTTCTGAATATGCATATATTATTGAAAGTGCTAACATATTAAATGCTGGTGCAGTTACAAAAGGAGAAATGGATCCATCTCAACTTGGTGTTAAAGCAATTGATGATAAGACTTTTGAAGTCACTCTTGCAAATCCAACAGAATATTTCTTAAAACTTACAGGTTTTGCAACATTTATGCCTGTACGTCAAGATATTGTAGATGTTGACGGGATTTGGGCAAAAACTCCTGAAAAAGCTGTTTGTAATGGACCATTTAAGTTAGAATCATATGACCTTGGTGATCAACTTGTACTTGTTAAAAACGAAAATTACTGGAATGCTGAAAATGTTGCTTTAGATAAAGTTATTTGTAAAATGATTGTTGATACTTCAACAGCTTATACAGCTTATGAATCTGGTCAATTAGATTTACTTGAGGCAGTTCCAACAGCAGAAATTCCAAAACTTATGGTAGAAAATCCTGAATTTTATATACTTCCTTATATAGGAACTTACTTTATGGTAATGAATTTAAATAATGAAGTATTACAAGATATAAATGTGCGTAATGCTCTTAACTATGCTATAGACCGTAAAATAATCACTGAACTTGTTGGAGCAGGTCAAATTCCAGCAACAGGATTTGTTGGACCTGGTTTCCTTGATACAGAAGGAAATGAATTTAGTGAAGTTTCAGGTGACTATGGCATACCTGTTCAAGCAGATGTAGTTGCTGCACAAAAATTCTTAGCTGATGCAGGATATCCAGGTGGAGAAGGCTTCCCAGAACTTGAAATTCTTTATAACACCAGTGAAGGTCACAAAATGATTGCTGAAACTCTTCAAGAAATGTGGGCTGAAAATCTTGGTATAAATGTAAAACTTACAAATCAAGAGTGGGCTGTATTCCAAGAAACTAGAAATAATCAAACTTATGATTCAATTGCAAGACATGGTTGGATTGGAGATTATACAGACCCTAATACAATGCTTGAAATATTTATAAGTGGTAATGCTCAAAATAATGGAGGATATTCAAATCCAGCATTTGATGAGCAAATGGCTCTTGCAAAAACTACAGTTGGTAAAGAACGTATGGATCACTTGTACAAAGCGGAAGAAATTTTTATGGCTGATATGCCTGTTATTCCAATTTACTACTATGTAAATACATTAATAGCTACTGATGAAATTGAAGGTTGGGAAATGAATTCACAAGGAAAACTTTGGTTTGGCGATATCATTATGCTAGATTTTGAACAATAATTTTGAAAATGCTCCTTTCGAGGAGTATTTTTAAGTTCAAAAAAAATCATGTAAGACAATATTAAATTGCACAATAACAGGTAAAAAATTTATTTATTATTAAATTTTGAACGTTAAATAATACAAAATAGAAGTATAAATAACTCATATTGTAGGAAAATTTCTGCATATAACTTAAAGCTAAAAATTATTAAATTTATTATTTTACATAAATTTAGCATAAAATACATAGTAATTATAATGCGTATATAGTAGAAAATATAATAAAAAAGGAGATAAAAAATGAGTAAAAAATTTTGGTCAATATTATTAGTATTAGTTAGTACAACTGCAATTTTTACAGGTTGCTCGGAAACAGAGCAACCTACATCAACGGTTACATCTAACGATATACAAGAAATAGAGCTTTCACCTGAAGGGTATCCTATTGCTGAAAAACAAGAATTAGTTTATAACTTAGGCTCTGACCCACTTACTATAGACCCACAATTAAACGCTGCAATAGATGGTAGTCAAATTATTAATAATATATTTGACGGATTAGTAAGAGAAGTTGATAGAAAAACTGTACCAGCTATAGCAGAATCTTGGACAATTTCAGATGATGGACTTACTTACATATTTAATATAAGAGAAGATGCAAAATGGTCAGATGGTCAACCCGTAACTGCACATGACTTTGTATTTGCTTGGCAACGTGCAGCTGACCCAAAAACTGCTTCAACTTATGCATATGTTATGGAAAGTGCGAATATATTGAATGCTACAGCAGTTACAAAAGGAGATTTGCCTCCATCTGAACTTGGAGTAAGAGCTATTGATGATAAAACTTTTGAAGTAACACTTACAAACCCAACAGAATACTTATTACAACTTATTACTGCTGCTGCATTTATGCCTGTGCGTTCAGATATTGTTGATGTAAATGGAACTTGGGCCAAAAATCCTGAAACAGCAATTTCTAATGGTCCATTTAAGTTAGCAAAATATACCATAGGTGATGAATTTATTTTAGTTAAAAACGAAAATTATTGGGACGCTGAAAACGTTGCACTAGAAAAAATTACTTGTAAAATTATTGTTGATTCTTCAACTGCGTATACAGCTTACACTACAGGTCAATTAGATTTATTAGAAACTATTCCAGCAGCAGAAATTCCAAAACTTATGGTAGAAAACCCTGAATTTTATGTACAACCAGATATTGGAACATATTTTATGATAATGAATTTAAATAATGAAGTATTTGACGATATGAACGTACGCAAAGCTCTTAATTATGCAATAGATCGCAAGACAATTACTGAGCTAACTGCAGCAGGTGAAGTTCCAGCAACTGGATTTGTAGGTCCTGGTTTTTTTGATGAACAAGGAAATGAATTTCAAGATGGAGCAAGCGACTATAATATACCTATTCAAGCAGATATAGCAGCTGCACAAAAATTTCTATCAGATGCTGGATATCCAGACGGAGAAGGATTTCCTGAAATTGAAATTTTATATAATACAAATGAAACTCATAAAATTGTTGCAGAAGCCATACAAGAAATGTGGTCTGAAAATCTTGGTATAGATGTTACTCTTATAAATCAAGAATGGGCTGTATTTCAAGAAATAAGAATTCACCAACAATATGATGATATAGCAAGACATGGTTGGCTTGGAGATTATGCAGATCCATTTGCAATGCTAAGTATTTTTGAGACAGGACATCCACATAATAATGGACCATACTCGAATCCAGAATTTGATGAGCAATTAGCTCTTTCAAAAACTACTATTGGTCAGGAGCGTATGAATCATTTATACAAAGCCGAAGAAATTCTTATGTCTGATTTACCAATTATTCCCGTTTATTATTATGTAAATGTACTATTAGCAGCTGATGAAATTGAAGGATGGGAATTAAATTCTCAAGGTAGATTTTGGTTTGGAGATATTGTAATGTTAGATATAGAGAGCAATTAAATTAAAGAATAAGCCTTTTAGATAATGATATATCTCATAGTTTATATAAATTTTGAAAATCTATTCTCTTGCAAGAATAGATTTTTTTTTAAACTTTTTTATAAAAAGGGTTGACATAAAAGATAATATACTGTAATATTACACAAGTCGAAACAAATACGAGCAAGATAAATTTTTGGTGATGATGCGCTTTTTGGAAACACCCGTTCCCATACCGAACACGATGGTTAAGCTTAAAGCGGTCAACGGTACTTAGTTGGAGACGACTAGGGAGAATAGATGGTTGCCAAATATAAAAATATGACTTATAATTCAGAGCATTAAGATTTATTATCTTATTCTCTAATTGAATATGAGATTTGTTTCTCATTATTCAAATTGTATTTTGAAAACTAAACATGATGAAGATTATAAATAATCTACAACAAAACCGAAAACAAAGATTAATCCTATTAATCTTTAACAATTCTTTAGTCAAGAAAGACACAAAGACCAATAGGTCA
>LJHE01000039.1 GCA_001983555.1 Candidatus Epulonipiscioides gigas
TGTTAGATACTAGTTTCTTTTTAGTAGAAATGTTATACTGACCTAAAAAGGATTGAAACTGACCTAAAAAAGGATTGAATATGAAAATTATTTTAATAGCTGGGCCTACAGCGTCTGGCAAAACAGAGACAAGTGTGTTGCTCGCAAAGAAAATTAATGGCGAAATTATTTGTACAGATTCGATGCAAGTTTATAAAGAGATGAATATTGGTACCGCAAAAGTACAAAAAAAAGAGATGCAAGATGTACCACATTATATGCTCGATAGATTAGAACCTACGGAAAGTTGCTCTGTTGCTTGGTTTAAAGAAGAAGTAAAAAATCATATAGAAGAAATTTCTAGTCGTGGGAAAATTCCTATTCTTGTTGGAGGCACGGGATTTTATATTAATGCTATTTTATTTGATACAATATTTGATGAAAATACTAATAAAGAATATAAAAGCGAATTAGAAGAATATTATAAAAAATATGGTCAAGATGCATTATTTAGTAAATTGATGGAAGTTGATCTAGAAAGTACCAAAACTATTCACCCGAATAATATAAAAAGAGTTATTCGAGCTATTGAATATTTCTATCAAAATAATTGTCCTATCTCGCAACATAATCTTCAAGAAAAAAGTAAACGATTTGAAAATATTTCCCCTTATAAGTATAGCTTTTTTGCACTAAATATGGATAGAGCTACTTTATATGAAAGAATTAATAGGCGCGTTGATATAATGATAGAAAATGGATTGATAGAAGAAGTTAAAAAGCTATTTGACAAAGGTTTAAAGGAGAATTTAGCCTCTATACAAGCAATAGGTTATAAAGAATTTTATCCATATTTTAGAAATGAAATTTCAAAAGATGAAGCAATTACACTTCTAAAAAGGAATACAAGACGTTTTGCCAAGCGTCAGCTCACGTGGTTTAACAACCAAGCTAATCCAATTTTTATAGAAGTTGACAAATTTGGGTTTAATTCTGAAAAAATAGTAAATACTATGATTGAATTATCTAATTTACGGATATACTAATCATTATTTAGAGAAAATCTTGACAGTATAAATTAGTCAAGGTATACTCACGATAGAAATTAAAAAATTATATTTAATAATTTCTATTAACAAATTTTTATTAAAGGAGTGTTATAAATGAAGGGGGTTAAGATTAGTGGCATTGGAAGTTCTAAAGCTGGGTATGTCCTGACAAATGAGGAATTATCTACTATAGTTGATACTTCAGATGAATGGATAACAACTAGGACAGGCATAAAAAACAGATATATTTCAAATGGTCAAACAACCACAGAGCTTGCAAGTAAAGCAGCTGCACTAGCTCTTAAAAATGCAAATATTGAAGCTTCTGCTCTTGATATGATTATAGTAGCTACCATTACGCCGGATTTATTTATGCCAAGCACTGCTTGCATGGTTCAATCGGCACTGGGAGCAATAAAGTCTACTGCATTTGATATAAGCGCTGCCTGTAGCGGTTTTATATATGGGTCAAAGATAGCAATAAATTCTATACGTTGTGGTGATGTTAAAAAAGTTTTGGTAATAGGCGCTGAAGTTTTAAGTAAAACAATTAATTGGCAAGATAGAAATACTTGTGTTTTATTTGGCGACGGAGCTGGAGCCGTAATTTATGAAGCAACTGATAATAATAAAATTTTAAATATGTATACACAAAGTGATGGCAAGAATGGTTGTTCCCTTACATTAAATAGCACTCCATTAAAAAATTGTTTGATTGAAGAAAAACTAGTAACTCCATATATGCAAATGGATGGACGTGAAGTATATAAATTTGCTACCAATATTGTGCCTATATGTATAGAAAAAGTTTTACAAAATACAGAAGTTAAATTATCGGACATCAAACATTTTATCTTACACCAAGCAAATGAAAGAATACTTGATGCAGTAGCTAAGAAAATGAAGATAGATAAATCATTATTTTTTAAAAATTTAGATAAATACGGCAATACTTCAGCCGCAAGCATCCCTATAGCTCTATATGAGGCTAAAGCAAACTTTAATACAGGTGATAAAATTGTATTAGTTGGTTTTGGTGGAGGGCTAACTTGGGGTAGTCTATTGCTTGAATGGTAAAAATTATTTTCTTAATGAGATTTATCTTTTTGAAATTGTATACAAACAAATAAGGAGGAAAAAAAATGATATTTGAAAAATTACAAGAAATTGTTGCAGACAAATTAGGTATTGAACCAGACGAGGTAAAATTAGAATCAAGTTTAAAAGATGATTTAGAGGCTGATTCATTAGACGTTGTTGATATTGTTATGAGCATTGAAGAAGAATTTGATGTTACTGTTGATAGTGAAGACGAAGAAGGCTTAAAGACTATCGCAGATGTTGTCAAATTTATTGAAGCTAACCAAAAATAATTTTAATATAAAAAAATATAAACTAATTATTAATAACTAGGAGGAAAATTTATGAATAGTATTTGTAAAATGCTAAACATAAAATATCCAATCTTCCAAGGAGCTATGGCGTGGATTGCTGATGCAGACCTCGCCTCAGCTGTTTCAAATGCTGGAGGGCTTGGTATTATTGCGGCAGGAAATGCGCCAGGAGACTGGGTTAGAGAACAAATAAGGAAATGTAAAAAACAAACAGACAAGCCATTTGGTGTAAATATAATGTTACTAAGTCCGTTTGCTGATGAAGTGGCAAGAGTTGTTATAGAAGAAAAAGTTAGTATTCTAACAACAGGCGCTGGAAATCCTGGTAAATACTTAAAAGAATGGCAAGAAAACGGAATTAAAGTAATACCTCTTGTTCCATCTGTAGCTCTTGCAAAAAGAATGGAAAAACTGGGTGTTGATGCTGTTGTTGTTGAAGGGACAGAAGCTGGTGGGCATATAGGTGAGCTAACTACAATGGTTTTAGTTCCTCAAGTAGTGGACGCTGTTAATATTCCTGTAATTGCAGCTGGTGGAATTGGAGATGGTCGTGGATTTGCGGCAGCTCTGATGTTAGGAGCTGTAGGAATTCAAGTTGCAACAAGATTTTTGGTTGCAAAAGAATGTAATGTGCATCAAAATTATAAAGATAAAATTATTAAGGCAACAGATACAGATGCTGTTGCAACTGGAAGAAGTACGGGGCATCCAGTTAGAAGTTTAAAAAATAAAATGACTCGTGAATTTCAAAAACTTGAAAAAAACGGAGCAACTCTGGAAGAATTAGAAATAATTGGTTCAGGTGCATTAAGAAATGCAGCTGTTGAAGGAGATGTTACAAGTGGAAGTGTAATGTCAGGTCAAATTGCTGGCATGATTACAAAAGAGCAAAGTGCTAAAGAAATTATCAATGATTATTTAACAGAGCTCTCAACCATAATTAATAATAGTAAAGAATTAGTAGATTTTGAAACTAATTAAAAAAGGGTGTGTAAAAAGTGAAAAAAGCTTTTTTATTCTCAGGTCAGGGAGCTCAATATCCAGGAATGGGAAAAGATTTATATGATAATTTTGAAGAAGCAAGAGAGATTTTTGATAAGGCAAATGATATTTTAGGCTGGGATATAAAAGAAGTTTGTTTTATTGATGCAAATGGTGTAATAAATCAAACACGATATACACAACCTGCTCTATTTACAACTATAATGGCAGCTTATTATGTTACAATCAAACAAGGGATTACAGCAGATGCTTTTGCTGGATTTAGCCTTGGAGAAATAGCCGCACTTGTAGCAAGTGAAATTCTTAGTTTTGAAGATGGCTTAAAACTTGTTGATGCTAGAGCAAAATTTATGGAAGAAGCAGCTATAAAGACAAAAGGTGGTATGAGCGCTGTAATAGGACTTGCTCCTGAAATTGTATCTGAAGTATGTACGTATTTAAATCAAGTAACATTAGCAAATGATAATTGTCCTGGACAAGTTGTAATATCAGGTGATTTAAGAGAACTTGAAAAAGCAAATGTATTTTTAAAAGATAAAGGAGCAAAAAGAGTTCTTCCATTGAAAGTAAGTGGAGCATTTCATAGTCCTTTGATGAATGATGCTAAAGAAAAATTAGCTCTTGAAATTAGAAAATTTAATTTTAACGAGCCAACAACTAAAATTGTAAGTAATGTAAGTGCAAATTATATGACTAAAGATGAAGCAATTGAATTTTTACCAGAGCAAGTTGTAACAGGAGTACGTTTTAGAGAAAGTATAAATTTGTTAATAGAAGATGGGTTTGATACTTTTATTGAAATAGGAGTTAAAAAGACTTTGATAGGTTTTGTAAATAAAATTTCTAAAGATATACAAACTTATAATATCGAAGATACTAAAACGTTAAACCAAACAATAGAAGCTCTAAAAATATAGGGACATGGATTATCTCAATGGGAGTAAAGCCCACTCCTTTAGGGGTGGGAGTTTCAGCATGTCCATGTTAAATTAGTGAAAGGAAGAAAGTTAATATGCTTAAAGGAAAGGTAGCTATAATAACCGGAAGTGGAAGAGGTATTGGAAAAACTATTGCTATAACATTTGCAAAAAATGGTGCAGATATTGTAGTAAATTATCCTATAGATGAACTAAAAGATGAAGCAATGGAAGTTGTTGAAGAAATTAAGCATATTGGAGCTCGTGCTGTAGCAGTTAAAGCTAACATTGCAGATTTTAATGAAGCTAAAACTTTAATAGATGAAACATTAACTGAATTTGGCAAAATTGATATTTTAGTTAATAATGCAGGTATTACAAGAGATCAACTTCTACTTAGAATGACAGCAGATGATTTTGATAAAGTAATAGCAGTAAATCTAAAAGGAGCATTCAACTGCACAAAACATGTAGCACGTCCTATGCTCAAAAATAAAACTGGCGGAAGTATTATAAATATGGCATCAGTTGTTGGTCTTAGTGGTAATGTAGGTCAGATAAATTATTCTGCATCAAAAGCAGGACTTATTGGAATGACAAAAACTACTGCAAAAGAATTTGCCAAAAAAAATATAAGAGCAAATGCTATAGCACCAGGTTTTATAGAATCAGATATGACAAAAAAACTTAGTGATACAGTTATTGATGCTGCTCTTAGTAATATTCCTATGAATAAATTAGGTAGTGCACAAGATGTGGCAAATACAGCTCTTTTTCTAGCAAGTGATTTGTCAAGTTATATAACTGGCGAAGTAATACGAGTAGATGGCGGAATGGTTATGTAACCAACCGCCTAGTTTAAAAAGGAGAAAAATATGGAGAAACATAGAGTTGTAATTACAGGGCTTGGAGTGGCAACTTCTCTTGGTAACACAGTAGATGAATTTTGGGAAAACATAAAAAATGGTACATGTGGTATACATGAAATAACAAGGTTTCCTCTTACAGATGAATATAAAGCTCGTTTAGCAGCTGAAGTAACTGACATAGATTTTACAAAATATATACCTAAAAAAGAATTAAAAAGACTTGATAGATATTCACAATTTGGCATATATGCTGCAAAAGAAGCATTAGTTAATTCAGAATTAGATATGGAAAAAGAAAATGCAAATCGTGTGGGAATAATATTAGGTTCAGGTATTGGAGGTATTGAAACTTTAGAAACCCAAATAATTAATGTGCATGATAAAGGCGTAAGAAAAGTTTCACCATTTACAATTCCTATGGCTATAGCAAATATGGGAGCTGGAACAGCTGCAATACATCTTGGTACAAAAGGAATTTGTACATCTGTAGTAACAGCATGTGCATCTGGAACTCATTCCATAGGAGATGCCTTTAGGTCATTACAAAATGGTGAAAATGATGTAATTTTTGCTGGTGGAGCAGAAGCTACAATTACAAAAACTGGTATAGCTGCATTCCAAGCATTAACAGCATTAAGTACAAGTACTGATCCCGAGCGAGCATCTATTCCATTTGATAAAGAGCGAAATGGCTTTGTAATGGGTGAAGGAGCAGGAGTTATTGTTTTAGAAACTCTTGAGCACGCTCAAGCTAGAGGAGCAAATATTTTAGCTGAAGTTATTGGTTATGGAGCAACTGGTGATGCATATCATATTACAAGTCCAGCACCAGGTGGCGACGGAGCAGCTCGTGCAATGGAAATGGCACTAAATGATGCTCATCTTTCACCAAATGATATTGGCTATATAAACGCACATGGAACAAGTACAGAATATAATGATAAGTTTGAAACTCAAGCTATTAAAACTGTTTTTGGTAATGACACAACTGTTTTAGTAAGTTCTACAAAATCTATGACAGGACATTTACTTGGAGCAGCTGGTGCAATAGAAGCTGTTATCTTAGTTAAAGCTCTGCAGGAAGGATTTATTCCTCCTACAATTAATTTAAAAGTTCCAGATGAAGAATGTGATTTAGATTATGTTCCAAATATAGGGCGTAAAAAAGATATTGAATATGCCATGAGTAATTCTTTAGGTTTTGGCGGGCATAATGGCACATTGATATTTAAAAAATGGGAAGGAAAATAAAATGAATATTGATGAAATTAAGAGTTTAATGAAAGAATTTAAAAGCTCTGATTTAACTGCTCTTAAAATTAAACAAGGTGCATTTGAATTAGAGCTAAAAAAAGAAACTGTAACACCATTTATGCCACACCAAAATCAACTTGCAATACCAGCTGCTCCACCAAGTCTTTTTGCTCCTCCACTAGCACAACCAATAATAGAAAAAACTGTTAAATATATTAAATCTCCTATGGTAGGTACATTTTATAGAGCAAGTTCACCTGATTCAAAACCTTTTGTATCTGTTGGAGATGACATAACTAAAGGCAATATAATTTGTATTATTGAGGCTATGAAATTAATGAATGAAGTAGAAGCAGATAAAGCAGGAATAATAACTAAAATTTTAGTTGAAGATGGACAAATGGTAGAATTTGACCAACCAATTTTTGAAATAGATTAAAAGGAGAGCTAATATGTTAGATATAAAACAAATTATGGAAATACTTCCTCATAGATATCCTTTTTTATTAGTTGATAAAGCTGAAATTCATGAAGATAAACAAGGTGCAACTGGTTATAAAAATGTTACTATGAATGAACAATTTTTTACAGGACACTTTCCAAATTATCCTGTAATGCCGGGTGTATTAATAATTGAAGCTTTGGCACAAGTGGGTGCTATTGCCTTGTTATCTCAAGAAGAATTAAAAGGAAAGTTAGCATTTTTTGGTGGAATTAATAATGCTCGATTTAAAAAGCAAGTTATGCCAGGAGATGTTTTAAAATTAGAATGTAGAATAATTAAGCAAAGAGGGCCAATAGGTGTAGGAGAAGCAGTGGCTACAGTGGATGGTAAAGTTGTTGCAAAAGCAGAACTTACCTTTGCTATTGGAGATGGTGAATAAATGTTTACAAAAATTCTTATAGCTAACAGGGGGGAAATTGCACTTAGAATAATTAGAGCTTGTAAAGAAATGAATATAAGAACAGTAGCAGTATATTCGACAATAGATAAGGATTCTTTACATTTAACATTTGCTGATGAAACAGTTTGTATTGGAGGACCTGCTCCTAAGGATAGTTATTTAAATATTGAAAATATTATTAGTGCTGCAATATGCACAGGGGCTGATGCTATTCATCCAGGATTTGGTTTTTTATCTGAAAATTCTAAATTTGCTCATATTTGTGAAGAGTGTAATATTGCATTTATAGGGCCAACCTATCAAATGATTGAAAATATGGGGGACAAAGCTGCTGCTCGAAAATTAATGATTGAAGCAGGTGTGCCAGTTGTTCCAGGCTCAAATGGAGTAGTTTGTACTATTCATGAAGCTCTTTTAGTAGCCAAAGAAATAGGCTATCCTATAATGATTAAAGCATCTGCTGGTGGTGGTGGTCGTGGTATGCGAATAGTATTTAATGAAAATGAGCTAGAACCAGCATTTTTAAGTGCAAGTGAAGAGGCATCTCTTGCATTTGGTGATGGTAGTATGTATATGGAAAAATATATACAAAATCCACGACACATTGAGTTTCAAATTTTAGGAGATAATCATGGAAATATAGTTCATCTTGGCGAGCGTGATTGCTCAATGCAACGAAGACATCAAAAAGTGATTGAAGAGTCTCCATCACCATTTATACGTGAAGATATGAGAAAAGAAATGGGCAAAGCAGCTATTAAAGCTGCTCAGGCTGTTAAATATAAAAATGCTGGAACCATTGAATTTATAGTAGATAAGAATAATAATTTTTATTTTATTGAAATGAATACTCGCATTCAAGTTGAGCATCCTGTAACAGAAATGGTAACAGGTATTGACCTTGTAAAAGAGCAGATTAAAATTGCAATGGGTAAAAAACTAGATTTTACTCAAGAAGATATAAATATTAAAGGTTCTGCTATAGAATGTCGAATAAATGCTGAAAATCCTTCTAAAAACTTTAGACCATCTCCAGGTCAAATTACAGCTATTTATTTTCCAGGTGGAAAAGGTGTTCGTATAGATTCTCATATATATCAAGATTATACCATTCCACCAACCTATGATTCTATGATTGCTAAAATAATTACATTAGGCAAGGATAGAACAGAAGCGCTTAGCATAATGAAAAGAGCTCTAAGTGAAACTGTAATAGAAGGCATAGATAATAATATCGAATTTCAACTTGATTTATTGCACACAAAGCAATTTGAAGAAGGAACTTTTGATACTACTTTTATTGAAAAAAATTTGTCAAAAATTTTGGGGAGGTGATAAAAAATGTTTCAAAGTTTAACAACTAGACAGAAAAAATATCAAGAAAACCCCCAAAAAAAGGGTGAACTTAAAATTGAAATACCACAAGGAATGTATATCAAATGTGCTAATTGCAAAAAAAGTGTATATGTAAAAGAGCTCGCTGAAACTACTGGTGTTTGTCCAAATTGTACTGCATATTTTCCAATTTCTGCTAGAGTACGTATTAAAAGTATTGTAGATAGAAAAAGTTTTGTCGAATTTGATAAACAACTTACCACCAAAAATCCTCTTGGTTTTGATAGCTATGAGAAAAAGCTAGAAGATTATATGTTAAAAACTGATGAAATTGAAGCAGTAATTTGGGGTGAAGCTACAATAGAAGGAATAAAATGTGTCCTTGCAGTAATGGATTCTCGATTTATGATGGGTAGCATGGGTACTGTTGTAGGTGAAAAAATCACACGTGCTATAGAATTAGCTACTAATAATAATCTTCCAGTAATAATTTTTTGTGCATCAGGTGGTGCAAGAATGCAAGAAGGTATTTTTTCTCTTATGCAAATGGCAAAAACAAGTGCAGCCCTTGCTCGGCACGACGAGAAGGGTCTTTTATTTATAAGTATATTAACTCATCCAACAACAGGTGGGGTTACAGCAAGTTTTGCTATGCTTGGAGATATAATATTTGCAGAGCCAAATGCATTAATTGGATTTGCAGGACCTAGAGTAATTGAGCAAACTATAAGGCAAAAACTTCCAGAAGGTTTTCAAAAAGCAGAATTTTTATTAGATCATGGAATGATAGATAAAATTGTTAGCAGAAGTGAATTAAGAACTACAATTGGTAAGCTGTTGAAGTATCACCAAAAGGAGGCACAAAAAGATGAATGAAATCGAAAAGCTCCAAGAAATGATAGAACAACTTAAAAAGCTTAATCCATCTACTCAAGTGGAAGAAGAAATTAAGAGGCTCACTAAATTTGTAAAAAATCTAAAGAAACAAATTGTTGACGACTATACCCCATGGGATAAAGTTCAAATAGCAAGAAAAATAGATAGACCAAGAGCAAAATTCTATATAGAAAATATATTTGATGACTTTATAGAACTTCATGGAGACAGAACGTTTAAAGATGATAGAGCTATTATAGGAGGAATTGCTAAAATTGGTGATCATGTTGTAACTGTAATTGCTCAAAATAAAGGAAATAATGCAAAAGACAATATAGCATCAAATTTTGGAATGCCTCACCCAGAAGGTTATAGAAAAGCTCTTAGACTTATGAAGCAAGCAGAAAAATTTGGTAGACCAATAATTTGTTTAATAGATACACCAGGAGCATATTGTGGTATTGGTGCAGAAGAACGTAACCAAGGCGAAGCAATTGCTAGAAATTTGCTTGAAATGAGCAGGCTCAGAACACCTATTATCTCTGGTATAATTGGCGAAGGTGGAAGTGGTGGAGCTTTAGCACTTGCTGTTGCAGATGTTGTTTTTATGCAAGAAAATACAACTTATTCAATTCTTTCACCTGAAGGATTTGCAAGCATACTTTGGAAAGATGGTTCACTTGCAGAAAATGCAGCTAATATGATGAAAATCACTGCAAGTGAATTGTTAAAATTTAATATTATTGAAGATATTGTGCCAGAGCCAATAGGCGGAGCTCATGATAATCCAGAACAAGCTAGTTTATTTTTAAAAGAATATTTAATAGATAAATTAAATATATTAGTATCACAGCCTATTGACGAGGTTGTAGAAAAAAGATATATTAGATTTAGAAAATTTGAAGATTATCAAGATGAGGATGATGTTTTATGATTAAATTGTATGATGAAGACGTATTTTTAATAAATGGTATAGACATTGTTAAAAAAGATGAAGCTGAAAAATTTGTGCAATATAACTTAAAAGAAGCGAATAAAGCAACTATAAGTTACTCTATTTTAGAAGCTCATAATACTGCCCCTACAATGGATAAATTAAAAATAAAATTTGATGCGTTAACATCACATGATATAACTTTTGTTGGAATTATTCAAACTTCAAAGGCAAGCGGTTTAACAAAATTTCCAGTTCCTTATGTGCTTACAAACTGCCATAACAGTTTATGTGCTGTAGGAGGCACTATAAATGCAGATGACCATATGTTTGGTCTTAGTGCAGCTAAAAAATATGGTGGTATATATGTCCCTGCTAATATGGCAGTAATTCATCAATATATGCGTGAAATGATGGCAGGATGTGGCAAAATGATACTGGGTTCTGATAGTCACACAAGATATGGAGCTCTTGGTACAATGGCCATAGGTGAAGGTGGAGGAGAATTAGTTAAACAAATTCTATCTGAAACATATGACATTAATTATCCTGAAGTAATTGCAATATATTTAGATGGTAAACCACATCCAAATGTTGGACCACAAGATATAGCTCTTGCTATTATTCGAGCTGTATTTAAAAATGGATATGTTAAAAATAAAGTAATGGAATTTGTAGGTCCTGGAATTTCAAATTTGCATGCTGATTTTAGAAATGGTATAGATGTCATGACAACTGAAACAACTTGTTTAACATCTATTTGGCAAACTGATGATGAGACCAAAAACTATCTTAAAGCTCATCATAGAGAAAATGATTATAAAGAATTAAAACCTGGTGAGTGTGCTCATTATGATGGATTAGTTTATGTAGATTTATCTACAATTAAACCTATGATTGCAATGCCTTTCCATCCAAGTAATGCTTATGAAATAGAATATGTAAATTCTAATTTAAATGAAGTTTTAGAAGAAATTGAAGCTAAAGGTCGTGCACTTCTTGATAATAAAGTAAAATTTAATTTGAAAAATAAAGTTAAAAACGGCAAATTGCATGTTGATCAAGCTATAATTGCAGGTTGTGCAGGTGGAACTTATAGCTCTATAAAAGATGCAGCTCAACTTTTAAAGGGACATACTTGTGGACATAATGAATTTAACTTGGCTGTTTATCCTTCAAGTCAACCTGTTATGATGGCTCTTATAAAAGAGGGTATAATAGCTGATATTATGGCAACAGGAGCAGCTGTTAAAACAGCATTTTGTGGTCCATGTTTTGGAGCAGGAGACACGCCTGCACATGGTGCTTTTAGTATCAGGCATACAACAAGAAATTTCCCAAATCGTGAAGGCTCAAAACCGGGTAATGGTCAAATTTCATCTGTTGCTCTTATGGATGCACGAAGTATTGCTGCAAGTTCAATAAACGGAGGAATTCTTACTCCTGCAACAGATTTAAAAGAGCTTGATTATTCAAATTATACTTTTGAAGATAGTGCATATAAAAGTAGAGTTTACAATGGTTTTAACAATGCACAAACTGATTTAGATTTAAAATATGGTCCAAATATAAAGGATTGGCCAGAACTAAGCCCATTAACGAATAATATTTTAATTGAAGTTGTATCTCTTATAACTGACCCAGTTACAACTACAGATGAGCTCATTCCGTCTGGCGAAGCATCTTCATATCGCTCAAATCCTCTTGGACTTGCTGAATTTACATTATCAAGACGCGACCCGGGATATGTAGGCAGAGCTAAAGAAAATAGAGAATATGAACGAGAAAGAGAGTCAGGAGTAGACCCTCAAAATATAAGTGTAAAGCTTAAAAAAGTATATGAGCGAATTAGAACATTGCAAAGATATGAAAATATTTCTGCTCTTGATACCGAAATTGGTAGTGTAGTATATGCAAATAAGCCAGGTGATGGCTCTGCTAGAGAGCAAGCGGCAAGTTGTCAAAGAGTTCTTGGAGGTATTGCAAATATTGCTCAAGAATATGCAACAAAAAGATACCGCTCAAATTTGATAAATTGGGGTATGATACCGTTTATATTAAAAGGAAAACCTAAATTTAAGGTTGGAGATTTTATATTTATTCCAGATATCATAAAAGCAATAGATGAAGGTAGAGAAATCAAAGCTTATATAATTGGCGGTTATATAAAGGAAATAATATTATCAATTGAGTACTTGACACAAGAAGAAAAAGAAATTATTAAAGCTGGTTCTCTTATTAATAAAAATAAAAATAAACAATTAAAAACATCTGAGCCAACAGCTTCTGAACCTAAATCTAAAGATTGGGAAGAAGGTAGAGGAGATGCTCAAATAGAAATGGCTAAAAAAGCTATTCAAAAAAACTATTCTATTGAAGATATAGTAGATTTAACAGGACTTTCTAAATCTACAATAGAAAACTTACAACAAAAAATGAAATAATTAATATTTAGGAGTTAGAATGATTGAATTAGGAAAAATACAGGAACTTACAGTGGTTGAAAAATCAGATTTTGGATTATATCTTGGAGAGCTACCATTTGACCCAGAATTTTGTGAAAAAGTGTTATTACCAAACCCTGAAGTTACAGACGCTATGAAACTTGGAGATAACATTAGCGTTTTTATATATAAAGATACAAAAGATAGATTAGTAGCAACAACAAAACGTCCAACTATAATTTTAGGTGAAATTGCTCCATTAAAAGTTGCAGAAGTAACAAATATTGGAGCATTTCTTGAATGGGGATTAATAAAAGATTTATTTTTACCATTTAAAGAGCAAACCACAAAAGTTAAAACTGATAAATCATATGTAGTAGGTTTATACGTTGATAAAACAGAGCGTCTTTGTGCTACAATGAAGGTTTATAATTTATTAGAAATAAATGCTCCACTGGAAATAAATAAAACGGCTAAAGGACTTGTATGCCAAGTTTCTGATGAATATGGTATATTTGTTGCAGTTGAGGGTAAATATCATGGACTTATACCAAAGCGAGAAATTTACCAAAATTATCAAGCTGGTGATTGGATTGATGTTAGAATTACCAGAGTTAGAGAAGATGGAAAGCTCGAATTAAGTGTTAGAAAGCAAATTAATGGGCAAATGGAAGTAGATGCAAAAAAATTATTAGAATTTATTCATGTATCACAAGGATTTTTAGATTTGCATGATAAAAGTAGTCCATTAGAAATTAAAAATCGTCTTAATATGAGCAAAGCCTCTTTCAAACGAGCTATTGGCAAGTTATTAAAAGAAGGTGTAATAGAGCTTAAACCTAATGGGATTAAAAGTCGAATATTTAAAGACTAAATATAATATAATCAGTTTATAGTTCAGGGGCGGGACGACCCGTTACTGAATATTGGCAAGAAGCCCACAGTTCTATAAGTGTGGGCACTGAAAAAAGTCTTTTGATATCAAGAAAGCCTCACCGTATAGCCTACCCCTAAACCCTCATATGTCTTTGGCACTTCCCCACCTTTAAAATGAGACCACTGAAAAACTAAAATTGTTAGCTTACTAGGTAGTCCTACACCGTTCACCAATCGTCATTCCGGTAGCTACCGCCACCTCCAATTAAAAAGGTAGACTCCTAGTAAACAGTGGACTTTAATTAAGCTCCTTTATATTTAATTGGGACTTATAATTATCACGACCTATAATTATTACTTATCGGCATTTGCTTTTTCAATTGCTGCATCAAATACTGGTTTAATTGTTTCTGCCGCCTCAACAACGGTTTTATTTTCATACATCATTTGATGATTTAAGTCATTTAAATTAATTCCTGGAAATACTAGTCTATAATCTAACTGTACTCCATCTTTTTCTTTTGTCATAGCCATTGTTTCATCAACTGCTCTGTCATCTCTAAATAATTTATAATCTGCCATTTTCCAGTCGTCTTCAGCATCATATCCTGGAGGAGCTGATGCCCAAATATCCATTGCAAATGCAATGTCTTCCGATTCTTCTTTAGTATACGTATTAGGAATAAACCAACCTGCTCCTGTTCCGCTAAATACATATTTATCTGCTTTAGGACCTTTAGGGAAAGCAACCATTCCAAAATCATCTTCCATATCTTGGAATAATAAGAGCTTATCTTTATCATGCATTATCATTGCTATTTGACCTGTTATAAACAAAGTTTCATGACCATTCCAATTTTTTGGAGCTAAGTCATAATCTTTCTTTAAATATTGATCTGCCCATTCAAGCGCTTCGATAGTTTCTGAATTTAAAAGATTATTAACAAATGTTCCATCTTCGTCCATAGAAACAATTAACCCACCATTAGACAATACTGCTGAATTATATAACGCACTATTGGTATTTGTAGCATATGTATCATTGATACCATCTCCATCTACATCACGACTTAATTTTTCTGAAATTTCTTCAAATTTTTCCCAAGTCCATTCTCCGCTTGCTTGTAAATCATATGGGAGATTTGGATCAAGACCTGCTTCTTCAAATAATCTTTTATTATAGAAAATAAAGTTTCCAGGTGTTTGATCAGGGAAAATACCATAAACGCTATCACCTCTAGTTAATACTCCTGTTGCAGCTTCATCCCATTTCCAATGATCTATATCAAGAGAATCAAGAGTTGCTAAGTCATACGCTAAGTTATTTTGTATAACTGTTGAAACAAAGCTTGATGACACATGGAAAATTTCAGCTGCAGGGTCACCAGCAAGCATTGATGTAGTCATTAGCTCAAGAGTTCCATTCCAAGTAGAAACAGCTTTTTCTTCTATAGTAAAATTATGTTTTTCCATCATTTCATGACGCCATTCCCATAGAGCTTCTTCTTGTGCACTAGATTTTTCTTCAGGTTCTAGAACGTCAACCCAAGTTGCAATTGTAATATGTCTTCCACCAAGGTCACGAGCAGGCTCCTCTTCAATTACTTCAACAGGTTCTGCTGGAGCAGTTTCTTTAACTGCTTCTATTTTTTGCTCTTTTTTTACTTCTTCTTGCACGGTTTCTTTTACTTCTGTTTGAGCTGTCTCTTCGCTAGAACCACAAGCTGTAAATGCTCCTATAGTTAGAGCTGTAATTAGTGTAGTTCCTAATATTTTAGTTAATTTCAAAAAAATCCCTCCTTATAATAACAAACAAACTTATAATTTTAATTATTTCTCTATTCATCGAGATTTTAATGTTAAATTTTCGCCACCATTATTCGCATCTATAAATATCCTATGTACACACTATTATCAAATGAACCTGGTTGTGCCAAACAAATTTGTTACATAATTGCAAAAAAATAACAATACTTAACTAAGTATATATGATTTAATATTAAAAGTCAATTAATATTTTAAAAAAATGATTAACAATTAACAATGAAAAGACTAAATTTAAAATATGTATTGTAGAAATATATTGGTATGCTCTCATAAGAAATAGAAATAAACGCATATGTAATTTAAAAAAAAAAATAAAATCTAAGGGGTTAGGTGTATGTATTTAGTAAATAAGCAAAAAAAAGAACCCAGGTTTCGGGGGATGAAACCCAGGTTGAGGGGGGATTTAGCGATGTACCTCACACTTGGTACATTTATAGTATTGCCACAATAAAAAATTATATACAATAAAAATAAATTATTTTTTTAATTAGGTTATTATACCTAAAAATAACAAGAAATTTTGTATATATACACTAAATTATACCTTTATATTTTATGGACAACTACTACCATATTATTGGTAATTAAGAAATACTATAACTTTTTATCTAGTATAATGTGATTTTAGAATTATATTTTTGTAAATATTAGTCAAAGTTGTAATTAATAAAAATAAATCAATAAAGTTATGTATAAATGAGAAAGATTAATATTAAATAAAAGTATTTATTTTTCCTAACACTTAGGTGTAGCTCCTGTATTTCGATAATTATACATTTTCTTTCAATAAAATATTTAATTTGAGATAAGGAGCATAAAAAGCTTTCTAAAAAGTATCATCAACATTATAGTGTATAAATTTTTTGTTATTAGATTGACTTGAATAGATATTGGATATAATATTCTTAATAAAATATTGTAGTATTGGAGCATATAAATGGATTTATTTGATTATATAAATGAAAAAAATATTGATTCACCATTGGCATTAAAATTAAGACCTAAAAAACTTTGTGAAATAGTTGGACAAGAACACATTTTAAAGGAAGGAACACTTTTAAACCGTGCGATACAAGCTGATAAATTGCAATCTATGATTTTTTATGGACCTTCAGGAACAGGAAAAACTACTATTGCAAAAGTAATAGCCAATAGTACTAAAGCTCAATTTGAAATATTGAATGCAACCACAAGTGGCAAAGCAGATATTGTAAATATGGTACAAACAGCAAAAAATACTTTAGCAACATCAGGTAGAAAAACAATTGTTTTTGTGGATGAGATTCACAGATTTAATAAAGCTCAGCAAGATGCTCTTTTGCCATATACAGAAGATGGAACAATTATTTTAATAGGAGCTACCACAGAAAATCCCTATTTTGAAGTAAACAGAGCTTTATTATCTAGGGCATTACTATTTGAGCTCAAACCGCTTACAACCGAAAATATTATTACAATATTACAAAATGCCATTACCAATGTAGAGCAAGGATTAGGCGTATTTAATGCAACACTAACAAATGAAGCATCCGAATTTATTGCTAAAAATTCAAATGGTGACGCTAGAATTGCTTTAAATGCATTAGAGCTTGCTACGCTCACAACGCAAAGAGATAATCAGGGTAAAATAAATATAACTATAGAGATTGCAAGTGAATGTATGCAAAAAAAAATCTTGAATTATGATAAAAAAGGAGATAATCATTATGATGTGATATCTGCTTTTATTAAAAGTATGAGAGGTTCTGATCCAAATGCTACACTACATTATTTGGCTAGAATGTTAGAGGCGGGTGAAGATATAAAATTTATAGCAAGACGTATTATAATTTGTGCAAGTGAGGATGTTGGCAATGCTGACCCTATAGCTCTTGTTGTTGCTACTAATGCAATGCTTGCTGTAGAAAGAGTTGGAATGCCAGAAGGTAGAATAATTTTAGCTCAAGCAGCAACATATATTGCTACAGCAAAGAAAAGTAATGCTTGTTATATAGGTATAGATACAGCTATTAATGATGTTAAAACTATTGATATTGGGCAAGTTCCATACCAGTTACAAGATGCTCATTATACTGAAGCTACAACACTTGGGAATGGGAAAGAATATAAGTATCCTCATTCATATGAAGGAAATTATGTTGAGCAACAATATTTGCCTGACCAACTTATAGAAAAGATATATTATCCAATCTAAAAAGCTCCCGTAGTAATTTGGAAGCCTTTGAAAAAATATTTTTTAGTTTTCAAATTGTGCATTGTATAAGTCTGCGTAAAATCCTTTTTGAGCTAATAATTCTTGATGGCTTCCTTGTTCTATAATATCTCCTTCTTTTACAACTAAAATAATATCCGAATTTTTAATAGTAGAAAGTCTATGAGCAATTACAAAACTAGTACGTCCTTTCATTAAATTGTCCATTGCACTTTGAATAATTTGCTCTGTTCTTGTATCAACAGATGATGTAGCTTCATCAAGAATGAGCATTGTTTTATTTGCTAATATTGCTCGAGCAATTGTAATTTGTTGTTTTTGTCCTTCAGAAAGATTTATCTTTTCATTTAAAATAGTATCATATCCTTCAGGTAAAGTTTTAACAAAGTGATGCAGTCCAACAGCTTTTGTTGCTCTTTCTAAATCAGCTTGAGTTACCCCTTCTGTCGTATATACAAGATTTTCACGTAAAGACCCTATAAATAACCACGTATCTTGAAGAACCATACAAAATTGTGAATGTACATCTTCTCTTTTCATGTCTTTAGTATTTATACCATCAATAAAAATATCGCCTTTATTAATTTCATAAAATCTCATAAGTAAATTTACAACAGTTGTTTTGCCTGCTCCTGTTGGACCAACAATTGCAATTTTTTGACCTGATTTAGCAATAAAATTAAAATTATTTATAACAGTTTTATTTGGAGTATATCCAAAACTTACATTTCTAAACTCAACTTCACCTTTTACTTGTTCTATTGTAGCTGTTTTTTCCTTTTCATCAGCTAATTCATCTTCTTCTAAAAAGAGAAATACACGTTCTGCAGCTGCAGCAGCTGATTGAAGATTTTGCATAGATTGAGCAATTTGACCTAATGGTTGTGTAAACAATCTAATATAGAGCATAAATGCAACAATCACCCCAAAACTAATTATGTCATTTGTAGCAAGTAATGCTCCAACAACGCATACGCAAA
Organism: Candidatus Epulonipiscioides gigas; assembly: GCA_001983555.1. Lineage (GTDB taxonomy): Bacteria > Bacillota > Clostridia > Lachnospirales > Cellulosilyticaceae > Epulonipiscioides > Epulonipiscioides gigas. The sequence continues at coordinate 18,854 of LJHE01000039.1, forward strand.
CATAACCAAGATTACCAATAAATTGCATAACAGGCATCATTAAACCTGATAATGCTTGAGCTTTATAAGCACTGGTTTTTAATATATCATTAAATTGGTCGAATATTTGAATTGCTTCTGCTTCTCCATTATATGCTCTTACAACTGTATGTCCTGCAAACATTTCTTCTATATGACCATTTAATTGTCCTAACGTTTTTTGTTGACTTCTAAAATATTTTTGAGATGTTTTCATTACTATTCTCATAAATACAAAACCAATTGCAGTAGATAATAGAGCAGTTATTGCAAGAATTACATTTGTAATAAGCATCATTACAATTGCTCCAAAGAATAAAGTAATAGCACGAATAAAAGTTCCTATAGACTGTGAAAATGAACGCCCAATTGTATCAACATCATTTGTAACACGAGATAATACATCACCTTTTGTTGCTTTAAAAAAATATCTCATAGGAAGCTTATTTATTTTAGTCGAAATATCTCTTCTAAGATTTTGTGCTGCTCGTTGCATAATTTGAGCAATAATAAAACCTTGCCCAATTGACAATACATAATTTACAATATAAATTCCAGCAATAGTTGCTCCAATTTTAACAATAGCATTCATATCTATAGTAGATGACATACCTGCTGAAATTGTATTAGTAATTTGTGAGATAAATTGTGGTCCAATTAGTGTAAAAACTGCACTTATAAATGCAAATATTATAGCAATTAATAATATAAATTTGTAACTACTTATATAATTAAGTAATTTTGCTGTTATAACTTTCATGTTTTTAGGCTTTTCGCCTCCAGCTCCAAGTCCTCTTCCTGGACCGCCTGGACCTCTGCCACCACCAGGACCTCCCTGTGCTTGATTCTTATATGCTCCAAATTCATATTCTTCTTTTTTCATGCTAACTCCTCCTCTGACAACTGTGAAAGTGCAATTTGCTTATATACCTCGCAAGTTTTCAAAAGCTCTGCATGTTTACCCATTCCAACAATTATTCCATCATCCAAAACAATAATTTTGTCACAATCTCTAATTGTTCCAATTCTTTGACCTATAATTAGTCTGGTTGAGTCTTTACAAGTTTCATTTAAAGCACTTCTAAGTACTCTATCTGTTTTATAATCTAGCGCACTGAATGAGTCGTCAAATATTAATATAGGAGGATTTTTGTATATTGCTCGAGCAATTGATAGACGTTGTTTTTGCCCACCTGAAAAGTTTGAACCACCTTGAGCTACATGACCATGGTGTGTATTATGTTGCTTTGAAATAAATTCAGTAGCTTGAGCAACATCAACAGCATTATTAAGAGTAGTTTCAGCAAATTCCCCACCATAACTGATATTTCTTGAAATTGTTCCTGAAAATAAAATTGCTTTTTGAGAAACATATCCAATTAAATTATTTAGAGCAGTCTTTTCATAATCACGCACATTTACTCCACCAACTAGAACTTCACCAGCACTAACATCATAAAATCTTGGTACAAGATTAATTAAAGTAGTTTTTCCACAACCTGTTGCCCCAATGAAAGCTACAGTTTCTCCACGTTTTGCTACAAAATTTATATCTTTTAAAACATAATCTTGACCATCCCCATATTTAAAACTTACATTTTTAAATTCAATTTCTCCTAGTTTATTTAAATCACTTTCTTTTATAGTTCCTGAGATAATAGACTCATCAGTTTCAAGAACTTCACATATTCTCTGAGCAGAAACAGTTGCACGTGGTAACATCATAAATACCATAACGAGCATCATAAATGACATAATTACTTGCATAGCATATGAAGAAAATACTACCATATCAGAGAATAAAACCATTTTTTCCATACCAACAGCTGCATTAATTAAACTTGCTCCAAGTAAATAAATTGAAAGAACTAAAAAATTACTTGTTCCTTGAACTGTAGGCATCAGAACGGACATAACTTTTGTTGTAAATATATGAGTATTTGTTAGATTATCATTTGCAATTTTAAATTTTGCATTTTGATAATTTTCTGCATTATAAGCACGGACAACACTAAGTCCATCAAGATTTTCTTTAGTTACACGATTTATTTCATCTGTTTGCTCTTGCAATTGTTTAAATTTTGGAACAGCAAGACGAATGCAAGTTCCAACTATTATAAGTAGAATTAGTACAGCAATAACTGTAGCAAAAGTCCAAGTACCATTTTTACCTGATATTTTATAAATTGCCCAAACTGCTGTTATAGGTGCTTTAATTAGAGCATGTAGCCCCATAACAAGAAGTAGTTGTACTTGTGTTATGTCGTTTGTAGTTCTTGTAATTAAACTTGATGCTGAAAATTCATTAATCTCTTTCATAGAAAAAGACATTACTTTCTTGAAAATTCTTCCTCTTATATTATAAGAGAAATTGGCTGAAATATATGATGCTACTAGTGCGACTACAATTGAAAGTCCTAAACTAAATAAAGCGCACAAAAGCATCATAAAACCAGATATTAAAATATCACCCATTGCACTACCTTCAGTTTGCACAAGCATTGTAATCCCTGACATATATTCTGGAAGTCTTAAATCTAGCCAAATTTGAGCACAAGTTAGTATCAAAACAATAAATATAAAGACTAAATCCCTTTGTGTGAGTTCTCTTAGGATTTTTCGCATTATTTACCCCCTTCTAATTTAAAAATACACTTTCTTGCTCTATGGTGAATTCTCTAATTTTAGCTAATACTTTAAATACTTTTTCAAACTCTTCAATCCCTACTTCATCAATAATTTTGCCTATAGTTATATGCATTTGTTGATGTAAATTTCTTGTCATCTCTTTACCGGAAGGAGTAAGCGTAATTAATTGAGACCTTCCATCTTGCTCATCTGGAGTTTTGGTTATAAGTTCTCGCTCATATAGCTTTCGTAATATAACTGTCATTCTCGCTGTGCTTACATTAAGTTCTTGACTTATATCTGTTGCACGTATATTTCCACCAGTCCTATCAAGAAATTTTAATGTAGCAAATACGCCTGCAGTATCATTTTTCATTTTGTCAAAAATAATGCGAGGATTATTTTCATGAAAAAGCTTAAGCCCATATTCAATTTCTTGTTTAGTCGCCATTTCAACCTCCTTTGCTATAAAAAATTAATTAACCTAGTTAATTATAAATTAATAAACCCAGTTAGTCAATAGTTTTTTAACATTTTCTTAAAAATTTAGAAAAATATAATATTTTATATCTATTTTATTATAAGTATAAAATGAAAAAAAATATCCAAACTATAAATAAAACTTTGATAAATAATTTTAACAAATATATGAAGTAAATCCTGTAAATAAAGGAGGAATACATGTGAATTTAAAAGAGAAATATTTCTATGGAAAAGATGGAACAGAGCTATTTTATTTAACTGATATTCCAAAAAATGCAAAAGGAATTGTAATTATTGCTCATGGATATATGGAGCATTCTGGTAGATATATAGAATTTGCCAATTTACTTGTTACTGATGGATTTGGAGTGTGCATAATAGACCATAGGGGAAATGGCCGCTCTAAAGGAGCAAGAGGAGATATTGATGATTTTTTTATATTTACAAATGATATTAAAATATTAATATCAAGTTTACAAAAATATAATAAACCCATATACACATATGGTCACTCTATGGGTGGATTAATTATGTTTTTATATGGACTTAAATATAAAAATGATTTAAATGGTCAGATATTTTCATGTCCTGCATTGGTTGAACCTAAATTTTGTCACTATTTTCCACGAGGATTTTATCAAATGATGGGAACAAATTTTCCAATGTATAAAATTAAACGTGGTGGAATTAATGTAGCAGTTAAATGTCCAGAATTTAAAAAAGTATTTAAGAAAGATATGCTCGTAAATAAAAATTCAACTGCTAGATTTTTTGACCAATTTTTAAGAAAAGGAATTCAATATGCAGCATCTAATGCCATTAATTACGATTTAAAAAGCTTATTTCTACTAGCAGAAAATGATTATGTAATTCCGCTCGAGGATAACGAAAAAATAATTGATAATATACCCAATATTAATAAAACAAAAAAAATATATAATAAATGCATGCATGATTTATTACATGACGACAATGAAAATGTTAAAATTATTACACAAGATATACTAAAATGGCTAAATAACAATTTATCTAAAAAAAGCAAGAATAGTCCCGCCTCTATAGGTAGTGAGATGAATAGCTCAAGACAAACGCATGAATAAAAAATATGTGTAAAACTCCTCAATTAGTTAAAATATTATTAGTTGAGGAGAATATTGATAAAAGTACAACTGAATGATATAAATGATTTTTTTATAGTTCTAACAGAAATAGAAGATCCAAGACAATTTACAAAGGTAAAATATCCACTAAACGAAGTAGTAGGTTTAGTTTGAATTGACTGAAAGGTTATAAATTTTCGTGTGTTTGTCTTCTTCTTTTTAACATAGACGTATAAAAAATAATAAAATGCTAAGAATAAACTAAACTGGACAGGAGGTGAAACTTTGAGAGAGTTAGCTAAATTTATTTGGGCACTTATTATTATATTAAGTTTAGGTGTTACAGGATTAACAGCTGAAGAAAGAATTTTGCCAATATATTCTGTAGATACAGAATATAAACAAATATCACTTACTTTTGATGTTGCATGGGGAGTTGAAGATTTTGAGGAAATACTTTCTATTTTAGATGATAATAATGTTAAAGCTACTTTTTTTATTGTTGGTGATTGGGTAGAAAAATTTCCAGAACAAGTCAAAATTCTATTTGAAAAAGGACATGATATTGCAAATCATTCAGATCGACATCCACATGTGACTAAGCTCACAAAAGAAGAAATTAAATCAGATATAATGGCAGCACATCAAAAAGTTAAAGATCTTATAGGAGTTGATATGGATTTATATAGAGCTCCGTATGGTGAGTATAACAGTGATGTTGTAACAGCTGCGACTGAGTGTGGATACTATACAATTCAATGGGATGTTGATTCACTTGATTGGAAAAATTATGGGGTTGAAAAACTTATAGATAAAGTTGTAAATCATAAGAATTTAAACAATGGTTCTATTATACTTCTTCATACAGGAACAGATTACACAAAGGATGCACTTGATACTATTATAAAAAAATTAATTGAAAAAGAGTATGAAATTGTACCTATGTCACAACTTCTAATTAGAGAAGAATATTACTGTGACCATTTAGGACGACAACATAAAAAGTAAGTTTTATAGACTGTACTCACTTTAGAAGAAGTTAATAATAGAGATAAATTTTTGTTCTCTTTTAATAACTCTTCTAAGCTAAATACTTATCAATAAAAGCTAAAAATAAATAATCATAGCTTATAGTTCTTAGTATTTTTTTATTCCTAACTAAGTACTGCTAATATAAATAAGTGAGCTGGATAAAATGTGTAAAATATCCATTTATCGTATTTATACCTTGTGTTAGGCACAAATATTATTGGTAAAATTGCTAAAGCAGAAAATATTTGATTTGATACACCATAAAAAATAAAGCTCAGAGCTAAAATAAGCATTGAAGCTATTGCTAAAGCCTTTGGAGAGTTTTTGTATGCTCCAATACATAAATAAAATACAAATACAATAAATATACAGTATGCTCCATAATCACAATTTTTTACATAATTTAAAAGAAATACTCCAACAATAAATGTAATTATCATATTACTAGTTTTAGTATTTTTAATATCCATAAGTTTTAAGAAAATTAATGAAACGCAAAATGTAAAGCCAATATTTAATCTAGTTACTATTAAAGGTAAATATTGAGGTATTAATAATGTTGATAGATCTATTTTATAAAGTAACATAGTAAATGGAATTTGAGCTACAATTGCCATTATAAGTAGTCGGCTTAAGTATTTATTATAATTTCTTGTATGTATGTATCCATTTGCAAGCATATAAGCAAAAAGTGGCATGCTAATTCTTCCAATTAATCTTAAAATAGAATATTCTAAAGACATCGGATTTAAGAATGCTACCGCAAAATGGTCTATAAACATAGTTATTATTGCAACAAGTTTTAACATAAGTCCTCCTTTGTTTTTTTCTATTGTAACATACAATTAATAAATTTAAAAGCGAATTTTTGATATTTTATCCTTCAATTTAGCTTCTAATATAATAAATAAATCTTCAATCCTATTAGCAGGGCATTTTTTTATTAAATTAACATTTTCTACAACAACATCTAAAATCAAGTCAATATACTTCATAAGTTTTTCGGCATTTAAAATATTAGATTGATATATTATTTCAACTGTACATTCAGATTTATTTAAATTTATTTCTTTAACACCTTTAATTTGAGTTAATAAGCGAAAAACTTTATGAATATAAATATCATTTTTATCTTTTATTATTCCAATTTTTTTTGAATACAATGTAAGTGTACCTTTATTATCTGCAATTATTTTAAAATCTAAATAACTTTTGAGAAATTGCTTTTTCAACCCCATAATCACTATCTCCTTTCTAAAAAAAGCTAGTTATCTAAAAATCTGATAACTAGCTCTTAAATATCTATTTTGTTCCACCTAGGTATTTTTCTTTTGTAGCAAGGCCACCACGAAGATGTCGTTCAGCTTTATTGAGTTCAAGAATTTGTCTTGCTTCCATCGCCAATTGAGGGTTAATTTTCTCTAGTCGCTCGGTAACATCTTTATGGACTGTACTTTTACTTATACCAAATTGTTTTGCTGCTTCTCGTACGGTTGCATTTTTACTGATAATAAAATTTGCTGCTTTTACGGCTCTTTCTTCAATATAAGGTTTCAAAAAAAGGCCTCCTTTAAAACTTAACACTTGGTTAATAATATGCAAGCAATTATAAGTATATTACTTTTTTTTCATAATTTTAAGTATTTTTAAAAATAATTTAAAACGTTATTCATTGCTTTCAAGTAAAATATAAGCTATTTTAAACAGTCCAATGTTATAATATCCTTTAATATTCCTAGATTTTAAGAATAACCTGCTCTGAATTATTAAATGCTAAATATTTAGAACTATATATTTGAGCAATCTTGGCAATTTATACCTGTTTATTAGGATTATATTGTATATTAACTCAAATATTGGGTAATAATTCAAATGAAAGTACTATATTAAATAAGGTCTTGAAATTAATTAAAAGGAGAAAACTTATGCATAAAATTGGAATCATTGGAGCTATGGAAGAAGAAGTTATTACCTTAAAAAAAAATATGAAGATATCTAAAATAATTAATAAAGCAAGTATGGAATTTGTGTGTGGAGAATTTAAAAATAAAGAAATAGTAGTTGTAAAATGTGGCATAGGAAAAGTGAACTCGGCAATATGTGCTCAAATACTTGCAGATATTTTTGAGGTAGATTGTATTATTAATACTGGTGTAGCTGGAGCATTACATCCTGATTTAAATATTGGTGACATAGTAATTTCAAGTGATACTGTTCAACATGATATTGATACAACAGCTTTTGGAGATCCGCGTGGCATAATTCCTAGGATGGATAATTCATATTTTGAAGCTGATCAAAGTCTAATCAATCTTGTTAAAGAAATAAGCGAAAATAAATTAAATAATAAAATTTATATAGGACGAGTAGCAAGTGGCGATCAATTTATTGCAAATTTAACGCAAAAAGAAGACATCTATACAACATTTAATGCATATTGTGCTGAAATGGAAGGAGCGGCTATAGCTCAAACGTGTTATTTAAATAAGATTCCATTTGTAATTATTAGATCAATCTCTGATAGAGCTGATGGATCAGCAGAAGTAAATTTTTCGCACTTTACAGAAAAAGCCGCTGCAAATGCAGTTACTATTCTTTCAGCCCTGTTAGAAAAATTGTCTTAATATTCAAAATGATTTTATAAGATATATAAAATTGCAAATATAAATGAAGTTAGATAAAATAGTTATAAAAATTGATTGTTAATTTAAATATAAATCATTAAATAAAGCATGTTATCTAAAATAGGTAATGTGCTTTATTTATTTTATTTGCTAATATTTATAATAGTAGGAAAATTTTAATATTATAAATTTTTATATTTGTCATTATGATGATTATTAGTTATAAAATAAATCTTTTTCTTATCTATTTTTTTATAACCAAGTATATTAGTAGGAAATATAACTTGGTTATAATGAGCAATTTTATGTAAATTTTCTTTAAAATTAAAACAGTTCTACTACTCATTTTGAGATATTCTGCAAGTGAGAGATAATATTTCTTGCAACTTTTCAAATCTGTCGCATATATTATTAACATATCCAGCTTATATAAAGTCATTCCAAAAGCACGGGAGAAAAGTTTTATATAAGTTATAATAAATAATTAAAGGAGGTATTTGTAATGGACTCATTTTTACCAGTATTTGTATACTATATTTTGCAAACTTCTAAAAAAACTTGGTTTTAACTAAAAACTTGAAAGGAGAAAAAGAGTAATGAAAAAAGATTTTGAGATCATTGTATATTTTATTCCACAAGATATGAAAATTGATAAAAAAGATTCTTTCTAAACTGAAAAAACTAAAAATAGCGTTTCATTAAATTATTATAAAATAGAAAAGGAGATTACACAATGGATCCATATTTACCGCTTTTTGTATATTTTATCAGAAAAAATTCCAAAAAAGAATGGCTATAATTAAGTTATCACTAAAACAATTTATTAAGGAGAGATTTTACATGTTTAAAGGAAATTTATTTAGAATTATAATGCTCGTAGCAATATTTACTTTTGGTTATATATTTGCAACTACATTTTTAGGATATAATCCAGCTAATGGATTAATCGATTTCAACACAATAGCGTATTCTGAAACTGCTCAATTAGCTACAAAATTTTTACTTAATCTTAGTATCGTAACAGTTTTATTATTAAGTTTTAGAAAATTATCACATTAATTAAGGAGGAGCTCAAAATGTTTAAAGGAAATTTATTTAGAGTTATGATAATATTTGCTGTTTTTACTTTTGGTTATATATTTGCAACTACATTTTTAGGATATAATCCAGCTAATGGATTAATCGATTTCAACACAATAGCATATTCTGAAACTGCTCAACTGACTACCAAATTTTTAATGCATTTTAGTATTGTATTTGTATTATTGTTAAGTTTTAGAAAGTTATCACACTAGCCTAGCCTCCATTCTCTATCTTTGGGAGTGGAGGTTTTTTTATATAATAAATAAATTATTAAAAAATAGGATTGACTTAAATTTAACTAAAATTAGCAAGAATTCTCCCACCTCTATAGGTGGTGTAATGAATTGCTAAAATCTCTTGACTTTATAAACTAAATATAATATAATCAGTTTATAGTTCAGGGTCGGAACGACCCGTAGAGCTTGCTAAATTACTGAACATTAGTTCGGCTTACGCAAGAAGCCCACACTTCTATAAGTGGGGGTAGTTCACAATACTGTTAAAATTTACTTGTAACTTGTATGTCTATTATATTAAGCCATTATATTTTATTAGATGATAGAGATTTAACTACACTTAGCAAGAATTCTTCCACCTCTATAGGTGGTGACATTAATTGGTAAAAATTTCTTGACTGTATAGACTAAATATAATATAATCAGTTTATAGTTCAGGGTCGGAACGACCCGTAGAGCTTGCTAAATTACTGAACATTAGTT
>LJHE01000040.1 GCA_001983555.1 Candidatus Epulonipiscioides gigas
ACATTTAAGCATTGTTGATATTTATGAATTTTAAATTATATAAACATTTCAAAAAATAATTATTTCTTTAATTTTTCTATAAAAAAAGGAGGATTTTATGAAAAAATTTGCACAAAAATTTACTTTATTATCTGTGATAATGGGAATATCTGCTAGTGCATTTGTTGGATGCAGTTCTAGTTCATCAGATGTTGGTGGTGGAACAGCAGTAGTTGCAATTTCAGAATTAAATGGTGTATTTAATCCATTCTTCTACACAACATCTTTTGATAGGACTATTTATGAGAGAGTTTTTTCTACATTAATAGAACTTGACAGACAAGGTCAATATGTTTCTGGAGTATCAGATTTTAAAATAGAAGAAAAAACAGATGATGCGGGTGAAGTTCAAACGGTATATACATTCACTTTAAAAGATGATATTAAATTTAGTGATGGAGAGCTCATGACAGCTGAAGATGTTATGTTTAGTTTTTTAATATTACTAGATCCTACTTATGATGGTGTTGCAACTATGAACACATTACCAATTGTTGGACTTGATGAATATAAAAATGGTGATGCTACTGAAGTGGCGGGATTAAAACAAATTGATGATAAAACAGTTCAAGTTACTATAGATGGTATTGATCCAGTAGCAATGCAAAAATTTGAAATATGTATACTTCCAAAACATTATTATGATGCTGAATTTGTAAAAGGTGATCTTTCAAAAATTAAAGAAAAAAATGGCGAACCTATGGGAGCAGGTGCATTTATATTTGAAAATTTTGAAAATAATGTTGTTAGTTTAAAGAGCAATCCTATTTATTATAAAGGAGCTCCAAAACTTGAAAAATTAAAATTCCAAGTAACAGATAATACTAATTTATTTGAAGCTGTTAGAACAGAGCAAGTTGATATAGCAGACCCAAGTGCATCACCAGAAATGATTGCAAATGTTGAAGAAGCTGGTCTTCATTATGAGTTGGTTGATAATTTAGGCTACGGATATATTGGAATTAATGCAGAGCGTGTTCCGGATATCAATGTACGTAAAGGTCTAATGCATTTAATGAATCGTAAACCAGCAATTGAATCATATTATGGTGAGCTTGCTACTATAATCGAAAGACCTATGTCAACTGTTTCATGGGCATATCCAGACGATGCCACTGAATATTATGGATATGATGTTGCCAAAGCAAAAGAATATTTTACATTAGCAGGTTATGAAGAAGTAGACGGAAAATTGATGAAAGATGGTAAACAACTTCGTATTGAAGTAGGTATTCCAGGTGGTGGAACAATGGATCACCCAACCGCTCCTGTTCTTACTCAAATGAAAAGTGATATGGAAGCTATGGGAGCTGTACTAGAAATCGCTGATACTGATGGAGCAATATTCTTTGATATTCAGAAACAAAAAGGTTGGGATATGTGGGTTGCTGCTTGGGGTTCTACACCAGATCCAGATATGTATCAAACATATTATTCAACTGGTCCATCAAATCACTACTGTATTAATGATGAAGAATTAGATAAAATAATAGTTGAGGCACGTAAAACTAATGATATTGAAGTTAGAACAGAGCTCTATCACCAAGCACTAGAAATAATTATGGAAGACGCTGTTGAGATGCCTGTATATCAACGTAAGAATATGTATGTATTCAATCCAAATATGATTGATATTGAATCTCTTCCAACAGATATGACACCATATTATAATTTTTATGATGAATTACAAAATGTACAGATGGCTAAATAATATATAATTAGAACCACTTTACGGAGCTATAAATTAGGACAACCCATTATTAATTTATAGCTCTAGTTAATATATTGATGAAATAACTCAGCCTATGACTGAGTAGGAGATTTATAATTCCCAGTTATCTTTCGTAGTTTGAGTTGTTTTATTAATTAAGCAAGAAGGGGGAGAAATTATGTGGCAATATATCGTTAGACGTGTAGGTATTGGATTTGGAGTCTTAGTTGGTGTATCTGTAATCATATATTGTTTAATTAGAAGTGCTCCAATTGACTACGTATCAACAATAACAAGCGGAAATCCTGAAGTGACACAAGAAATGATAGACAATTTAAATGAATTATATGGATTAAATGACAGCATCCCAGAAGGATATATCAAATGGCTATCCGGCGTTGTTAAAGGTGATTTAGGAACTTCATTTGTAGAGCAAGAACCAGTAGCGGATGTAATAAGCTCTAAAATGTGGGTTTCATTTTGGATGTCATTCCCTGCGTATATACTACAAATTTTAATAGCAATTCCATTAGGTGTTATTTCTGCAACTAAAAAATATAGCAAAACAGATTATGCAGTTACAACAGTAGCTCTAATGGGAATGAGCTTACCTAGTTTCTTCTTTGCAGCTATTTTACAAAGAGTATTTTCTCAATGGCTAGGAATTCTTCCCCTTTCAGGAATGAAAACAGCTCGACTAGATTATGAAGGATTTGCTTTACTATTAGATATGTCAAAACACTATGTTCTACCAGTAATGGTATTAACTGTACTAGGAATTGGTGGTCTTATGCGTTACTGTCGTACAAATATGTTAGAAGTTTTAAATGAAGATTATATTAGAACTGCTCGTGCAAAAGGACTTAGCGAACACAAAGTAATATATAAGCATGCATTTAGAAATACTTTAATACCAATAGTTACAATTTTAGGTGGTATGATTCCTGGATTATTTTCAGGAGCAATGATTACAGAAGGTATATTTGGAATTGATGGTGTTGGTAAGACAGCATTAACTGCTCTAAGAAGTGGAGATATTCCATATATAATGGGCTCAACTCTATTTATGGCAACATTAACACTAATTGGAACACTTGTTTCAGATGTTCTTTATGGCGTGGTTGACCCACGTGTACGATTGAAGTAAAAGGGGGGAGATTAGAATGGCTCAGGAAAACATAAATTTAGAAAAAATAGTTACACCTGGTCAACTTGTAACAAAACGATTTTTGCGTAATAAGCTTGCTATTGTTGGTGTAGGTATATTAGTTGCTATGTTTTTATTTTCATTCATAGGTCCACTATTTTCTCCTTATGGAGAATATACAATTTTTTATACTGCAACAGATGGAACAGAATTTTGCACTGAAAATTTACAAGGTTGTGACCCAGCAGAAACAGGTGTAACAATTGCAAATAAACAAGCTCCATCAACTCTACATTGGTTTGGCACAGATAAAGATGGTCGTGATGTATTTACAAGACTTATGTATGGTGGAAGAATTTCACTTACAATAGGATTTGTAGTAGTATTATTTCAAATTGGACTTGGAGTTACTTTAGGAGGTATTGCTGGATATTTTGGTGGAAAAATTGACAACCTAATAATGCGTCTTGTAGACGTAATGTATTGTCTTCCAACACTTCCAATAATGTTAATAATAAGTTCTCTTTTGCTTTCATATAATGTACCACAAAATCAAAAAATTTATTGGCTTACTCTTGTAATGGGAATTATGGGTTGGGCAAGCGTTGCAAGACTTGTTAGAGCACAAATTTTAAGTCTTAGAGAGCAAGAATTTATGGTTGCAACAGAAGCTACTGGCATTCACCCAGCAAAAAGAATAATGAAACACTTAGTTCCAAATGTTATGCCTCAATTAATAGTTGTTGCAACAATGGGTATGGGTAGCGTTATTTTAACAGAAGCTGCTTATAGTTATCTTGGAATTGGTGTACCATTTCCATATGCTTCTTGGGGGAATATGGTAAATGTTGTAAAAGACCCTATTATATTAAGAGAATATATTTTTATGTGGCTTCCACCAGGATTATTTATTTTAACAACAGTTTTAGGTTTTAACTTTGTTGGTGACGGATTACGTGATGCATTTGACCCTAAAATGAAAAGGTAGGTGTTAGATATGTTTAAGAAAACAGCGTTACAAAAAGAAGCTAAAAAGCGAATGAAAGAAATTTCAAAAACAAACAGAGCTATTGTTAAAAAATTTGAAGCAGAGAAAAAACGAAAAGATGTACCTGAATCAGAATATAAAACAGAAATGAAAAATCCACATAATATATTAGAAATAGATAATCTTCATACCTATTTCTATACAGATATGGGTATAGTTAAATCTGTTAATGGTGTAACTTTAGAAATTCCACAAGGAAAAACAGTTGCTCTTGTTGGAGAATCTGGCTGTGGAAAATCTGTTACAAGTCTTTCTATAATGAAATTAGTTAGTGCTCCAGCTGGTCAAATAACAGATGGACAAATTCGATACAATAGACCAACTGGACCAATTGATATTGTTAAAACACCAATTTCACAAATGCAAGATATTAGAGGAAACGAAATTTCTATGATTTTTCAAGAGCCTATGACAAGTCTAAATCCTGTATTTAGAATAGGAGCTCAAATTGATGAAGCTATTATGTTGCATAGAATTGATATAAAAAAAGCAGATGTGAAAAAGCAAACTATTAAGATGTTAGAGCTTGTTGGAATTGCTCGAGCAGAAGGAATTTATAATTCATTTCCACATGAATTATCAGGTGGAATGCGTCAACGTGTTATGATTGCAATGTCTCTTTGTTGCAACCCAAGACTTATAATTGCAGATGAACCAACAACTGCTCTTGATGTTACTATTCAAGCTCAAGTATTAGATTTACTAAGAGATTTAAAAACTAAAATAGATGCCAGCATTCTTCTTATTACACACGATTTAGGCGTTGTTGCTGAGATGGCTGATTATGTTGTAGTTATGTATGCTGGAAGAATTGCAGAGCAAGGAACTGCTCATGATGTATTTTTACATCCTAAGCACCCTTATACAATGGGATTAATTAAAAGCAAACCTGTTGTAAATCAAGAAGTTGATAGACTATACTCTATTCCTGGTCAAGTTCCAAATCCTGTGAATTTGCCAGAGCATTGTTTCTTTAAAGACCGTTGTGACAAATGTATTGCTGCTTGTAACGGCGCTATTCCAGAGCTCCTTCAAATTGGAAATACACATAAAGTTGCTTGTCATTTATACGATAATGAAAAGGAGGTCTAAAAATGAGCGAGGCGATATTAAAAGTAGAAGACTTAAAAAAATATTATCCTATAAAAGGTGGACTTCTTCAAAGAGTTGTAAGTCAGGTAAAAGCAGTTGATGGTGTTTCATTTGAAGTTAAACAAGGTTCAACATTTGGTTTAGTTGGTGAGTCTGGTTGTGGAAAAACAACTGTTGGAAGAACTCTTCTTAGACTCCATGAAAATAATGGAGGAAAAGTTATTTTTGATAACAAAGATGTATTTGCTCTTTCTAATAAAGAACTTAGAGCAATTCGTCCAGAGCTCCAAATTATTTTTCAAGACCCATACAGCTCATTAAGTCCTAAAATGCCAGTTGGGGAAATTATCGGAGAAGCAGTTAGAGAGCATAAGCTTGTGCCAGAAAAAGAACTTAGAAATTATGTTATGCAAATTATGCGAGAATGTGGTCTCCAAGAGCATCATATTGATAGATACCCACACGAATTTTCTGGTGGTCAACGACAACGTATTTGTATCGCCCGAGCTGTTGCTCTAAAGCCTAAAGTTATCATATGTGATGAGCCAGTTTCTGCTCTTGATGTTTCTGTACAAGCTCAAATTATTAACTTATTAATGGATTTACAAAAAGAAAGAGGTCTTAGCTATGTATTTATTTCTCATGATTTAAGTGTGGTGGAACATATTTCCGATGAAGTTGGAGTTATGTATTTAGGAAATTTAGTTGAAAAAGGACCTAAAAAGGAAATATTTAAAAATCCAATGCATCCTTATACAAAATCTTTATTTAGTGCTATTCCTACACCAGATCCAACTGTAAAAATGAATCGTATCGTATTAGAAGGAGATATTCCTTCTCCTGCAAATCCACCATCTGGATGTAAATTTCATACCAGATGCCAAAATTGCATGAAAATTTGCAAAAATGTTGCTCCAGAATATAAAAACTATGGCAATGACCACTTTGTTGCTTGCCACTTATATGATAAATAAGGTAAAAATATTGGGAGGGGATTTATATGAAAAAAGATAATCAATTAGATAATCAACTAATAAGTGAGAATTTAACTTTAACTTGGAAAGAGAAAAAAGCAATAATTATGGCAATGTATTCAACCGTTTTGCCAATTGCCACTATATTCTTTGTAGTATACTTTTTAGCATTTTTATTAATAGATTATCTTTGGCTATAATAATTTAAAGAAATATACGGACAGTTTTATCTAAAAATAGATGACTAAATAAATTTAATGTTTATATTTTTTTGTGTTATATGAAATAAATTACCAGCATACGTATATATATGTATGCTTTTTTATATTTTTAAGAAAAATTATATTCTAAAGGGAGAATTAAATGAACAAATTAAAATTATTAGCTCTAGGATGAACAGACCCCATAAAAGGGGAGGCTATACAGAGAGGCTTTTAAGCAATTATATATTTTTACTATTATTTTGAGACTATTTAGAAGAAAGGAAATGATGTGATTTTATAAAAAAGTTAAAAGATATTATAAGATATACAGTTGTTATTGGACTTATACTATTTGTAGCATTTGTATTATTTTGTGGACCATTGGCAGTAACAGTATTATTATCTGCAGGTATTAAATACAAGAGCGTTGGAAGTCTTTTTATATTTATGATAATAGCCTTTGTAGTTGAGATACCATTTAAATTATTAGGAATAGGCATTGGTGTATTAATTAGAAATACAAATAAAGAGTTAGGTTCATTTTCATTTGATTTAAATGAAACCTCTAAAACTAAATGGTTTAAAGTTATTATAGTATACTGTGATTTTATTACTACTTTGCTAGTGCTATATATCTCAGACTATTTTTATTCCAATGTCACATTCACGTCAAAAGGCTTAATTATAGCTAGTATTTTACTTAGCCTAGATACTCTCTTAGAAGATAAAGACAAAGATAAATCAGTTACACGAGAATAAAGTATACGAAAAAAAGCAGATTAGAAAAAGTCTGCTTTTTTATTTTTTTTAAATTATTCTTCACATAAAGTGTATCTATCAAACTCATCTAAAATTTCTTGAGCAGGCTCTTTATCCAACTTACTTACTAAAATAATTACAATGAGTGAAATTAAAAATCCTGGAACAATTTCATATAATCCCCAAATACCAGCTCCATCCATTGCTAGAGCAACTTGTTGCCAAACTATAGTTGTAACACCACCTGAAATAACTCCTGCAATAGCTCCTTTTAATGTAGTTCTTTTATAGAATAGAGATAGCACAACAAGTGGCCCAAATGTTGCTCCAAATCCAGCCCAAGCATATGAAACAAGTCCTAATACACTACTTTCGGGATTAGATGCAATAGAACATGCCACAATTGCAACAATAATTACAGACCAGCGACCAATCCACATAAGTTGTTTTTCTGATACTTCTTTATTAAAAAATTTATAAAAATCTTCAGTAATTGCAGAAGCAGTTACAAGAAGTTGAGAATCTGCAGTGCTCATAATTGATGCTAAAACTGCGCAGAGCAAAATTCCACCCAAAAATCCTGGAAACATTTTTGAAACCATCTCAATATAGACTGTTTCAGATGTTATAGCATCTAATGGAGTAGTTAAGTATGCTCTGCCAACCATTCCTATTAAAGTTGCAGCAGTTAGTGAAAAAATTATCCAAATAGTAGCAATTTTTCGTGATTTTTTTATTTCGCTCGGTGAAGAAATTCCCATAAATCTAATCAAAATATGCGGTTGACCACAATATCCAAGTCCCCAAGCAAGGAGCGATATAGTCCCAATTAAAGAAAGAGTACTACCATCTACATTTTTAAATATTGAGAACATATTAGGATTAATATTATTAATCTCATTTACAAAATTAGCTGCTCCGCCAAGGTCAAATATAGCAACACTTGGAACTATTATAATGGCAAAAAACATTAATATTCCTTGAAAAAAATCTGTCCATGAAACAGCAAAAAATCCACCTGCAAAAGTGTATGCAATAATTATAATTCCACCAAATATTAAAGAAACATGGTATCCAAGACCAAATACAGATGAAAAAAGTTTTGCACAAGCAACAAATCCAGATGCAGTATAGAATAAAAAGAAAATCAAAATAAACATAGCACAAATCATACTTAGAATACCTTTTTCATCTCTAAATCTATGAGTGAAATAGCTCGGTAAAGTTATGCTATCTCCTGCAACTTTTGTATATTGCCTAATTCTTTTAGCAATTATTAGCCAGTTTAAATATGTACCAATTCCAAGACCTATTGCAATCCAACCAGCAGAAAGACCTGAAAAATATGCAGCTCCTGGAAGCCCCATAAGTAGCCAACCACTCATATCAGAAGCTTGTGCAGACATTGAAGTAACCCACGCTCCGAGCTTTCTACCTCCTAAAAAATAATCACTTACATTTGTGGTCTTTTTGTAGAAGTATGCTCCTATGGCAACCATAAAAGCTATATAAACAATAAAAGCAATCATAACAGAATAATTCATAAAATCCTCCCTTGAAAGTTTTCTAAATTTTACCATGTTAAAATATTTTTTGCAAGTTAGGATTATATTTCCTTCAAAATTAGAAAATTATGAAAATTGTATACTTTTTATCATAATTTAGAGTTATATTTATAACAATTAAAGCAGAAAACCACTATCCCTTTATGGTAGTGGTTGAATACCGATCATTTAATACATTATAGATATTTAGCTAATACTAGTATAGCTTAGAATTAGCAAATAATTTTAAGTTAATTAACTTGCTCTATTTGCTGATTTTTCTTTATATAATCAAGTAATTTCTTTTTGGATAAAAATGGAGATAATTTTAAAAATAAATTTAAAGGAAAAGGCACACCAGATATAATTTCTAAACGACCTTGCATCATAGCTTCATAACCTTCTTTAGCTACTTTACTAGCTGGTACAGGATTTTTAAATAACTCTGTTTTATCCATGCCTGATTTAGTTGCAAACTTTGTTTCAGTAGCTCCAGGCATTAAAACTGTAACAGTTACTCCTGTTCCTTCTAATTCTGACGCAAGTGCATTTGAAAAGGATGTAACATATGCCTTTGTTGCGTAATAAACAGCTTGTAAAGGACCTGGCATTAAAGCTGCTGTCGAAGAAGTATTTAATATTTTTCCACTTCCTCTTTCAATAAATTCAGGTAAAAATTTGCGGGTGAGCTCTGTTAAGGCAAACATATTAACTTCCATCATATCGCGATTGCATTCCCAATCTCTTTCATAAAAGTATCCTTGTCCACCAAAACCTGCATTATTTATAAGATAACTTATTTCAATATCTTGAGATTTTATTTCATTATAAATTTCAGTAATAGCTCCTCTTTTTGATAAATCTTTTGCAATGCAATAAATTTTCGATTGACATTTAGAATCAATGAGCTCTGCAACTGTTTGTAAATCTTCCATTCTTCTTGAGACTATTACTAAATCTCCACCTTTATAGGCATGTAATTTTGCAAGTTCCAATCCTATACCACTGGAGGCTCCTGTTATTAATGCTACTTTTTTCATTTAAATAGCTCCTTCAATTAAATATTTCGCTATTTTCCATATAGCGACTCCATCATTTTTTTGTATTTTACCAGTCGTTGTTCGACCATTTAATACTAAACTAATTAGTTCTTTTTTCATACTTTCAAAAACTTCAGGATATTGATTGCTCTATGATATTATATTGTTCTTATATATCATCTTGTGAACTACTCACTCCTACGTTAACGTTTATAGGAGTGATCTTCTTGCGTATTTCCTACAACTTCTAGGTATTTGAGCAAGCTATTTGGGATGTTCCATCCCTGAATATTATTTAAATTATATAATTGAAAAGAGAGCATTCCTTCATATTCTTGAGCTTTTTTACTTTGTCCAAACCACCACTTGTTGGACACATTTCAAGTTCAAAATCTCCTTTTAAGAGATAATGAGCAGTCACAACTGGGGTGTATAACGCTTATCTAATAGTTATATCTTCACCTTGCCAAAGGGGAAAGTTGGAAAAACTGTCAACTGCAACATTATTGACAAGTGGGTAGTTCATTATATTTGATATGGTGGCCATAAAATCTACTAAACATAAAATTTTATCTGATATACTATTATTTTTTATAATATATATTAGGTTGATTATTCATTTTCTTCTCCAAATTTTTTAGAGAGCAAAATTCTTTCTAAAAATTGTCCTGTATAAGATGCTCTAATTTTTGCAACTTCTTCAGGGGTTCCTGTTGCCACAACTTCGCCACCTCTAACCCCACCAAGTGGTCCAAGGTCTATAATATAATCAGAAACTTTAATAACATCTAAATTATGTTCTATTACTACAACTGTATTTCCAGTTTCTACAAGACGATCCAATATTCCTATTAGTTTGTGTACATCTGCAAAATGTAGACCTGTTGTTGGTTCATCTAATATATACATTGTTTTGCCTGTGCTTCTTTTACTAAGTTCTGTTGCAAGCTTTACACGTTGTGCTTCGCCACCTGACAGTGTAGTTGAGGGCTGTCCAAGTCTTATATATGAAAGTCCAACATCCATAAGGGTTTCAAGTTTTTTAGTTATATTAGGAATATTCTTAAAAAATTCATAAGCTTCTACAACTGTCATATTTAATATATCTGAAATATTTTTATCTTTATATTTTACATTAAGAGTTTCTCTATTATAGCGCTTTCCTTGGCAAACTTCACAAGGCACATATACATCGGGTAAAAAATGCATTTCAATCTTTAAAACTCCATCTCCATTACATGCTTCGCATCTTCCGCCTTTAACATTAAAACTAAATCTTCCTTTTTTATATCCTTTTAAGTTTGCTTCTTGCGTCTGTGCAAAGATATCACGGATTAAATCAAACACACCAACATATGTTGCAGGATTAGAACGAGGAGTTCTACCTATTGGAGATTGGTCAATATTAATTACTTTATCCAAATTTTCAAGACCTACTATATCTTTGTGAGCTCCTGGTTTTACTTTAGCACGATTTAAATCTCTTGCCAATTTTTTCAGTAAAATTTCATTAATCAATGTACTTTTTCCAGAACCTGAAACGCCAGTTATACAAGTAAGAGTTCCAAGAGGAATATCGACATTTATATTTTTTAAATTATTCTCTCTAGCCCCTTTAATAGTTATTTTATTGCCGTTTCCAATTCTACGTAAGGAGGGAATTTCAATTTTTTTTCTACCACTTAAATAATCAGCTGTTAGAGATCTCTTATTTTTAACAATTTTGCTAAGTGGACCCGCCGTGACTATTTCTCCACCATGTTCACCTGCTCCAGGACCGATATCTACAATCCAATCAGCTGCCACCATTGTATCTTCATCATGCTCAACAACAATTAAAGTATTGCCAAGATTACGTAATTTAATAAGCGTTTTTATAAGTCTTTCGTTATCTTTTTGATGTAAACCAATACTTGGCTCATCTAGTATATATAATACTCCAACTAGACCCGAACCTATTTGTGTTGCAAGCCTAATACGTTGAGCTTCTCCACCTGATAAGGTCCCACTTGAGCGTGAAAGTGATAAATAATCAAGTCCTACATCAACTAAAAATCCAAGGCGTGCATTTATTTCTTTTAATATTTGCTCACCAATGGTTAATTGTCTATCAGATAACTTTATATTTAAGAAAAATTCTTTTAGCTCACCTATAGGAAAATTTGTAATTTCATATATATTTTTATCTTCAAGTGTCACAGCTAGAGCACTATCTTTTAATCTCGCTCCTTTACAAGCCTTACATGGAATACTTGTCATATATGATTCATATTCTGCTCGCATTCCATCAGATGTCGTTTCATTGTATTTTCTTTTAATATCTTCAATAATTCCACCAAATGCATAATTATATACTCTTGTCCCATAATCTCCAGAGAATGTAAATTTTATATTTTCACCATTTGTACCATATAAAATCATATTTTGGACTTCTTCAGATAGCTCACAAAATGGAGTATTAAGGTCAAAATTATATCTTTCCATTAATTTTTCAAACAAAGCATAAGCATAACTTTCTTTATTTCCAATAGAACCCCATCCAATTACTGCTATTGCTCCTTGTTTTAATGTTAAATTTGGATTGGGAATTACTAAATCTTTATCAACTTCTAACTTTTGCCCAAGCCCAGTACAAATAGGACATGCACCATATGGATTATTAAATGAGAAAAGTCTTGGCTCAATTTCTTCTATACTAATATTGCAATCTGGACAAGAAAAGTTTTCACTAAATTGTAAAACTTCTTCTCCAGTATCAATTGATAATATTCCACCTGTAAGCTTCATAACAGTTTCTATCGAATCAGTTAAACGTTTTTTAAGTCCTTCCTTTATAATAAGTCTATCTATTACTATTTCTATTGTATGCTTTTTTTTCTTATCTAAAACAATTTCATCTTCTGTTAAATCAAATAATTCACCATCAATTTTAGCTCTTATAAATCCTTGTTCAATAGCGGATTGTAATATTTTTTGATGCTCACCTTTTCTACCACGCACCATTGGAGCGAGCACCATAATTTTTGTCTTTTCTGGTAAGCTCAAAATTTGGTCTACCATTTGATCAATCGTTTGTTTTTTAATTTCTTTTCCACATTTTGGACAATGAGGTATGCCTACTCTTGCAAACATAAGTCTTAAATAATCATATATTTCTGTTACTGTTCCCACTGTAGAACGTGGATTTTTGCTAGTTGTTTTTTGATCTATAGAAATTGCTGGAGAAAGTCCAGTAATATTATCTACATCTGGTTTCTCCATTTGACCCAAAAATTGTCTAGCATATGCAGATAATGACTCGACGTATCTCCTTTGTCCTTCTGCATATATAGTATCAAATGCTAAAGATGATTTTCCTGAACCACTAAGCCCAGTAAATACAATTAGTTGATCTCTATTTAACTCTAAATCTATATTTTTTAAATTATGTTCTCGTGCACCTTGTATAACAATTTTATTTTTCATAAATTTCAAATACTCCTATCTTCTAATATAAATTTCAATTCTATAAAGTTATTGCCAGTATATTTGTTAAATATACATTTATTTATAGTTAATAGTAAATATTTAATAAAATTGAATATTATTAAATATTTACAAGTACTGCTCTAGTCACTGTATAGTATTTAAAATTCCCATAAATATTGGCACATTAAATTCATTATCAATTATCATATAGAAAAATGGTTTATTTAAATTTATTTCTACAAAATCAAATATAACTGCTGCCGTGGTAAACATCATAACTACTGTTGCTGCACCAGCTTCAGTACCTTTCTCATCTACAGTTATAGTTGTTTGATGAGCAATATCATTAATAAATATATTTGTATTTTCAGGCACACTTGCGAGCTTATCAAAATCAGCAAGCACTTCATCAAAAGCATGTTGCATTCCTATTGAGCTCAATATTTCTTTTAAGTTTACTTTATAATCAGCAGAAAATTTTGGCATTTGAGCATATACAATCATATTATTTTCTTCATCTAAAGAATTAATTAAAGCTTCACTATCTAAGTTTTCAATAAAATCCATTATATTATTATTAGGTAAGACTGCCACAAATGAATATTTATTATCTGCATATGGTTTTTTAAAACCAATTCCATTTTCTAATTCAATATAATGAGTTTCTTTGCTCGATATAAAATCTATAGTTTGCTTTTCATTATTTAAAGTTGTAAATTCTGCTTGGTGTATGTCAAACTCTTCATAAATATTTTGCCACTCGGCATCAAAAGATAGAGCATTCACCAAATACATAATTGCTTCTTTAGGTACAGGAGCACTTAAAATATTTTCTATTCTTTCTTTGGTATTATCTGATACCCATTGATTTATTAAATTATGAGTTTGCTCATCAAAAGGAATTTTATAAATAGATGAATCGTAATATTTAGTATTAGTTTTTAAAAAACTTTCTAAAACGTTAATATTAGGGGCTTCGTTAATCCAAATAGAATTAGCCATATGTAGTTCAAATTTATCAGTATTTAGTAAAGAGCTTTTGTAATGATATAAAAATTCATTTAAACTTGCTATATCAGTTCCTAAAACATTTTCAATTTGAGCTAATGTCTCTTCTTCTGCTCCATTAGCTGTCATTCCTATTGCTGAAACTATGGATGACGGTGATATAAGCACATTTTTAGTAATATCCGAATTTTTTAATATATCCAGACCAAAATTCATAATTGCTAAATTTTGAGCATTATTATCAACTATTTCATTTGTTGATATATTTTCTGATACGTGTGTTGGTTGTGCCACTGAGCTACATGTAGGAAAGCAGAATAAGCTCAATAGTATTAAAGATAATTTTTTCATTTTATTGTTCCTTAAATTATTTATTTTATAGTTTTAAGACGGATACTTACTATTAAAAGTTCCATTGCATAAAAAAAGACCCATTCGTCATGAATAAGTCTGTTTCTGTCATATGTTTCTTATCATTTAACCACTGCCTGATCATTCATCAGCATAGTCAGCCAATTTCTACACATCTCCACCAACGCCCTTAAACTTCTCAACAAAGGCAACAATCTTTTGAAAAACAATTTGCTTTTTTATTTTGTATTGTGGATTTAGTGGGCTCATTTTAGGCAATACTTCATTAAGTTCAGTACCATTTTCACTGACAAACTCTCGTTTAAGCGAAGTCTTAATATATCGTCTTGCAACATCGATGTTAAGTCCTTCTTCTATTATTAACTTGTTAGCTTCTCTTTTTTGTTCCATCTGTGCAAACTTAAAGAATTCATCTATAATACTTGCTTTATCCTTGATGTCATCTAAATTAATTTGATGAATAAAGTCAACAATCAAATTTTCTTTTGCACGATTTACAGTGCTTGAACGAACAATGCAACGGATATCATCAACTAGGTTTTCTTTACTTTGATATTGCTTGTTTCTTTCAAAAATGAGTTCCAAAATATAGTCAAGGTTGATTTCTTGTGATTTTAAGAGATCCACTTCAAAAACAACATCGTTCCAGTCAATATCAGATGGTTTTTTGTCTTTGTGCTCTCTTTGTGTTCTACTCCAGTCACGAATATCGTTATAAGTTGAGCGATAATCTTGAATTGCTCTATCTTCTGGTACTTCAATATCTTTCATTTTCTCAATATCATCATCGGTTAGATGGTGAATAGTTTTAAATTCTTTAACAGCTTTTTCATCTTCCATATCCAGATTTTGGAATGCTTTTAGACGTGTAAACTCATCATAGTTTTGTAGTATATTTTCAATTCGTAGGTATTCACTAAATAACTTAGCAAATTCTTTTTTATCTCTCTCAGTTTGAATGTTTTCAATATCTGCAAATCGCTCATTGAGCTCTTTTACCACATCAATATAACCTCGTTTTGCTTCATCTGTAGTAATGTCAGTAAAGCCTTCCATGTACTCTTTGTAGCTTTTTTCAAGAACAACATTTTTAGTATTCTTATCACCAAAAAGTGTAATGGCATCAATTGTGGCTTGCTCTAAATCTCTAAAAGTCACTATATTACCAAAACTTTTTGTTTTGTCATAGATGCGATTAGTTCTTGAAAATGCCTGTATCAAACCATGATAACGCAAATTTTTATCAATAAATAATGTATTAAGTGTTGGTGCATCAAAACCAGTTAAAAACATACCAACAACTATAAGCAAGTCAATTTCTTGTTTTTTTACTCGGTGAGCAAGGTCACGATAGTAGTTTTGAAACTCTTTGCTATTTACACCAAAGTTAGTTTTAAACTCGTCATTATAATTTTTAATTGCATAAGCTAAAAACTCTTTTGCACTGCTGTCCATTGCTGTTGTTTCAAAAGTTTCGTCTACAATTTCACCTATTGCACTTTGTTCATCGTTGGCAACAAATGAGAATATCGTTGCAATTTTCAACGGCTTTTCCGATGCTTTTTGGAGCTCTGTAAATGCTTCATAATAAGCCTTTGCAGCATCAACACTGCTTACTGCAAACATTGCATTAAAGCCCTTTGCACCGATATGTGAGCGATGAGTTTTTAACCTAAAATTATCCAGTATATATTGGGATATTTCTCGTATTCGTTCTGGGTGTAAGAGTGCCTCTTTAGTTTCAGATGCGGTCAGCTTCTTTTCATCTTGTTCCATTTCAATGGATTTAAACTTAAGGCGGACATTATTATAATCAACTTTGAATTTTAATACTTTTTCATCACGAATAGCATCAGTGATAACATAAGAGTGTAGCTCTCTACCAAATACCGATGCAGTTGTTTCAGAGCTTAAAGCATTTTCAGGAAAAATTGGTGTACCAGTAAACCCAAATTGATAGTACTGCTTAAATTTCTTGTGAATGTTTTTTTGTGCTTCACCAAACTGTGAGCGATGTGCCTCATCAAAGATAAACACAACTTGCTTATTATAAATTGGCAAGTCATTTTCTGTCTTGATAAGATTATTTAGCTTTTGAATTGTAGTAACTATGATTTTATTATCATCTTTTTCTATATTTCTTTTTAGACCTTTGGTATTTTCTGAACCATTTACACTATCAGGAGAAAAACGTTGATACTCTTTCATAGTCTGATAATCTAAGTCTTTTCTATCAACTACAAAAAACACTTTGTCGATAAAATTAAGCTCTGTTGCAAGTCTTGCAGTCTTAAAGCTTGTTAAAGTTTTACCTGAACCAGTTGTATGCCAAATATAACCTCCACTTTCTGTAGTTCTATAAGTTTTAGCAATGTAAGAATTTCTAATCTTCGACAAAATTCTTTCAGTAGCTGCGATTTGATAAGGTCGCATAATTAGTAAATTTTCGCTTACATCAAAAACAGAATAATTTATTAAAATATTAAGTAGTGTGTTTTTATTAAAGAATGTAGCTGTAAAGTCTTTTAAATCACGAATAAGGTCATTGTTTGATTTTGCCCAGTTTATAGTAAAATCAAAGCTATTTTTATCCCGTTTGGTAGTATTGGCAAAATATCTTGTATTCGTTCCATTGGATATTACAAACATCTGTAAATATTTATATAGTGAATTTTCACTGTTAAAACTCTCTTTTGAGTATCTATGAATTTGATTAAAGGCTTCTCGAATAGAAACACCACGTTTTTTAAGCTCTACTTGTACCAAAGGCAAGCCATTAACTAAAATTGTCACATCATAACGATTGGTATGAGTTCCTTTTTGCTCAAATTGTGAGATAACCTCAAGTTTATTTCTTTTAATATTTTTTTTATCCAGTAAATAAATATTTTGGATATGCCCATCATCAAAAACAAAATCATAGATATAATTGTTATGTATTTTTTTCATTTTATCGATGTGGTTATCCGATGTTTTGTCCAAATATTCATTGCAAAATCTTGTCCATTCACTATCTGAAAACTGCATTTTGTTAAGTTCTTCAAGCTTTAAACGCACATTTTTAAATAGTGACTTTGGTGCGGTGATGTCTTTTCTATACACATAGTCTTGTCCCACAAGATCGGTAATAAGTTCACGTTCAAGGTCAGCTTCTGTTTGATAGCTCGCACTTGTTTGATCAATTTTGGTGTATTTATCTAAAACTATGAAGTCATTGGTTTCATGTAGAGTTGAAAATTTAGAATTATTTTTCATTTTTTACTATTCCTTTCTTCATTTAATTGAGCGTTGAAAATTATCATCATTATCCACTTTCAACACTTTTCAACACTTAATTTTTAATTTACTTGTTTACTTAATAATACATTTTTTTTTATCATTTTGCAAATGTTTCGACAGATTAATCATTCTTAATGCAAAATCAACCAAATTATTTTTAACAACATTCTCTTTATTTAATGGAGAATTGAGAGATGAGCATTGAGAATTATCATCATTATCTATTTTCAATTCTTTAAATGTCAGCAGTTTATCTCTATAATACTCATATTGCTGTTGACGCATTTTGATTTCAGCAGGTAAACCACTTGAAATATCATTACAAAGGGTATCAAACCGATCGAGAATGTCCACAATACGTTGTTGCTCGGTGAGGGTTGGCACAGGAAGTTTAATTTTAGCTAAATTATCAACATTAACACGTCTTACTTTTGTTCCTGTAATTAATGGTCTTTTTTGCTTTTTGAATTGTTCCGTTTGGAAAAAATACGCAACATATTTAGGATGCATATTGTGCATGTAAAAACAAGCATCACTACTAATCGCAATTTCTTCAGGTCCCAACCAAGCCACTGTCTTGCACACATCTTCATCATTTTCACTTGTTGTTGCTATAACTAAATCACCATACTTAGCTTTTTTAGCTTTTTTAGCCTTTTTAGCAAATTCTTCAGATACAAAAGTTTTAGTTTTCTCTGTATAAGTTCCGTAATAGGTGTAAATTTGTCCATAATGAATACACCCAACACCTGTTTCTGTAAAGTCTTTCTTCTGCAATCCTCCACCTCTAGTGAACTTACCTATTTCTCCTAGCGTTCTCCATTCTCCATTCTCAATTTATCAAAATTAAGTAATTGATTTCGATAGTATTCATACTGTTTCTTTCTTGCTGTAAGCTCTGTTGTAAGCTTTGTTGTAAGCTTTGTTGTAAGCTCTATGAAATGATCCAAAATACGGACAATTTCTTCTTGCACTGCAAGAGGTGGAAGTAGGATTTGGATATTTCTCATGTTTTGTTGATTAATTTTGGGAGGTGTTCCTCGCACAATGTTACTTACATTAGTTTTAGATAAGCAAAAATAAATGTATCTCAACAAAGCTTTTTCTGATATTTCACTTAAGATGTGTGCATGGTTATTAACCCAAATTTTACCTGTAGCCCATGTTAAAATTGGGGTATTATCGGTGTTTATTACACTTCCATCTTCTCCCATTAAGATATAAATACCATCAAAAATATAGCTGTCAACATAATCTTGAATGCCATTTGCTCCATAATAGGGATATATACCACTTATTCTATTTTGTTTACTTACGGGTTTTCGTAAGTTATCAAGGATATTAACTACATCACCTAATTTCACATACTCCACCCCATCAGGGCAAAGCTCTTTTATAAGTTCGTCTAATTTGCTCATTTTCTTACTTCTCCTTTGATGAATTTTCAATTTCTGCTACAATTTTATTTATTTCACTACGCAACGCATCAATTTGAGATACAGTTTCTTTTATCTCTGCATTTAGTTTTACAATATCGATAACTTCTCTTCTTTTGCTCTACATAAATTGAAATTGAAAGGTTATAATGTGATGTCTTTTCTATACATATAGTTTTGCCCTACAAGGACAGCTTATGTTTGATCGATTTTGGTGTATTTATCAAAAACTATGAAGGCATTGATTTCATGTATAGTTAAAAATTTAGAATTATTTTTCATTTTTTACTATTCCTTTCTTTATTTAATTGAGCGTTGAAAATTATCATCATTATCCATTTTCAATTTTTTAAACGTCAGCAGTTTATCTCTATAATACTCATACTGCTGTTGACGCATTTTGATTTCCGCAGGTAAACCATTTGAAATATCATTGCAAAGAGTATTAAACCGATCGAGAATGTCCACAATACGTTGTTGCTCGGCGAGGGTTGGCACAGGAAGTTTAATTTTAGCTAAATTATCAACATTAACACGTTTTACTTTTGTTCCTGTAATTAATGGTCTTTTTTGCTTTTTGAATTGTTCCGTTTGGAAAAAATACGCAACATATTTAGGGTGCATATTGTGTGTGTAAAAACAAGCATCTCTGCTAACCGCAATTTCTTCAGGTCCCAACCAAGCCACTGCCTTGCATACATCTTCATTATTTGCACTTGTTGTCGCTATAACTAAATCACCATATTTAGCTTTTTTAGCCTTTTTGGCAAATTCTTCAGATATAAAAGTTTTAGTTTTATCTGTATAAGTTCCATAATAGGTGTAAATTTGTCCATAATGAATACACCCAACACCTGTTTCTGTAAAGTCTTTCTTCTGCAATCTTCCACCTCTAGTGAACTTACCTATTTCTCCTAACGTTCTCCATTCTCCATTTTCAATTCTTAATTTATCAAAATCAAGTAATTGATTTCGATAGTATTCATACTGTTTCTTTCTTGCTGTAAGTTCTGTTGTAAGCTTTGTTATAAGCTCTGTGAAATTGTCCAAAATACGGACAATTTCTTCTTGCACTGCAAGAGGTGGGAGTGGGATTTGGAAATTTTTAAAACATATCATATCAACAGAAGCAAAACTTGACATTGTTGTATTTTTTTTGCACCATTCATCCAATGCAAAGCAGCAGTAATAAATAAACATAATATTATATTTTTTATCATATTTCTTATTTAATCTTAATACTGTAAATCTTTCGTTTGTTAAAAATGGTATTGTTATTAATGCATGCTCTCCGACGGTGGCAGATATCGACACAATAATTGAATCTGGTTTAAACAGCTTTCCTCTTTTAACTCCTTTTATATTAACTTTTTGAATTGCATCACTTAATATTCTTCCGTTTTCTCTAATATCTTCCATTATAAACCAAGGGATAGTTCCATTTTCCCAATATTCTTTGTTTGATTTTGATGGTGTATATCCCCTTTTTCTATCAAAAATTTCTCCTATACTTTTATACGCCACTCCCTCAGGACAAAGCTCTTTTATAAGTTCGTATAATTTACTCATTTTCTTGCTCCTTCTTAGATAAAATCAATTCTCAATTTCTGCTACAATTTTATCTATTTCACTACGCAACACATAAATTTGAGATACAGTTTCTTTAATCTCTGCATTGAGTTTTACAATGTCGATAACTTCTCTTGTGTCCTTTTGCTCCACATAGCTTGAAACTGAAAGATTATAATTTTCTTTTGCGATTTTTTCCATATCAACCATTTTACACACATGGTCTATATCTTGTTTTTCGTCAAATATTTTTTCTATATTTTCAATATGTGTTTCTGTTAAAATATTGTTGTTGGTTTCTTTTTTAAAGAATTCTTCGCCACTTGCATCAATAAACTGTGTTTTAGTATCTGTTTTATTTTTAGATAAAACCAAAATATTAACAACAATGGAAGTACCAAAAAAGAGGTTAGGAGCAAGAGAAATAACAGTTTCAACATAATTGTTATCAATTAGATACTTTCTGATTGTTTGCTCTGCACCACCACGATAACAGATACCAGGGAAACAAACGATAGCAGCACGACCCTTAGGAGATAGATAGCTTAATATATGCAAAATAAAGGCAAAATCAGCCCTAGATTTTGGAGCAAGTACGCCTGCTGGTGCAAAACGCTCATCGTTTATAAGTGTTGGGTCATCACTACCAATCCAATTTATAGAGTATGGTGGATTTGACACGATAGCATCAAAAGGTTTATCTGTTCCAAACTGTGGGTCAGTTAAAGTATTACCAAGAGCAATGTTAAACTTATCATAGTTTACATTATGCAAAAACATATTCATTCTTGCTAAGTTGTAAGTAGTATGGTTTATCTCTTGCCCAAAGAAACCATCTTCAATGATATGGTCATCAAATTGCTTTTTTGCTTGCAATAACAAAGAACCAGAGCCAGCTGCTGGGTCATAAATTTTATTGATAGAGCTTTGTCCATGTATAGCAAGTTTTGCTATAAGCTTAGACACGCTTTGAGGTGTGAAAAACTCCCCACCTGATTTGCCTGCATTGGCTGCATAGTTTGAAATCAAAAACTCATACGCATCACCAAAAAGATCGATTTGATTATCCTCAAAATTACCAAAATCAAGCCCCGCAACACCTTTAATAACTGCAGATAAACAACGATTTTTTTCTGGCACAGTGTTACCAAGTCGATTGCTAGTCGTATCAAAATCAGCAAATAGACCTTTTATATCGCTTTCAGACTCAAAACCGTTAGCACTGATTTCAATCGCATCAAAAATTGCTTTTAAATCTGTATTCAAACTATCATTTGTATTTGCATTTTTAGCAATATTACAAAAAAGTTGTTCAGGGTAAATAAAGTACCCTTTTGTTCTGATAGCATCATCTTTAATATCATCGGTGATGATGTCTTGTGTAAGTTCTGCATAATGCACATTAGGATCGCCACCATCAATATAGTTTGCAAAGTTTTCGCTTATAAAACGATAGAATAATGTACCCAAAACATATTGTTTAAAATCCCAACCGTCTATTGAGCCACGCACCTCGTTAGCTATTTTCCATATTTGAGCTTGTAACGTTGCTCTTTGTTCTGTACTTGACATAATTTATCTCTCCTATTTATCTTTTACTTTACCATTCATAACATAGGCATCTACTTTGCTTATCTTGAATTTCCATAGTATGCCTACTCT
The DNA here is from genome assembly GCA_001983555.1 of Candidatus Epulonipiscioides gigas. GTDB lineage: Bacteria > Bacillota > Clostridia > Lachnospirales > Cellulosilyticaceae > Epulonipiscioides > Epulonipiscioides gigas. The sequence goes on from LJHE01000040.1 coordinate 22,352, forward strand.
ATGACAAGGTATAATTTCTTTTTTTATCCAGTTTCTAATTTATGGTTATTTCCCAAATGTTCTGGATTTTTATTTTCTATAATCATATTTATTATATTAAATTCAATGATTTATCGGGAATGAGCACGCTCATTTTATAAAGATTGCAAAAATTTATTCTCTAAAATGGAAAAAAAAAAGACCCATTCGTAATGAACAAGTCTTTTTCGAGAAACAATTATCTTTTTGAAAATTGAGGAGCACGTCTTGCAGCTTTTAGACCATACTTCTTTCTTTCTTTCATTCTAGGATCACGAGTTAAGAAACCTGCTTTTTTTAGAGAAAGTCTATACTCTCCATCAGCTTCTAAAAGTGCACGGCTTATTCCATGACGAATTGCTCCAGCTTGACCAGATACGCCACCACCATGAACGTTCACTAATACATCAAATTTTAAACTTGTTCCTGTAAGCTCTAGTGGCTGTTTAACAACAAGTTTTAGAGTGTCAAGACCAAAATAATCATCCATATCTCTTTTATTTATAACAATTTTTCCATTTCCAGGCACAAGATAAACTCTTGCAACAGAGCTTTTTCTTCTACCAGTTCCATAATATTTAACTTTTGCCATTTTATAATTCACCTTCCTTAAAATTTAAGTTCTTTAGGTTGTTGTGCTTCATGATTGTGCTCAGTGCCAGCATATACACGAACATTTGTAAGAAGCTTTCTTCCTAGACTATTTTTAGGAAGCATCCCTTTGATGGCATGCATAAGAATACGCTCTGGGTGTTTCTTTAACATATCTTTTGCAGTAGTTTCTTTAAGTCCACCAACATATCCACTATGGTGTCTATAAAGCTTTTGCTCTAATTTTTTTCCAGTAAAAACAATTTTGTCTGCATTTATAATTATTACATGGTCTCCACAGTCTACGTGCGGTGTAAATGTTGGTTTGTGCTTTCCGCGAAGCACCATAGCAACTTGGCTTGCAAGACGACCAACAGTTTGGTCAGTTGCGTCCACTAGGAACCATTCTTTTTTAACATTTTGGGCATTAGCCATAAATGTAGTTCTCATTTTTTTTTCTCCTTTTATATAAACATTGATAAAATCCGGGGCATTGGATTTTACAAGTGGTTTTTCGCATGGATAAATTATATATTACTAAATTTTATCTGTCAAGCCTTGAATTTAGCTAACATTATCAAATAAGAGCAATTTTTTCAAAAAAATCTACTAAATAAAAGTTGATATAATTCTAGCTATTGAACGATGTATTATAAAAGTGTTATAATTATAATTGAATTTTTCAAGAAAAGAGAGGATAATTATGATTTCAAAAAAAATGCAAGAGCTAGTGGCAGGCAGTTCTGTAATACGTGCAATGTTTGAAGAAGGCAAGTTAATGGCAAAAAAATATGGAGCAGAAAATGTCTATGATTTTAGTCTTGGCAATCCAAACACAGCTCCACCATCAAGTTTAAAACAAGATATTTATAATATTTTAGAAAATGAAGAACAAATTCATGGCTATATGAATAATTCAGGACATGAAAAAACCAGAGAAGTAATTGCAAGTTCGTTAAATAAAAAGTATGCTCTTAATTTAAATTTTTCTAATGTATGTATGTGCGTGGGAGCTGCTGGAGGACTTAATATAATATTAAAAACAATATTAAACCCAAATGATGAAGTAATAGTATTTGCTCCATTTTTTGGAGAATATAAACATTATACTTCAAATTTTAATGGAAATCTTGTAGTAATACCACCCAATCCACCAAGCTTTTTACCAGATTTCAGTGCTTTTAAAAATGCAATTACTAAAAACACGAAAGCAGTTATAATCAATACACCTAATAATCCTACTGGTATTATATATGATGATAAGACGTTAACTGCTCTTACAGATATTTTGAAAGAAAAGCAAAAAGAGCTTTCGACAGAAATTTATTTAATATCGGATGAGCCATATCGAGAAATAGTATATGATAATATCAACATTCCTTGTATATTGTCTTTTTATAATAATTCTTTTATTGCTTACTCATATAGTAAATCATTATCTTTACCTGGCGAGCGAATAGGATATGTTATAACTAATCCTAATATAGCAGATTTAACAGATGTTTTAGCAGGATTAAATGTTGCAAATAGGGTGCTCGGATTTGTAAATGCTCCGTCATTGTTTCAAAAAGTTATTGAAAAATATGTAGAAACTCCAGCTGAAATTGATTTATATAAAAATAATAGAGATATATTATACAATCATTTAACTTCACTTGGATTTAGTCTTAATAAACCAGAAGGAGCATTTTATTTGTTTCCAAAATCGCTCATTGAAGATGATGTAAAATTTTGTAATGAAGCTAAAAAATTTAATTTATTACTTGTACCCGGAAGTGCATTTGGTTGTAAAGGATATTTTAGAATTGCATATTGTGTAGGTGAAGATACAGTTAAAAATTCTCTTATAGCTTTTACTAAATTATATAATTATTTTCAAAAGTAAAAAAATTCCCTAGTCATTAAGACTAGGAAATTTAAAAAACAAATTTGATAAAAATCGGGGTGACAGGACTCGAACCTGCGGCCTTCTGGACCCAAACCAGACGCTCTAGCCAAACTGAGCCACACCCCGACTAAAGCGCGAGACGGGAGTCGAACCCGCGACCCTCTCCTTGGCAAGGAGATGCTCTACCACTGAGCCACTCGCGCACATCGTGTTGACGCTGTTATAATAACATGACTAAATAACATCTGTCAACACCTTTTTTAAAAAAATTTAAAAATTTTCTGTTTTTTTATCTATATCTGTACTAAGTTTGTCATCTATAATAAATACAATATCTTGTACACGCTTAATTTTATAAATATCTTTCTCATCAATTTCAAAATCAAAATCCATTTCAATATTCATAACAATTTGATACAAATCTAAAGAATCAGCATTAAAATCATGCAATAAACGGGATTTAAGTTTAATTTTTGAAATTGGTATATTTAAATTATTACTTATAATTTCTTTGACTTTGTCGAATGTCATTTAATCACCACTTTAATTTTTATATTACTATATGCCTTCGCACTAAAAATGGTGAATTTGAGATTATCGCATTTTATTCTTCTTCAAATTTTGCACTAATTTTTTTAACTAGGTCTTTCCTTATAAATTTTTCTACTTGAAAAATTGCTCCTTTAACTTCCTCTGCTTTAGAATTTCCGTGCACTTTAACTACTAAACCACGAATTCCTAGTATAGGAGCTCCACCTTTATTATTGTAGTAAAACTTAGTTTTTATATTTGTTAACCCTTTTTTCATTAATAGAGCTGCTATTTTGGTCTTGATATTTCTTGTAAATTCAGTTTTGACTATTGAAAATACCCAATTACCAAAACCTTCCATAAACTTTAATATAACATTTCCAACAAATGCATCACAAACTATTATATCTGCATCTCCAGATGGTATTTCACGGGCTTCAACATTTCCGATAAAGTTTATATTATTATCTTCACTTAAAAGTTTAAACGCTTCTTTTGTAAGTTGGTTTCCCTTTTCAACTTCTGTTCCAATATTTACAAGTCCTACTTTTGGATTTTTAACTTTTAAGCATTCTTCCATATATACTGAACCAATTTTTGCAAATTGGTGTAAAAATTCTGCTTTGGCATCAACATTTGCTCCGCCGTCTACCAAAAGTGAATAACCTTTTTTAGTTGGAAGTAACGGAGCAATTACAGGACGTTTTACGCCTTTAAGTCTTCCAACAATAGATGTAGCACCTGCTACTAATGCTCCTGAATTCCCAGCAGAGATAATTCCTTTTACCTCTCCATCTCGTACAAGATGAAGTCCTACACACATAGAAGACTCTTTTTTAGTTCTAACAGCAGAAAAAGAATCTTCCATAGTAATTATATCATTAGCATTTTTAATTTCTATTCTAGTTTGATCAAACTTATATTTTTGTAATTCTTTTTTTATAACATCTTCTTTGCCAACTAAAACAAGAGTAGCTTTACATTTTTCATTTTCAAGAGCTTCAATACAACCTTTTATTATTTCTTTCGGAGCATTATCTCCACCCATAGCATCTATCGCAATTTTAATCATAATTTTCTCCATTCTAAATATTTATGAAAAATTTATTAACAAACCAATATTTTTACAAGGAAGCAGACTAAAATTTTTTTATTTAAAAGTTTAAAGTTTATGTTAAAAAAGACAGCCTAAGCTGCCTTTTTATTAGTCTACTTTAATAACTTCTCGTCCAGCATATGAGCCACACATTTTACAAACACGGTGAGGCATCATAAACTCACCACATTTAGTACAAGAAGTAAGATTTAACGGTGAAAGTTTCCAGTTAGCTTTTCTTGAGTTTCTTCTCGCTTTCGACGTTTTTCTTTTTGGTACTGCCATTAATTACACCTCCAATTATATCAATTTAGTCATTATACATTACTTAAAAGCTTTTTGTCAACGTACTATTTTAACACAATCTTTGGCAATCATTACTTCTTCGTTTGTAGGAACAAGGAACATTTTTACTTTAGCATTTGGAGCAGATAAATCTCCTTCTATTCCACGAGTCTCATTTTTCTTAGGATCAATTTCAACTCCCATTCCAGCAAGTAACTCGGCCATTTCAGCACGCATTATAGCATTATTTTCACCAAGTCCACCCGCAAAACAGATAGCATCAACTCCACCCATAAGTGCAGCATATCCACCTATATAAAATAGGAGTCTATGTTGAAAAGCATCCATTGTAAAACGACATATAGGATTCCCTTCAAGAATTCCATCTTCAATTTCTCTAAAATCGCTACCAAGTTCAGATAATGCAAGTACTCCAGATTTTTTATTTAAAATATCATCCATTTCATGAGCTGTTAACCCTTCTTTTTCCATAATATAAGGAATAATTGCCGGATCAATATCCCCTGAACGAGTCCCCATTATAAGCCCTTGAAGTGGAGTCATGCCCATTGAAGTTTCAATTGATTTACCGCCTTTGACTGCACAAATAGATGCGCCATTTCCAAGGTGACAAACAATAATTTTAGTATCTTCAACAGGTTTTCCAAGCATTGCTGCTGCTCTTTGAGATACATATTTATGAGATGTTCCGTGAAATCCATATTTACGAACACCATATTTTTTATAAAATTCTTTTGGAATTGCATACATAAACGCTTCTTTTGGCATAGTTTGATGGAAAGCTGTGTCAAAAACAGCCACCATTGGTGTATTTGGCATAAGCTCACAACATGCGTCAATTCCTGTTAAGTTTGCAGGATTGTGTAACGGAGCAAGCTCTGCACATTCTCTAATAGCGTTTATAACTTCATCTGTAATAAGAACAGACTCGTTGAATTTCTCCCCACCATGAACAACTCTATGACCAACAGCACCAATTTCATCAATAGAATTTACACATTTAGTTTCACCAATTGTAAGCATTTCAATCATTTTGCAAAGAGCAACTTTATGATCTGGAAAATCACACATAATTTTAACTGCATCATTATTTCCCGTAGTATGCTTAATAAAAGAACCTACAATTCCTATTCTCTCGCAAATTCCTTTTGCTAATACATCTTCATTGGTCATATCTAACAATTGATATTTTAGGGAAGAGCTCCCACAGTTTACTACTAATACTTTCATTTTATTCTCCATTCCGCCACCATAATGGCATACATACATCTTTATAAATATCTTGCTTGCAGTGCAGTTATTGCAACAACTCCAACTATATCATCTGCACTACACCCGCGTGATAAGTCATTCACCGGTTTTGCGATACCTTGAGTAAGAGGTCCATAAGCTTCAGCCTTTGCAAGTCTTTGAACCAATTTATATCCAATATTTCCTGCATCTAAATTAGGGAAAATTAAAACATTTGCTTCTCCTGCTATATCACAGCCAGGAGCTTTAAATTTACCTATTTCAGGCACAATTGCTGCATCAAGTTGCAACTCACCACCAATTTTTACATCAGGACAAAGTTCTTTGGCAAGTTTTGTAGCTTCTATCATCTTATCAACATCAGGATGTTTTGCAGAGCTCATAGTTGAATACGATAACATTGCAACTTTTGGCTCTTTATTAGTAAGTTGTTTAAAGCTTGCTGCAGAGCTTTTAGCAATGGCTGCTAGTTCTTCAGCAGTTGGATTTTGATTTAATCCACAATCTCCAAATACAAATACGCCATTTTCACCATATTCACAATCTGGCACAAT
>LJHE01000041.1 GCA_001983555.1 Candidatus Epulonipiscioides gigas
AGGGTTGAGGATTGGGGTGAGGTTAGGATTGGGGATAGGTTGGGATTGGGGATTAGGGTTGGGATTAGGCAAGGGTTCAATTGTGGTTAAAATGTGGTTAGGGTTGGGGTTAGGTTGGGATTGGGGATTAGGGTTGGGATTAGGCAAGGGTTCAATTGTGGTTAAGATAAGGAGAGGTTTAGTTTTGGCATTCACATGCTGGGATTAAAATCAAACACTGAACATTAATTAGATTTAACATTAAGTCCATGTGGTTGTTTTGTATCCAATAAATAAATCCATTGTCTTTCTTTGTTCTTCCTCTCTTTCTCTGTCCAAGATGAATTGCTCTGGATACCGGTCACTCTGACCGCTTGCCAACCATGCAACAAAAAGTGTTGAACTAAGGGGGTATGAACTTCCCTTTTATTTTTTATACAATATCTGTGTTGATACATTCTTGTCAAGATAGAATTGCTTGTTTGTCCAACATATTGTATTCTGCAAGTTTTACAAAAAATTAAATAAATACAATTAGATGTGTGTGGACTGAAACTTTGTTTGATCTGGAAAACTCTGTTTTTAACTCTATTATGAACATATTTCAATGTGATGAACGTTCCTAACAAAATGTTTTTCTTCTTAGGTTGTTGTAAAGATGAAAGTTTGGCTCTCACCAGATAATCTTTTAAATTTTGATGCCTCCTGTAGGCCGAAATGACTTGATGGTTTTTTAATAGTCCTTGATTTGCTATGATGTGTTTGTAATTGTTTTTAAATTGGTGATTAAGACTCGTACTCATTGTTGAATAATAAGTAATTAATGGAATACCTTCCTTGTGTGTCTTTTGTTTTGGAATCTCGAATTTCTTGAGACATTCTCTCAAAAACCATCTAGAATATCCTCGTTTCCTTAATGAATTGAATAAAATTTTGACAGCCTCTTTAAAATCTTCCTGTTGTGTACAAATCCTTTTGAATCTAATTAACTGTGACTTAATTAGTCCTTTGTATGTGTGTTTTGGGTGGAAACTTGTCTTGAAAAGTAATGCGTGTGTATCTGTTTCCTTAAAATAAACTTTTATGTCCAATTTACTGTCCTGGTCAAAATTTGTCCCTTTATATACCGTTGTGTCCAAAAAATTAATTGATCTATCTTCAAATGTGTATTTTAATCTGATAGAAGGATCATGGGTGTCCAAAATGTTAATGAATTCCAAAAATTCTTCCTTTGAGTAGGTCCAAATTCCAAATATATCATCAAGATATCTGAGATACAGTATGGGTTTCTTATTACATTTGTTTAACGCTCCGTCTTCCCAGTCAGCCATAAAAATATTGGCATATGCCGGGGAAAATTTCTTTCCCATCGCCGTCCCTTTAATTTGTAAAAAGTATTCCCCATTAAATTCAAAGTCGTTTTTGGTTAAATTAATTTCCAATAGTTCCAATAATTCTTTATCTGGCCTATTTTGGTCTGGATATTTTCTGAGAATGTTTTTAACTGTTAATAAGCCCGCCTTGGTGTCAATGTTTGTATATAATGAATCAATATCAATTGTAAAGAAACATGAATTATTTGGGATTTTTAGGTCTTTAATTATGCTAATAAAATGGTATGTGTCTTTTATGTATGAAGGATGTCTGGTCGATAATGGATTTAAATAATAATCTATGTATTCCGCTGTTTGATAGGTTTCACTGCCACAATCAGACACGATTGGTCTGCCTGGTGGGATCTGAAATGGTACAGTCCATTTCTGTGGATCTTTATGAATTTTCGGCAGAAGATAAAATCTCCTTGCCCTCGGTTCATGTTCTCCCTTCAAATATTGCTTTTGTTTGGCATTTATAAACTTCTTTTGGTGTAATGTGTCAATTATTTTGTGTACAACAGGTACCGTTTTTAAGAAAATAGGTTCTTTTAACTTGATATAATAAATTTTGTCACTTAATTGTCGATTGGCCTCCTTTATGTATTGATCCCTACCAAGTATAACAACTGTGCTGCCTTTGTCCGCAGGCTTGATCACTATGTGTTTGTTTTGTGCCAATTCCCGAAGGGCCTCTTGTTCTTCCTGTGATAAATTTTGTTTTTCAGTATACCATTGGATATGTTTATGAAAGTCTTTTTGATCTTTTTTAACTAAAAAATTGATCTCAGGCGGTAATTTTTCCGGCGATGGAGTCCAGAATGACGTTGGTCTAAAAGGTAATATTTTGGATTGTTTTTGTGTGTTTCTAAAATATGCTGCCAACTTGATTTTCCTATGATAATTTTGAATATCCAATTTGAATTGTGTTCTTTGATTTCTATTCCAATCAATGGTTGGGACAAAGGACAATCCTTTGTTTAGGATGTCCGATTGGATTTTAGAAAGGCTGAAGTTTTTTGTTAGGACTAAAACATTTTGGGCCCAAAGAGGTTTGGACCCCTTCTGCCCCCCTTCCCGGAAGCTTAAGGGGCTTTGAAGTTTAAATATGAGATCCAATGATTGAGCATCGCTCGTGCTGTCTCTTTGGTCCAATGCAAATGATCCTTTTCAGTTTTGAACTCTGTGTGTGGCAGCATTGGAATGAATGGTAGATTTCGTGTGATGTGTGCATTGATTGTTTGTAGGGTGATTTGTTCTGCAGCAGTCAATAATGTGGAATAATTGATGACTGGGATCCAAAGCTCTGAGTAAGGGAATTTCTTCTTAGCTGTTCTGATTGCAGCCTGCATTTGCCTAATTGAAGTTTCCCTTGCTTTCTGTCCTCTACAGTTTAAGCCAAAAGAGAGAACTACCTTCTCCACCGTCAGATGGCTGGTCGCTTTTGCGATGATGGATGAGGCGTGTCTGAAATTAGCCCCGGGGTAGCTCTCTATTTGCAAATCAGGAATTGAGTGAGTCCCAATTCTTGAGATATTGGAATCCCCTATGATCAGCCATTTTTTGCCTACACTCAATCCCCACTCCAACATTTTCTTGTCTGTGTTGATGTGTCGTTTGACCTTAAATGTCTGTGTTTTTGGAGTTGAAGTGAAGTCAAACAGGTCATCCAAAGAGCTTCCCAAAGTGTCCTCTGGTTGGATGCTTTCTTGGTGGACCATGGCTTCTACCTGGATTCCCATTTTGGAAGTCCCATGAGTCTGTATGGGTTTCAAGGTTGGAGTATTGTCCAAACTGCTGTCATCATTATCCAAAGGTCCCTGCGCTACCGAAACCACCCCTCTGCGAACAGACCGTGACTGCGATCCATCCTCTCCTATCTCCTCGATCCCAAAATCGAAACTGTCCTCTGGAACAACCCCTGGAGTAGCTCGCGCTCTCCGTATGGGTCGGCGTTCCTGGGGCGTTATAGGTACAGGAGATTCACTGATTTGTTCCCCATCCTGTATCTCCTCTTCACCACTGTCAGGTAAGTTGTCCATTTCTCTTTCCTGATCTGTCATTGTAGCCACATTTTGTTTGGTGGACTGTGGTGTTGAGCGTGCTTGTGTTTGGTGTGTTTGTGTTTGTTGTGTTTGTGTTTGTTGTGCTTGGTCCCTAAATTGTGGTTGTGGTATGGGTTGTGGTGTTGGAGCTTGGTCCTCCTGAATCTCCTGACATGCTGTGATTAAAGCTTCAGCATGCTCAATCACATCCTGTGTGATTCGGGGCAAGTTTCTCCTGGCCCATTTTGTGGCCACTTCAAAGGCTGGTTGCCAATTTGCAACCCAGTCTTCCTTGAGCTCATTCAAAAGAGTCTCCAAACCCCCAGTGTAATGATCCTCTAATATCATTAGGGTAGTGTATCCCCAATTTTTAGCATTCCCTGTGATAAGATCCATTGTTTTGGAAGTGGGTAATGCTGGTTTAATCATGGCCGACAACGTTTCGACCATGCGAGAGATCATAACTGGTTGTGGTTTGCCAGGTTTGTGAGCAACATTTTGTAAGTGGTGGACTGTTTTAATGATGGAATGTAATTTACGAACCAGTTTGCCAAACTTGGGATCCGTTGGTTGATTTTGTTGTTGGCCCTGGTTCCCTCTTGGTCCCTGTGGACCTGCATTAGTTGTTCTGGGATTTCCTGTGATGGTGGGCTGTCGAACCACAGAAGCATAAGACCTCGACTGAGGCCCAAAGTAGCGGGAACCGCCCAGAGGAGGCACAGGCTGGTTAGGGCGAGGATAAGGGCCCCATCTCCGGCCGGAGACAGGTGGTGCACGGGCCCTCCCCCAGTTGGCCCCCTGGTTGGTTGGACCCATGGCTCGCCGCCGGCGGTTGCCGTAGCGGACCAGGGTCCATTGATTGTTCCCCCCACTCATTCTGAGGGGTTGTTTTTAAATATTTGTTGTTTTTAATGTAATGAACTAAATTGTTTTTAACTGTATAAAAAATTACTAAATGAAAATATGGAGCTGGTTTTTAAATATAAATAAATGAACCGAAAAAAAGTTTTTATAAAATAAATCAAATGTGCCTGTAAAGGCAAATAAAAACTATGCCAACGGCACGAATTTCTGAAAATAAAAGAAAAAACTGTTTTTATAAACTAATTGTAATTGTTTTTTAAGTTTTTAAATTTTTAAATTTTTAAATTTTTAAAGTTTCAAATTTTCAAATTTTCAATTTTTAATAATCATGTGTGCCTGTAGCGCAACGTTTCGACCCTTTAGGGGTCTTCATCAGGCGCAAGGCACACTCAAAATACAAAAAAAGCAATGGCAGAGAGAGACAAGAAAGTGATGCTTCTCCTTCGGCTGCCTGAACTGAAATGAGCTTCCCTAATGCTCTGCTTTAAATCATGTACCAACTGTTTTAATCGTCTAATACTATCTTATCGTCTAAATGTTTTTTAAGGTTTTTAAAGTGTTTTTACATGTTTTTATATGTTTTTAAAGTGTTTTTACATGTTTTTATATGTTTTTTAATGTTTTTTATATGTTTTTAATATGTTTTTTAATGTTTTTGATGGTTTTTTAATGTTTTTTAATGTTTTTAATATGTTTTTTAATGTTTTTTAATGTTTTTAATATGTTTTTAAATGTTTTTGATGGTTTTTTAATGTTTTGTAATGTTTTTAATATGTTTTGGATGGTTTTTTAATGTTTTTAAATGTTTTAAAAGGGTTTAATATGTTTTTTAATGTTTTTGATGGTTTTTCAATGTTTTTTTTAATGTTTTTTAATGTTTTTATTACCTTTTTTAATGTTTTAAATGTTTTTAACTATTTTTTTGCCTTTTTTAACTGAAAATTTCCTTATTTATTTCCTCCCCAAAACAACATGAATGTTCATGATATAACAAAAATATGTCCCCTTTGTCCACAATTCCACCAAAATACAATTGGGGTTCTTCTTAGAAAAAACTTTTTATTTATTGTTTTATGAAGGAATGGGGTTAGGGTTAGGATAAGGGTTGGTATGTGGTTGGGGTTAGGGTTGATGGTTGGGGTTAGGATTGGAAATTAGGAAAAGGGAAGTGGTTGAGGTTAGGGTTGAGGATTGGGGTGAGGTTAGGATTGGGGATAGGTTGGGATTGGGGATTAGGGTTGGGATTAGGCAAGGGTTCAATTGTGGTTAAAATGTGGTTAGGGTTGGGGTTAGGTTGGGATTGGGGATTAGGGTTGGGATTAGGCAAGGGTTCAATTGTGGTTAAGATAAGGAGAGGTTTAGTTTTGGCATTCACATGCTGGGATTAAAATCAAACACTGAACATTAATTAGATTTAACATTAAGTCCATGTGGTTGTTTTGTATCCAATAAATAAATCCATTGTCTTTCTTTGTTCTTCCTCTCTTTCTCTGTCCAAGATGAATTGCTCTGGATACCGGTCACTCTGACCGCTTGCCAACCATGCAACAAAAAGTGTTGAACTAAGGGGGTATGAACTTCCCTTTTATTTTTTATACAATATCTGTGTTGATACATTCTTGTCAAGATAGAATTGCTTGTTTGTCCAACATATTGTATTCTGCAAGTTTTACAAAAAATTAAATAAATACAATTAGATGTGTGTGGACTGAAACTTTGTTTGATCTGGAAAACTCTGTTTTTAACTCTATTATGAACATATTTCAATGTGATGAACGTTCCTAACAAAATGTTTTTCTTCTTAGGTTGTTGTAAAGATGAAAGTTTGGCTCTCACCAGATAATCTTTTAAATTTTGATGCCTCCTGTAGGCCGAAATGACTTGATGGTTTTTTAATAGTCCTTGATTTGCTATGATGTGTTTGTAATTGTTTTTAAATTGGTGATTAAGACTCGTACTCATTGTTGAATAATAAGTAATTAATGGAATACCTTCCTTGTGTGTCTTTTGTTTTGGAATCTCGAATTTCTTGAGACATTCTCTCAAAAACCATCTAGAATATCCTCGTTTCCTTAATGAATTGAATAAAATTTTGACAGCCTCTTTAAAATCTTCCTGTTGTGTACAAATCCTTTTGAATCTAATTAACTGTGACTTAATTAGTCCTTTGTATGTGTGTTTTGGGTGGAAACTTGTCTTGAAAAGTAATGCGTGTGTATCTGTTTCCTTAAAATAAACTTTTATGTCCAATTTACTGTCCTGGTCAAAATTTGTCCCTTTATATACCGTTGTGTCCAAAAAATTAATTGATCTATCTTCAAATGTGTATTTTAATCTGATAGAAGGATCATGGGTGTCCAAAATGTTAATGAATTCCAAAAATTCTTCCTTTGAGTAGGTCCAAATTCCAAATATATCATCAAGATATCTGAGATACAGTATGGGTTTCTTATTACATTTGTTTAACGCTCCGTCTTCCCAGTCAGCCATAAAAATATTGGCATATGCCGGGGAAAATTTCTTTCCCATCGCCGTCCCTTTAATTTGTAAAAAGTATTCCCCATTAAATTCAAAGTCGTTTTTGGTTAAATTAATTTCCAATAGTTCCAATAATTCTTTATCTGGCCTATTTTGGTCTGGATATTTTCTGAGAATGTTTTTAACTGTTAATAAGCCCGCCTTGGTGTCAATGTTTGTATATAATGAATCAATATCAATTGTAAAGAAACATGAATTATTTGGGATTTTTAGGTCTTTAATTATGCTAATAAAATGGTATGTGTCTTTTATGTATGAAGGATGTCTGGTCGATAATGGATTTAAATAATAATCTATGTATTCCGCTGTTTGATAGGTTTCACTGCCACAATCAGACACGATTGGTCTGCCTGGTGGGATCTGAAATGGTACAGTCCATTTCTGTGGATCTTTATGAATTTTCGGCAGAAGATAAAATCTCCTTGCCCTCGGTTCATGTTCTCCCTTCAAATATTGCTTTTGTTTGGCATTTATAAACTTCTTTTGGTGTAATGTGTCAATTATTTTGTGTACAACAGGTACCGTTTTTAAGAAAATAGGTTCTTTTAACTTGATATAATAAATTTTGTCACTTAATTGTCGATTGGCCTCCTTTATGTATTGATCCCTACCAAGTATAACAACTGTGCTGCCTTTGTCCGCAGGCTTGATCACTATGTGTTTGTTTTGTGCCAATTCCCGAAGGGCCTCTTGTTCTTCCTGTGATAAATTTTGTTTTTCAGTATACCATTGGATATGTTTATGAAAGTCTTTTTGATCTTTTTTAACTAAAAAATTGATCTCAGGCGGTAATTTTTCCGGCGATGGAGTCCAGAATGACGTTGGTCTAAAAGGTAATATTTTGGATTGTTTTTGTGTGTTTCTAAAATATGCTGCCAACTTGATTTTCCTATGATAATTTTGAATATCCAATTTGAATTGTGTTCTTTGATTTCTATTCCAATCAATGGTTGGGACAAAGGACAATCCTTTGTTTAGGATGTCCGATTGGATTTTAGAAAGGCTGAAGTTTTTTGTTAGGACTAAAACATTTTGGGCCCAAAGAGGTTTGGACCCCTTCTGCCCCCCTTCCCGGAAGCTTAAGGGGCTTTGAAGTTTAAATATGAGATCCAATGATTGAGCATCGCTCGTGCTGTCTCTTTGGTCCAATGCAAATGATCCTTTTCAGTTTTGAACTCTGTGTGTGGCAGCATTGGAATGAATGGTAGATTTCGTGTGATGTGTGCATTGATTGTTTGTAGGGTGATTTGTTCTGCAGCAGTCAATAATGTGGAATAATTGATGACTGGGATCCAAAGCTCTGAGTAAGGGAATTTCTTCTTAGCTGTTCTGATTGCAGCCTGCATTTGCCTAATTGAAGTTTCCCTTGCTTTCTGTCCTCTACAGTTTAAGCCAAAAGAGAGAACTACCTTCTCCACCGTCAGATGGCTGGTCGCTTTTGCGATGATGGATGAGGCGTGTCTGAAATTAGCCCCGGGGTAGCTCTCTATTTGCAAATCAGGAATTGAGTGAGTCCCAATTCTTGAGATATTGGAATCCCCTATGATCAGCCATTTTTTGCCTACACTCAATCCCCACTCCAACATTTTCTTGTCTGTGTTGATGTGTCGTTTGACCTTAAATGTCTGTGTTTTTGGAGTTGAAGTGAAGTCAAACAGGTCATCCAAAGAGCTTCCCAAAGTGTCCTCTGGTTGGATGCTTTCTTGGTGGACCATGGCTTCTACCTGGATTCCCATTTTGGAAGTCCCATGAGTCTGTATGGGTTTCAAGGTTGGAGTATTGTCCAAACTGCTGTCATCATTATCCAAAGGTCCCTGCGCTACCGAAACCACCCCTCTGCGAACAGACCGTGACTGCGATCCATCCTCTCCTATCTCCTCGATCCCAAAATCGAAACTGTCCTCTGGAACAACCCCTGGAGTAGCTCGCGCTCTCCGTATGGGTCGGCGTTCCTGGGGCGTTATAGGTACAGGAGATTCACTGATTTGTTCCCCATCCTGTATCTCCTCTTCACCACTGTCAGGTAAGTTGTCCATTTCTCTTTCCTGATCTGTCATTGTAGCCACATTTTGTTTGGTGGACTGTGGTGTTGAGCGTGCTTGTGTTTGGTGTGTTTGTGTTTGTTGTGTTTGTGTTTGTTGTGCTTGGTCCCTAAATTGTGGTTGTGGTATGGGTTGTGGTGTTGGAGCTTGGTCCTCCTGAATCTCCTGACATGCTGTGATTAAAGCTTCAGCATGCTCAATCACATCCTGTGTGATTCGGGGCAAGTTTCTCCTGGCCCATTTTGTGGCCACTTCAAAGGCTGGTTGCCAATTTGCAACCCAGTCTTCCTTGAGCTCATTCAAAAGAGTCTCCAAACCCCCAGTGTAATGATCCTCTAATATCATTAGGGTAGTGTATCCCCAATTTTTAGCATTCCCTGTGATAAGATCCATTGTTTTGGAAGTGGGTAATGCTGGTTTAATCATGGCCGACAACGTTTCGACCATGCGAGAGATCATAACTGGTTGTGGTTTGCCAGGTTTGTGAGCAACATTTTGTAAGTGGTGGACTGTTTTAATGATGGAATGTAATTTACGAACCAGTTTGCCAAACTTGGGATCCGTTGGTTGATTTTGTTGTTGGCCCTGGTTCCCTCTTGGTCCCTGTGGACCTGCATTAGTTGTTCTGGGATTTCCTGTGATGGTGGGCTGTCGAACCACAGAAGCATAAGACCTCGACTGAGGCCCAAAGTAGCGGGAACCGCCCAGAGGAGGCACAGGCTGGTTAGGGCGAGGATAAGGGCCCCATCTCCGGCCGGAGACAGGTGGTGCACGGGCCCTCCCCCAGTTGGCCCCCTGGTTGGTTGGACCCATGGCTCGCCGCCGGCGGTTGCCGTAGCGGACCAGGGTCCATTGATTGTTCCCCCCACTCATTCTGAGGGGTTGTTTTTAAATATTTGTTGTTTTTAATGTAATGAACTAAATTGTTTTTAACTGTATAAAAAATTACTAAATGAAAATATGGAGCTGGTTTTTAAATATAAATAAATGAACCGAAAAAAAGTTTTTATAAAATAAATCAAATGTGCCTGTAAAGGCAAATAAAAACTATGCCAACGGCACGAATTTCTGAAAATAAAAGAAAAAACTGTTTTTATAAACTAATTGTAATTGTTTTTTAAGTTTTTAAATTTTTAAATTTTTAAATTTTTAAAGTTTCAAATTTTCAAATTTTCAATTTTTAATAATCATGTGTGCCTGTAGCGCAACGTTTCGACCCTTTAGGGGTCTTCATCAGGCGCAAGGCACACTCAAAATACAAAAAAAGCAATGGCAGAGAGAGACAAGAAAGTGATGCTTCTCCTTCGGCTGCCTGAACTGAAATGAGCTTCCCTAATGCTCTGCTTTAAATCATGTACCAACTGTTTTAATCGTCTAATACTATCTTATCGTCTAAATGTTTTTTAAGGTTTTTAAAGTGTTTTTACATGTTTTTATATGTTTTTAAAGTGTTTTTACATGTTTTTATATGTTTTTTAATGTTTTTTATATGTTTTTAATATGTTTTTTAATGTTTTTGATGGTTTTTTAATGTTTTTTAATGTTTTTAATATGTTTTTTAATGTTTTTTAATGTTTTTAATATGTTTTTAAATGTTTTTGATGGTTTTTTAATGTTTTGTAATGTTTTTAATATGTTTTGGATGGTTTTTTAATGTTTTTAAATGTTTTAAAAGGTTTTAATATGTTTTTTAATGTTTTTGATGGTTTTTCAATGTTTTTTTTAATGTTTTTTAATGTTTTTATTACCTTTTTTAATGTTTTAAATGTTTTTAACTATTTTTTTGCCTTTTTTAACTGAAAATTTCCTTATTTATTTCCTCCCCAAAACAACATGAATGTTCATGATATAACAAAAATATGTCCCCTTTGTCCACAATTCCACCAAAATACAATTGGGGTTATTCTTAGAAAAAACTTTTTATTTTTTGTTTTATGAAGGAATGGGGTTAGGGTTAGGATAAGGGTTGGTATGTGGTTGGGGTTAGGGTTGATGGTTGGGGTTAGGATTGGAAATTAGGAAAAGGGAAGTGGTTGAGGTTAGGGTTGAGGATTGGGGTGAGGTTAGGATTGGGGATAGGTTGGGATTGGGGATTAGGGTTGGGATTAGGCAAGGGTTTAATTGTGGTTAAAATGTGGGTTAGGGTTAGGGTTAGGGGTTAGGGTTAGGGTTAGGGT
>LJHE01000042.1 GCA_001983555.1 Candidatus Epulonipiscioides gigas
ATATTAAAATATTTATTATGAGGTGAGAAGATTGGAATTTAGAAGAAGATCATTAATGTGTTTGATTTTTATAAGTGTAATGTTTTTTAATATATCTGCTATTAAATCAATTGAGCAATCTGAACAAGTAACACAGGAGTCTCCCCCCACATCTGAACCAATCGAAAATGAATTTATTGTGTGCATCGACCCGGGTCATCAGCAAAAGGGAGATTCCAAACAAGAACCAATTGCACCAGGCTCGACAAATAAAAAAGCTCGTGTTTCTTCTGGCACTTCAGGCGTTAGCACAAAAAAACCAGAACATACAATAAATTTAGAAGCCTCAATAATTTTAAAGCAAATATTAGAAAATGATGGAATTAAAGTTGTTATGACGAGAGAAGTGGCAGATGTAAATATCAGCAATGCCGAAAGAGCTCAAATTTCAAACGAAGTAAATGCTGATATTACAATAAGAATACATTGTGATAGCATAAATAATCCATCAAAAACAGGTGCTACAATTTTAATACCAAGCGATACAAGCAACTATACTAAAGCCATTTATGAAGAAAGTCAAAAGTTTGCTAAGCATTTGAAAACTGCTCTTGCTGATAGTGGAATCAAAGTAAATGGTATTTTTAAAAGAGATGATATGACAGGCTTTAACTGGTCACAAGTTCCAGTTATAATTTTGGAAATGGGATTTATGAGCAATTGGAATGAAGACCAAATGTTAGCTAATCCTGCTTATCAAAAAAAACTTATGGAAGCGGTTGCTGTAGCTATAAAAAAATATAAACAAGCTTGACACGTTAATACGTGTCTTTTTTTCCTTAATTTTACAAAAATTAATTTAGTTGTAATATTTGCAATAAATTAAAAATATGTTATACTGTATCTTGTAAAACAATCTTTAGAAAAGAGGAAAAATATGTCAAAAAAATTAATAGCACTTACATTTTGTAGTGGAATAGTTCTAACAGGATGTAACCAAGCTGAATTGGAACTATTAGAGCCCATTCAATTGACTTCAAATCTGGAAGCAGTAGATATCACAACTACAGGAAATATAGAAATATTTGCGGGGGTAGATGAAGCTCCAATAAAAATAAAGTTTGACCAAAAAGGATATGTTAATCAGCTAACTCTTGATAGCGAAATAAATACTACTTTAAATGCAGATTTCGTACCTTTTATAGATGCTCAGATTAAAAATATGCAAGAGACATTCGACTTTATGCTAGCTTTAGAACAGGCAACTCCGGAATATCAGGCACAATTAGAAGAACAATTTGATACACAAATAGAAGATTTAAATAAATTTAAAGAACTAGCAATAAGTTTTAAAGACATTGACTTAAATTATGTGACCTACATAGATGACAATAAAATTTATTATAGTATAAATCCTTTTAAAGATATTGTTGAAGCCATAGAAGTTCCAATGCCTATAGAATTTGAAACTTTAGATGCTGATTTTGTTGAGGTAAGTGATGGTTTAAATCTACTTTTTGATATGAGTGAATCGAAACAATTACAATTATATGAAGAGTTAGACTTAATGCTTTTAAAAGATATAGTGTTAGGCGATGCATTACAAAAACAAGATAATAAAATTATAATAACTTTAGATAACCAACAGATGGTAGATATTTTAGTTCAAATTGCAGATAATGTTGTTCAAAATTTAGAAATTTTTAATGAAATATTTGATTTAAGTTTACTTCCAGAAGAAATAGTTGAAGCTAAAACAACCTATGAGCTTTTAAAAATAGAATATTTAGATATGCTTGATGAGATGATAGATACTTCTTTAAAATATATGTACTCAGAGCAAGATAATGTTTATACGGAAGAAGTTGATATTACAACAAAAGTTATGGGATTCGGCGCAAAGATAGATTTTAAAGCAGATATGAAATTAGCTCCTACAAGAGATATTATTTTTGACCAAACTAGTATACCTATTGATGAATTTATGAATATATTATCAAACGGTATATACGAGTCATATGAGCTTGAAATTATTAAGTAATTCTTTTTAAATTTTAACTTTATTTACAAAATTCTACTTTTATTCTCCAAAATTAATATTTATTTTCCAAAATTACTAGCTTTTTATATTGGAATATGTTATTATAATACTAAAAAAGGAGGATGAAAGTGGAAACGATTTGTATGGCTTTATTAATGATTATGCTAGTAGTACAATTTTATAAGTATAAACGACAAATTATGACTTTAGAAAATAAACTTTCTGAAAAAATTTTTCAATTGGAAAAATATAGTCAAACACAAGTTGAAGAAGTATATGAGCTAATAGAAGAATATGGTCGTTCTATGATGATAATTTTAGACGAAAAGTTTGCGCCTAAATATATTTCTAAAAAGCTTATAGAATTTCTAGGATATAATAAAGAAGATGTTACAAGCACTTTTTTAGATGATATAATTGTAAAAGAAGATTATTTATTACGCCAACAATATTTAAAAAATATGGTGTCTTCTAATAATACGTCTTTTATTTTGGTAAATAGAATGAAAACTAAAAATGGCGACATAAAATATCTCGAGTGTTTTTATATTTATAATCCTTGTAAACTAAATAATGATATTTATATTTCTTCTATAGATATTACAGAGCGCAAGATAAAGGAAATAGATTTACAAAATTCTTACGATTTAGATGAACTTTTACTTGATTCTATAGAAACAAAAGTTGCAGCTTTAAATAAAGATGGTAAGGTTATAGCCATTAATAGAGCCATGAGAATGACTCTAAAAACCAATAAATTCTCTTCTCCAGATTTAGAAGATATATGTCTTAGAGACATAAAAATAATTGACAATATGTGGCGAGTTCTTAACAAGAATGAAAAAGGTCTTTTGTTCAGACATAAAACAAAATTTTTAAGTGACGAAAGTTGGAATTTGATCAGGATACAGGCCTGTTCTTTAGGAGCAATAATTTCTTATACTGATATTACAGAAGCTCAACGACTAGATATGTCTATTAAAAAAAGTGGACAAATGTATCAAGAAGTTTTAGAAAGACTACCTGTTGGAGTAGTAGCTACAAATCCTAAAGAAGGAATAACATTTTGTAATGAAGAATTTGTAAGGATGCTTAATCTTTCTTCAAAATCTAATATTCTTGGAAAAAATCTTCTAAGCTACATAAAAAAAGATCAAAAAAGAAAGTTTATAGACACATTTTTTAGTCTATCACCTGAAAAATTCAAAAGTGTAATACAAATTATGTTAGATAAAGAAGGAACAGAAATTGAAGTAGAAATTGATATGACAAAGATTATTCTTGATAATAAACTTACAGATATTTACTTAATACGTGATCTTCGCGATAAATTAAATATCAAAAAATTTAAAGAATGTATTGATCAAAAGAATAAAGAAATAGAAAGTGCCAAATTTCAAACAGAATATTTTGCAAATATTTCTCATGACTTAAGAGCTCCAATTAATATAATCTCAAGTGCTGCTCAGCTCTTATCCTTAAAGGATATACAAAAAGATTTTGAAGATGGCACAATTGACAAATATAGTGAAATTATTAAACAAAACTGTACAAGACTCTTAAAACTTGTCAATAATGTAATAGATATGAATAAATTAGAATCAGGATATTATATTATGAATATTTCAAAAGTTAATATAGTAAATTTAGTAGAAGCTATTACGCTTTCTATTAGAAGCTATACTGAAGCTAAAAATATTGAACTTATTTTTGACACGGAAGTAGAGGAATGTATTGTGGAGATTGACATTGAAAGTATGGAAAGAGTTATTTTAAATTTATTGTCTAATGCTGTTAAATTTACGCCTAATGGAGGTAAAATTGATGTACGAATATATCAGGATTTTCCAAATGTAATAATAAGTATAAAAGATAATGGATTAGGCATTGCAGCTGATAAATTAGATATTATATTTGAAAGATTTAAACAGGCTAGAACTAAAAAAGATAAAAAAGAGCAGGGGAGCGGTATTGGGTTATCGCTTGTTAAATCACTAGTTGAATTGCAAGGGGGATTAGTGGATGTCACAAGTGTAGTAGGAGAAGGCTCGGAATTTAAAGTTATATTACAAAGTGTAAGTGCTGAAGTCGATGAGTTTTATGAAGATATTAATACTAATAATGACAGATTGAATTTAGAATTTTCAGAAGTTTAAATACGGGGGATAACAATGGATAAAATTATTTGTAATTTAGAAGAACAAAAAGAAGATGTGGAAGAAATAATCTTCAAAATTTATGAAAGAAAGGGCACTAATTTTGAAGATTATAAAAAAAGTACAATAGTTAGAAGGATTAAAAAACGTATGAAAATGCTTGAATTATTGAATATGAATGAGTATATTGACTATATTAATAGATTTGATGATGAAATTGATACATTGCATAATGAGATATTTATTGGAGTAACTGAATTTTTTAGAGATCCAGAAGCATATGATAGTCTTTATGCTGTAATAAATAAAATATATCAAGAAAAAGAGATAGATGAAAGTATTAGAGTATGGAGTGCAGGCTGTTCTACAGGGGAGGAAGCTTATTCAATTGCAATTTTAATCCTTGAATATTTAGAAGAAAGAAAGCTACCTATTAATGTTAAAATTTTTGCAACTGACATAAATGATATTGCTTTGTCTAAAGCACAGAATGGTATATATACACTTGAGCAATTAAATGGTGTTAGCAAAGAGCGGTTAAAAAAATATTTTGATAAAAGAGGCCAAAATTATCAAGTAAAAAAATATATAAGAAATTTAATTATATTTGCTAAACACAATATAATTTCTGAAGCTCCTTTTTCAAAACTTGATCTAATTATTTGTAGAAATGTGCTTATTTATTTAGAAAATAATATTCAACAAAAAGTTTTTGCTGCTTTTGGATTTTCTTTAAAAGAAAATGGATATTTATTTTTAGGAACTAGTGAAAGTTTAGGTGAAATGGGAAAATATTTTGAGGCTATTAATTTTAAACAAAAGCTTTTTAAGCGTGCTAAAATTGCAGAGCTAACCCCGCCTCAAACTTACTCTAATCATTTAGATCATAGTATTAATCATAAGCTAACAGAAAAAAGTGTTGATAGGTCAATTGGAAAAATTATAGAAGTATTACAACAAGAATACATTCCAAAAGGAGTTATTATAAATGAATCTTATGAGCTAATTCATTCTTTTGGTGACGTAAATGATTTTATAAAAATTCCTACTAATAGAATTAGTCTTAATATTTTAAAAATGATTAGAAAAGATTTGGCAGTATTAATTGGAGCTGCTGTAACAAATTTATTTGTATCTGGAAAATCTTTTAGATATGAAAATATCACTCAATCAAATAAAGAGGATGAAATTAATTTACTAGTAAGTATTTATGTAGATGAATTGTCAAACACTAGATATGGCATTTTGCTTTTTGAAGAAAATAAAAAAGCTAAGCATATGCTTGAAACTAAGCAATTTAAAGCTGAAGAAGATGCTAATGACACTATTAATTATTTAGAAGAAGAATTGCGCCTTACAAAAGAAAATATGCAAACTTTAATAGAAGAACTAAGAGCTTCAAATGAAGAATTACAATCTATGAATGAAGAATTGGTTTTGTCTAATGAAGAGCTTCAGCATGTAAATGAGGAACTGCAATCTGCTACAGAAGAGCTCTGTGTGATAGAAAAAAATCATAGGAGGATTTAGTTACAAGTATACCGAGTTAAAGCTCGGTAATTTTATTATCTATACTTAAATTATAGTACTAATTTATAAAAAAATGAATAGAATATAATTAGTAATAGTATAATTGCTTTGATATATCATAAAATCATATTTATTTTATGTAAAAAGTAATATATTTAATTTAGGGGGTTATTATGAGTAAGAAATTTTTGAAAACTATTTTATTTTTATCAGCTACAATGGCAACATTAGTAGGATGTAGTGGCAGTGAGGAAAGTGCATCTGAAGACAATGGCTCAATCTATTATTTAAATTTTAAACCTGAAGTTGCTGAAGTTTGGAACAATATAGCTGAAAAATATACAGAAGAAACAGGTATACCAGTTAAAGTTATTACAGCAGCAAGTGGAGAATATGAATCGACGTTGAAATCTGAAATGGCAAAAAAAGACGCTCCAACACTATTTCACATTAATGGACCCATGGGATATAAGTCTTGGAAAGATTATTGCATAGATCTTCAAAATGTTGATTTTTATGATGCTCTAACAGATAAAAGTTTAGCAATAGTCGGAGAGGACGGCGGCGTATATGGATTACCGCTTGCGATTGAAGGATATGGCATTATTTATAATGAAGCAATACTAGATAAATATTTTGCTCTATCAAATGCAAAAATTAAATCTATTGAAGAAGTAAATAACTTTAATGCTCTTAAAACATTGGCAGAAGATATGCAAGCGAATAAAGATGCTCTTGGGATAGAAGGTGCATTTGCATCAACATCACTGCTACCTGGTGAAGACTGGAGATGGCAAACACATCTATTAAATATACCTATTTATGCTGAATTTAAAGATAAAGGTGTAGATGACCTTGATGTAATAGACTTTAGTTATAGTCAAAATTTTAAAGATATTTTCGATTTATATATTAATAATTCAACTACTAAACCAACACTGTTAAGTTCTAAAGGAGTTATGGATTCAATGGCAGAGTTTGCACTAGGTCAAGCTGCTATGGTACAAAACGGAAATTGGGCTTGGGGCCAAATTGCTGATATAGGTGGCAATGTTATAAAAGAAGAAGATGTTAAATTTTTACCGATATACATAGGATTAGATAATGAAGAAGAATATGGACTACCAATTGGTAACGAAAACTATTTAGCTGTAAATTCACAAGCTTCTGAACTTGACCAGCAAGCTACAATAGATTTTGTAAATTGGTTACTTTCGTCTGAGATAGGAAAATCTGAAATGGTTAATACTCTTGGAAATATTTCTCCATATAGTACTTTTGCTGATGATGAAAAACCAAATGACCCTCTTGCAAAATCAATGCTTGAATATATGGAAAATGGAAAAACTTCAATAACTTGGGTATTCCCAATGTTTCCTAGTCAAAACTTTAAAGATGCAGTTGGAGCAAGCCTTATGGAATATGCTCAAGGTTCAAAAACTTGGAATGATGTTGAAGCTACTGTAAAAGATATGTGGGCATCTCAGAAAGCTTTAACAAAATAGAGCAATAGGGGGTAATTAATATGGAAAAATATTTAAAAAAACAATTTGCTATCTTTGCACTACCAACATTGATTGCATTCTCTGTTGCATTTGGAATTCCATTTATAATGGGATTATATTTATCATTTTGTGAATTTACAACTGTATCAAATGCAACATTTGTAGGGTTAGAAAATTATATGAAAGTGTTCTCAGAGGCAAATTTTATTCAAGCTTTTTGGTTTACGGTAAAAGTTGTAATAGTTTCAGTTATAACAGTTAATATATTTGCATTTTTACTTGCTCTACTGCTTACACAAAAATTAAAGGGAACAAATCTTTTTAGAACAGTTTTCTTTATGCCTAATTTAATTGGAGGAATTATTCTAGGTTATATATGGCAGTCTATAATAAATGGTATACTAGTAAATTTTGAAGTTACCATGCTTATGGATTCAAGTTATGGGTTTTGGGGATTAATTATGGTTGTGAATTGGCAATACATAGGGTATATTATGATAATTTATATTGCTGGTTTGCAAAACGTTTCAAGCTCTGTATTAGAAGCGGCAGACATTGATGGAGCAACAGGTGCTCAAAAAGTATTTTTAATAAAAGTACCGCTAATTATGACTTCTATAACTATTGCTCTATTTTTAACAATTGCGAATTCGTTTAAAATGTTTGACCAGAACTTGGCTTTAACCAATGGTGGACCTGGAAATTCAACTTCAATGTTAGCATTAGATATTTATAATACTTTCTATGGTACTATTGGTTTTGAAGGTGTTGGGCAAGCAAAAGCTACAATCTTCTTTATAGTAGTTGCGGCTATTGCGGTATTCCAAGTATTTTTAACTCGTCGCAAGGAGGTTGAGAATTAATGACTAAAAAATATAATGGAGCGTATTACACAATACTTATCTTGCTTGTAATATTATTTATTTTTCCAATATTATTTGTATTGATGAACTCTTTTAAAGGAAAGTTTTATATTAGTGATGTACCTTTTGCTTGGCCGTCTGGAGATTATTATGCGGGTTTTAGCAATTATACTGGTGGAATTGAAAAAGCTAACTTTTTTACAGCATTTGGTTGGTCATTATTTATAACAGTTTTTTCAGTTGGAGCTATAATTTTATTTACTTCAATGACATCTTGGTATATCACTAGAGTAAAAAATAAACTCACGAGCTTTCTATATTATATGTTTGTATTTTCAATGATTGTTCCATTCCAAATGGTTATGTTTACAATGTCAAAGCTCGCTGATACATTATATCTAAACAATCCTATTGGTATGATTGTTTTATATCTCGGGTTTGGTTCAGGATTATCTGTATTTATGTTTTCTGGATTTTTAAAATCTATTCCATTAGAAATAGAAGAAGCTGCTCTGATAGATGGATGTACTCCACTTGTAGCATTTTTTAGAATTGTATTGCCAATTTTAAAACCTACCACAATAACTATTGCAATTTTAAATGCTATGTGGATATGGAATGATTATTTGCTCCCTTATCTTGTAATAGGTGTATCAACAGGATATAAAACAGTTCCTGTAGCTGTACAATTTTTAATGGGCTCATATGGAGCTAAAGATTATGGTGCATTAATGGCATTGCTCGTTTTATCTGTTACTCCAATAATTATATTCTATCTATTTTGCCAAAAGTACATTATAGCTGGAGTAGTAGCAGGAGCTGTTAAAGGATAAATTATAGTCACAGTACTTAAAAAAAGCCTCCCCTTTTAAGGTGAGGTGACAGCTTCAGCTGACGGTGGGGGTTATAAGTATAATAGGGGGAACTTATTTATGGTATTAGTATTATTTGTAATTTTATTCGCAATAATTGGTATGGTAGTTGCTATTACAAAATATAAGCAACATCCGTTTTTGGTATTAATAATAACTGCCATATTGGTAGGATTAATAACAGGAATGCCAGCAGCTAAAGTTATAACAACAGTAAAATCAGGTTTTGGAAACATTCTAGCGAGCATAGGTATAGTAATATTAGCTGGAACTATGATAGGAACAATTTTAGAAAAAACTGGAGCAGCTCTGACGATGGCTAACAGCATTTTAAAAGTAGTTGGCAATAAAAAGAGCGCTCTGACAATGGGAATTACAGGATATATTACAGGAATACCAGTATTTTGTGATTCAGGATTTGTTATTTTAAATCCAATTGCAAGAGCTCTTGCAAGTAAAAGCAAAGTTTCATTAGCAGTAATGGCAACTGCTCTATCAGGGGGATTATATGCAACACATTGTCTTGTACCACCAACTCCAGGGCCGATTGCTATGGCTGGAACTTTAGGAGCTGATTTAGGATTAACAATATTAGTAGGATTAGTTATATCAATTCCTATGACTTTAGTATCTATTTTATATGCTGTAAAAATTGCGAGCAAAATTGATATACCAGCCAATTCCGAAAATACTATTGAAGAATTAACTGAAAAATATGGACAATTGCCAAGTGCTTTGCATAGTTTTTCACCAATTTTGGTGCCAATAGTTTTAATTGCATTGCAATCAATTGCAAACTTTCCTAGCACTCCATTTGGAGATGGAATATTTAAAACTATTTTAGTATTTTTTGGTGACCCAATTGTGGCATTGATATTAGGTGTATTTGTGGCAATGACATTAATTCCAAAATCAGAGAAAGAAAATACATTAAAATGGCTTTCAGAAGGAGTTACAAGCTCTGCTGGAATACTTGCTATTACAGGAGCAGGTGGTGCATTCGGAGCTATATTACAAACACTACCAATTGCAGATATTGCAAGCCAATTAACAGGGCTTGGAATAGGAGTGATTTTACCATTTATAATAGCAGCTCTTTTAAAAACTGCTATGGGTTCATCAACAGTGTCTATGATTACTACTGTTGCAATGATTGCTCCTATGGTTGACGCTCTTGGATTTGGAAGTGATATTGGAAGAGTACTTATTATAATGGCAATTGGAGCAGGTGCCATGACTGTTTCTCATGCAAATGACTCTTATTTTTGGGTTGTATCTCAGTTTTCAGATATGGATGCAAAAGCAGCATTCAAATGCCAAACTGGAGTTACTGCTGTAATGGGCATAACAACCATAATTATGGTTTTAATTTTATCGTTAATATTTATTTAATATTTATTTAAATTTGAAAAAAGATACTGTTTTCTCAGCAGTATCTTTTTTTGTTAATATTTATAATTATCACAAATATAATATTATAAATAAGGAGGTGAATAAATAAATGAGATTAATTCAAAAATATCATAAACAAATAGTTTTTGAACTAATGACATCAAATAATTCTAGTAATATATGTGAAGATGAAATAATTATTAATTTACCTATAATGGATAAATTTAAAATTAATTTAACATCTGATATATTGGAAGCAAGTATAGTAAATAACATAGAAACTTTTAATAAAAAACAAAAATTATTACTTGATTATATTTCTAGTCGTTGAATTGCTTTTTCAGTTGGAGTAATACTAATTGTTTTAAAATTATAATATATTACCATGCCAGGTTTTGCACCTGGTACTTTTTTGACATTTTTACGAGTAGTATAATCAATTGGGACATTGCTTGACTGTTTTCCACTACTAAAATAGGCTGCAAGCATTGCTCCTTCATATAGGTCATCTTCGGTTGCTTCATAGCCATTTGGAATTTTCATAATAACATGAGAACCTGGACCTGCTTTAATATGAAACCATAAATCATTAGCTTTAGCAAATTTCATTGTGAGATCATCATTTTGGAAATTATTTTTTCCAACATATACAACAAGGTCTGAGCTCGTTTTAAATTTCATATATGGAGCTTGATTTTTAACTTTTTTCTTAGGGTCTTTATGCTTTCTTTTTAAATATCCCATTTCAATTAACTCTTGCCTAAGCTCTAAAATATCACTCTCATTTTGTAATAAATCTAATGAAACAATTACAGATTGTAAATACTCTAAATCTTCCTTTATAACTTCTAGTTGCTCTTTAGCTGCTACAAAAGTTCTTTTTAGTTTGGTATATTTCTTAAAATAACTTTGAGCATTTTCAATAGGTGTTTTCATTGGGTCGAGCTCAATAGTAATTTCCTCTTGGTTTTCGCTATAATAATTTACTGCTTTAAAACTCTTATCACCTTTTTTAATATTATAAGAGTAAGCAGTAATGAGCTCACCATAAATTTTATATTTTTCACTGTTTTCGCTTTCTTTTATAGCTTCATTTTGGATAGCTTGCTTTCGGACTGCTCTGTCAATAAAGTTTAAAATAAGCTTTTTAATATCTGATGTTTTCTGAGCAGTAGTATATTTTTGACTCTTACCATGGGTGAATTGTTCTATTACTTCACTTATGGAGCTATTTCTGATTTGCTCTTTATCTGCTAACATATTTAACTCAAATGAATAATAATCCACAGGTGTCCCATCTGGATTTTCATAGAAAACAGGTGAAAAATTGGCTAACTTTACATGCTCCATTACTTTTTCAAATGAGCTATATAATGTTTCTAATTGCTCCTGAGATATATTTGTGGTATTGCTTTCAACATCTGCATTTAAGCAAATTTCAGATGCAATTAAAGGACTCAAACCACTAAATGTCTGATATATTCTTTTATACACTTCACCATCTTTGCTATCAATAGCAATTATAAAATTTTTCTTATTTACATCAAGTGGATTGAGCTTATTTTGACTTGGTGGATAAGAATATATATAGTTTGGCAAAATTGGTCTAACTTTTGACTTATCGTATGAAATATGCTTTATACTATCAAGTATTCGTAAATTATCATCTTGTTTTAGAGTCAAAATAAGATTACTATGTCGTCCCATAATCTCTAGTATTAAAATTTTAGTAGTTATATCACCTAAATCGTCTTGAGCTTCTATTTCAATATTTACAATACGCTCAAAATTTGGTTGACTAATATTGATTATCTTACCACCACCAATATGTTTTCTGAGAAACATACAAAACATAGGTGGAGTATCTGTCTGATTTTTAACTAATGTACTAAATCCAAGTCTAGGATATTGACTATTCGAGCTTAATAAAAGCTTAAGATTTTTTCTATTATTTCTAATTGTGAGCAGTAGCTCTTCTTTTTCAGGCTGATAAATTTTTTCAATTCTACCTCCTACAAGTCCTTTTTTTAGTTCATATATAATATTAGATAAAACAATTCCATCTAGTGCCATAAAATCCTGCTACTCAAAATATGGACAAAAATACCCATATCGAGATTGTTCCCTGTTCAATGTGTCTGAATTTCATGATTGCAAACAATACACTACTCTCATTTGATATAACACTCCGAGGACGTTAATTCCCGACTAGCCAGAAGCCACTGAAAAACTAAAGTTAGGTAGTACTACATCGTTCCCCAATCGTCCCCCCTTTTAAGGGTGGAAAAGCACCAAAGGTGCAGTGGGGTTTAGGGGGAAAAGTGCTAAAGGCACAGGGTGGGTTTAGGGGGAGGCTATACGATGAATCTTTCTTGATATCAAAAGACTTTTTCAGTGACCTCACTAGCCATCGGTACACACTTACAATAACTTGATTATGCTATCGTGTAAGTTTTTGCTTCTCTAAGATTAAGCAATCTTTGACAAAGTTTTTGTACTTTAACTATCTGTTTACGGATATTTTGTCTAGTAGCTTCTCCTTTTTTAGTTTTATTTTGTTTTTTAAGACATTCATATTTCCTTGAAAGTCTTTTTTGTTCCCGCTTTAACTTCTTTTCTAATTTCTTAAATTTAGAAAATTGTGCTCCACCCTTAAAGAATTTCTTAAAAGCTAATTCTGCATTACCAAACAAGCCGTAAAGCCCCTAGCTTGAGCTATGGGGATATAAGGCTATTAAATTTTCCTTTAAAACTCTTGACATATTTTAACATTTATTGTATTGTATGGATACAATAGAATATAGGTGGTTGCTAGAAGTAGTCATTTCTAGTGTAAAATATTCAATGCACCGAAAATGTTTCTAAAGTGAAGCACGACAAGAAAAAGTCGTAAAAACAGCGTAAAAGACTAAATGTCTTTGATATAAGGTAAAATTATATCAGCCTAGGGAACTATAATGTTCTGCCCTAGGAGGGGCAATGGCATGCCCTAAACTAAAGGTCATACTGGACTAGCAGAAATGAATTTGTCCTTTAATCACTTTAGAATCCCTCGCCTTTAGGCGTAGGGAGTGTCAATTTAGAGCTAACTCAATTATTCGATTTAAACCGTTTCTATTATTTTAGGTTACTATAATTTATAATTTCAAAGCTTTCCAAATATTCAACATTTTTATCTAAATCAGGAGCATTCCCTTCTCAAAATAATTCATAATCACCATTTTCTAATAATTTATTGAATACGAAATATAGTATAAGTAGTTTAAAGTTAGCTATTGTATTTAAATCTAATATGTTTTAAAATAAAGACATGGGATATGATAAAAAATACAAACAAAGAGTAGTAGAATATAGATTAGAAGGTAATAAATTACAAGAAACAGCTAACATATTTAAGGTATACCGAAAATGTATTGTATCATAACCTATCCAAAAAGGTTGATAATCCACACATTATCTTTGTCATTTATAGATTGTATATTTGAATAAAAAATAGAAAAAGCACACCAGAAAAAGTTTTTTCAACAGCTTTTTCTATTTCAAATCAATATATTTAGAAATTTTCTAGGTTTACTCATCACTATTACATTAGATTTTTGAATCATTGTTTTGCTTTAATTTTCTAATGTACAATATAAATAACCAAACAATAGATATGAAAGTCAACACAATACTTATAAGAAACGGAATATACATTCCTTTTAAAATTACATACGCTAAAAATCCATATATAACATAATTCTCATAGTTACATATTTGGGGTTCAGAAATAAATAGAAAGCTAATATACAAAGGATATAGAAATAATAAATTTACTATTAATACGGAATATAATCTTTTTTTCATTCTATTATTTCACCACTTTAATCGTATAACCTGTTTCACGTTCAACAAAAGTTCGTCCAATATAATCATCATATATTAAATCCTCATCATAAACTTTATAGTATTCCCTGTCATAATTTACATGTGCTTTAACCGTAAATGGATAAGAATAGTATTCAGAATGGTAAGTGAATGTATCCGTCGTCGAACCATTTAATTCATATCCAAGCACTGCTTCAAATACTTCGACATTTAATCCAAGATTGGCATTTAATGTCCATCCTGAGTTGAAAGACTGTTCGAAATCAAAAGATCCAGCAGGATAATTTTGTGTATATTTAGCAGAATATTCCGTCGAGCTATAAGTACCATCTGCTTCTACATATATATCTTTAAATGTTAGATATGGACTAGCTGTTGAAGTGACTTCTGGAGCAGGGATATCTATTTCAATAACTGCTAAAACTTCTTCGTTTTCATCATATAAACCTTTCTCTTTAAGAATCTCTGATATTTCCGTTTCTTCTGTAATGATTATAACCTCATCGGTACTCGAAGCGAAAACACTTATACTCATACTAGTAATCATTCCAATCGATAATGCCATAGATAATAATTTTTTCATTTTTAACATTTTAATTTCCTCCTAAATTTGTTTTGGTTTTTGCAAAATAACAACTCCTGCTGTTACCACAATTTCTAAACTCATCACAAAAGCAAAGTTATTTAGCCCTATGATAAGCAAAATAAGAATTAGACAAGAATCAATTATTAAGTTGCGAATTGTTATTTTACGATAATGTTGTTTCTCTACTTCATCCAGTGGTTTTTTGTTGCTTCAACTAGAGCGAATTTTAGAATTATCAGAATCGATACAAGCAATATAAAAATACTTATTGGTAGAATATACCAAGTCGATGTTATCTGTATAACTATAAGCACCAAAACCATAATTCCAATTGACATCATATAGCAATGAATCGCCTTTTTACAACGATAACCTCCTGCGTACATACGAATATTAGAAAATGAAACTAAAAACATTATACTTTCCAAAAGTAGTCCAAATATATAGCCTAGAATAGCGATGGTTATGATACTTAACCCTTGCGTTATAGCAGATTTCAAGCCATATACAATGATTCTAATTCAAGCTCATTTTTCAATTATTCTATTTCATCATTTGTCATATAATAACCCATTGCTTTGTTAACTTGAATTACATAATTAATTATTTCGTCTTTTTTATTTGCGATAGGATCTGATAAATTGTTAGTAGCAAAAATATTTATACCTACACAAAACATAGAACTTGCTAATACGACTGATAAAAATTTTTTAATTATATACATTCCTCCTACTTTTCATTAATAAATTATATAATTTATATAATTTATATAATTTATGTATATGTCAGTAACATAAAATTGTTACTCATTAATATTTAAGTACAAATAAATAAAATAATTATTGTTTGTTATATATTTGTGTAATTATTAACCTGATAAAATTTATTTTGATAATTAACTTAATATAATTAATTATATAAAATCAGCACAAGATTATTAAAATAAGCATATTTATGTAGAAAATAATAAAAGAACACAGATTAGTGTGTTCTTTATAAGATAAGAAATATGAGATATTATTGTTTTCCTGTTAGCTCTAAATATTCATCATACGTTGTTACTTTATCAATCATTCCATTTGGAGTAATTTCGATTATTCTATTTGCCACCGTTTGAATAAATTGGTGGTCATGAGAAGTAAAAATTACATTTCCTTTAAAGCTTATTAATCCGTTATTAAGAGCTGTAATAGATTCTAGGTCTAGATGGTTTGTTGGTTGGTCAAGCAAAAGCACATTTGAGCCTTTAAGCATCATTCGAGATAGCATACAGCGTACTTTTTCTCCTCCTGATAAAACATTTGCTGGCTTTTTAATATCTTCTCCAGAAAAGAGCATACGACCTAAAAATCCACGTAAATAGCTTTCGGATTGGTCATTTGAATATTGGCGCAACCAGTCTAATAAACTAAGCTCTGTATTGTCAAAAAATTCTGTATTGTCTTTTGGAAAATATGAGAAAGATGCTGTAACGCCATATTTAATTTCGCCTGTATCTGGCTCTTCTTCTTCAGATAATATTTTGAATAATTCAGTGATTGCAATTTCACTTTCTCCAATGATTGCAATTTTATCACCTTTATTAACTCTAAAATTTATATTTTGTAAAACTTTTTCTCCATTTAATGTTTTTGAAACATTGTTTACTTGAAGAATTTCATTTCCAACTTCTCTATCTTGATTAAATGCTACAAAAGGATAACGTCTAGTTGACGCTGGCATATCTTCCAATTCAATTTTATCGAGCATTTTCTTTCTTGATGTTGCTTGTTTAGATTTAGACTTGTTTGCAGAAAATCGTTTGATAAAGTTTTGGAGCTCTTTAATTTTGTCTTCGCTTTTCTTATTTTGAGCTTTTAATAAACTTTGTATTAACTGACTAGAATCATACCAAAAATCATAATTTCCAACATACATTTTAATTTTGGTATAATCAATATCAACAATATGAGTACATACAGTATTTAAAAAGTGTCTATCATGAGATACAACTATTACAGTTCCAAAAAAATCTAGCAAGAAATCTTCTAACCAATTTACAGATTGAATATCAAGGTGGTTAGTGGGCTCATCTAAAAGTAAAATATCAGGTCGACCAAACAATGCCTGAGCAAGAAGAACTTTTACTTTGTCTCCACCACTTAGCTCTTTTACAAGTAGATAATGAAACTCAGTACCAATTCCTAATCCTTGTAACAATTGAGATGCTTCGGAATCTGCTTCCCAACCTCCTAGCTCTGCAAATTCTGCTTCAAGTTCGGATGCTTTTATACCATCTTCATCATTAAAATCTTCTTTAGCATATAAGGCATCTTTTTCTTGCATAATTTCAAATAGTCGAGCATTTCCTCGTACAACAGTTTGCAAAACTTCACAGTCATCATATTGAAAATGGTCTTGCTTTAAAACTGACATACGCTCTTTTGGCGGAATAATAACTTCACCTGTTGTAGGTTCTATATCTCCAGATAAAATCTTTAGAAAAGTCGATTTTCCAGCTCCATTTGCTCCAATAACACCATAACAATTACCTGGTGTAAATTTTAAATTAACATCCTTAAAAAGTGTGCTTGCTCCAAATTGCAAGCTTAAATTATTTACAGTTACCATTATAAATCTCCTCGTATTAAAAATATTTGTTATTATAACCTTTTTTTTAAGTTTTGTATACAAAAAAATTAATTATATAGGACAAACGCACGAAAATTTATGACCCCCTTTGTATGTAAAATTTAGTTTTTTTTAATTTGCATTAATTTATCTATATATAAATCTGGTCTACAGTTCATCGAAAATCTTTTTAATTTACCACTCATTGGTTTTCCCATATCTAATAATTTTAGTATGCTCAGCGCCCATTTTCTTATTATATTCATATTTTTATTTGCTGTAACATCTAATGTTTTATTATTATCTTCTCTAAATGTTACATCCAAATGCCAATGCATTATTTTCACTGACCAATGTCCTCTTACTCCTTTTTCAAACAAATCTATATTTGGCATTAAACTACTTATATAATACCTTGTTTCTTTGGTTTCTACACCTTTTTTTATTATTGTTTTTTCTATCATTCCTATACTTTTTATCTTTGCCCATCTATCTTTTCCATTTAACCATTTTATATTTTTTGTTTGATAGTATTGTCTTATTTCAGTTTGGCTATGCTGTTTATTTACTGTTTTTTTATAATTTCCTTCTGTTTTAATCTTATCTTTAAATTCTTGTGTATCAAAATATAACCTTACATCTTCATGTAACGTTCCTTGGTTGCCTTTTAATGCTAGTATATAATCTGCCTTTTTATCAGTT
>LJHE01000043.1 GCA_001983555.1 Candidatus Epulonipiscioides gigas
TGTATTTGAAGAACCTGTATATGAAGAGCCTGCATATGAAGAACCTGAAATTGAAGAGCCTATATTTGAAGAACCTGTATATGAAGAACCTGCATATGAAGAACCTGAAATTGAAGAGCCTGTATTTGAAGAACCTGTATATGAAGAGCCTGCATATGAAGAACCTGAAATTGAAGAGCCTATATTTGAAGAACCTGCATATGAAGAGCCTGTATTTGAAGAACCTGAAATCGAAGAAGTTATAATAGAAGAAGATTTATATATTGAAGAAATCATAATAGAAGAAGAATTTGAAACTGAAGAAATTTTTGAAATTGAAGAACCTGTAGAAGAAATATTAATAGAAGAAATTTTTGAGATTGAAATTCCTGAAATTGAAGTTAAAACAAATTTAAAAAATATATTAGCGTAAAATTTAGTAAAAGAGAACTATCCTAATGAGGACGGTTCTCTTTTTTTTCATTAAATTTAACTGCTAACTGAGCATTGCGAATAATTACATTTTTTCCACGCCAACCGCAAGAAGTTTGTTTAATATAGTTTTTAAAAAAGCGATTATCTATGTTGGTATAAAAAGATGGTTCATGCTCCATATAATTGAGCACTTTAAATTCTGGTATTGAACTTTTCGTAATGTATTTATTGTGTGGACAAATATTTTGGCATATATCACAACCAAAGATTTGTCCTTGAAGTAAATTTATTTCTTCTTGTGTAAGCTCTTTTTTTTGAGTAAGATAAGAAATACATTTATTTGTGTCATTTATGCCATTCGTTGGGCAGGCATTTTGACATTGTGAGCAACTACCACATAAATTTTTTATTGGAAAATCTATTATTTGTGGTACAAAATCTGTTATGATTTCTCCTAAGAATACATAAGAACCATATTTTTTAGTAATTATCAAATGATTTTTTCCAATAAAGCCAACTCCAGCAAGCTCTGCTATATGTTTTTCTGGTAATGAATTGCTATCCACATATGGAGTTGCACTATAACCATTTTGAATTAAAAATTCACAAATTCTATTTAAATATAGTCGTACAATTTTATGATAGTCTAATCTCTTTGTATAAATAGAAAATCCATTATTATTCGTAGTATCTAAATGATTATATGGAAAGGCTATTGAAATTATAGTACAAAGACTATCTAATTCATAGCGAATTATTCCAAATGTATCAAGTCCTAGACTTTTTATATATTCTCTAAGTTTATTATCTATGTTTTTCACCTCGTACTCGCTCTTTTGTGTCAAGTTCTTTTTCGTTTGGCTTATAGTTTTCATTAAAAACATTGCCTACAATTCTAATTATAATTACTCTACCTAATGCACAAATAGGAACACCAAGGAGCATACCAGCAATTCCATAAAGTTCACCACCTATTAATATGGCCAGTAATACAACCATAGGATGCAATTTTACGTTATTTCCGAGAATTTTAGGCACAATTATAAATCCATCAATCTGCTGAATTATAAACACAATAATTATAGCATATACAGCTTTTTGTGGACCTTCTCCAAGAGCTCCAATTATTCCCGTAAGAACAAGCCCAACAACTGGACCAAAATACGGTACAATATTTAAAATACCATTTGCAATTCCAATTATTACCGCAAAATCAAGTCCTATAATACTAAGTCCAATGCTCACTAGAGCTGCCATTATTAACGCATCAATTATTTGACCTCTTATATATCCTGTTAGTACCATATTTATATCTCTGCCAAGACTTGTAGCTTTTCTATACAATTTCTCTTTTAATATGACTAATAATATATTATCAAAAATTTTCAATAATTTAGGTTTATCTTTTATAATATATATTGCTAAAATAATACCAAATACTATATCAATTAAATTTTGTCCTATATTTGAAATTAATTCAATAGTAATTTGGCTAAATTTTGCCGCCCAGACATCAAGAGTATTATATATTGTTGTTAAAAATTCTTGCACACGCTTTGAAATTTCTCCTTCATCTAAGTTACTAACTAAGCTATCTGCTGTTTTTTGAAAATATAAAAAATATGCTTTAACAGTTTGAGAAATTCCTTTTATATCTGTTTCATTTATAACTTGTTGAATATTCATAACAACCATTATTATAAATATTCCAATTAATCCTAAGACTGTAATGATTGAAAACGCTGTTGCTAGACCACGTATTTGTGGCGGAGAAAGTCTTTTTGCATTAATTGAGGCAATATATAAGTCTACAATAGGTTCAATGAGATATGCTAATAAAAGTCCTATAAAAAGTGGCATAAGAATTGAAATAGTTATACCAATTATTTCTTTTATCCAATTTATTATAGGCACAAACTTTATAATACAAACACAGATAAGCATGGTTATAACCACGCTTATGACTGTATAAACACATATAGTATAATACTTATTTTGCTTTTCTATTTTCATTTTAATTTCTCGAGCATTTTAATTAAAAAATTATATACCCGCTCAAAAGAACTAATACTCATTCTTTCTTGTGGTGTATGAATATCATACACATTTGGGCCAAATGATATCATATCTAAACCATCAACTTTTTGTGAAAGTATGCCACATTCAAGACCCGCATGAACTGCTCTTATATTTGCTTCTTTATCATACATTTTCTTATATAGCTCAGTTGCTACATCTCGTAACCTAGATTTTTCAGAATATTGCCATGCTGGATAATCTCCACTTTCATTAAATCGCACTCCAATTACTTTTGCAATTGTGTTAAGTCGACGTTTTAAGTCATTCTTTTTTGATTCTAATGAGCTTCTTAGAGATAGTGTTATTGTAATAGTATTATCAGTTGTAGATATAACACCTATATTAAGAGATGTCTCAACTAAATTTTCTATGCTACGACTTTTTGATATTACACCATTTGGTAATATACGCAATAAATCTATAAGTTTTTGTTTTGTATCAGCTATAAATTTATTTTCTGCTTTAGATTTTATTATTGAAATATTAATATCACTATCTTGAGCATTATATTCTGATTTTAATATTTTATCAAGCTCTGCCACCTTTTGTTTTAGCGTATTTGCTTTTTCGATTGCTATTGTAATCGTTGCATCTGCCTCACGTGTAATTACATTATCTTTACTCCCACCATCTACAGAACATACCCCAATATTAAACTCTTTGTTTAAAGTATCTAATACACGACCTATTACAACATTTGCGTTAGCTCTTTCTTTATGAATTTCTGCTCCAGAGTGTCCACCTTTTAACCCTCTAACTTTTATATTATAAACTTCTTCACCTGGCGAAACTGCAACAGTTAATCCATTGAGTGTAAGTTTTACTCTTACTCCTCCTGCGCAACTTACAAAAAAATCACCCTCATTATCTGTATCGAGATTTATTAAAGTTTTTCCTTCTATAAGATCTGGAGCAAGTGCGATTACCCCACCCATTCCTGTTTCTTCTTCTGTTGTCATTAACATGCAAAGTGGTGGGTGTTTAAGTGTCTTATCCTCTAAAATTGCCATTTGATAAGCAATTGCCACTCCATCATCTGCTCCAAGAGTTGTACCTTGAGCTTTTAAAAAATCGCCATTTGTTTCGAGCTTTAAAGCATCTTTTTCAAAATTAAATTTAGTTTTTTTATCTTTCTCGCATACCATATCCATATGTCCTTGCAAAATTACTGTTGGACTGCTTTCGTATCCTTCGCTTGCTGGCTTATAAATATATACATTTAATGCTTTGTCTTGCACAACTTCCAATCCATTATCTTGTGCAAAACTTACTAAATAATTGCTCAACTGTTTTTCATTACCTGATCCATGCGGTATACTAGTTATCTTCTTAAAATGTTCTAAAACTACGCTCATTAAAAGCCTCCTTAAAAATATTAATATTCTTTTATTATTCTTATTATAGTTGTCTTTTATTCTAAGTTGTAGCATACTTAATGAAAATATTATATATCTTATATTTTTTTGATTTTATACAATAAAAAAAGAGCTGTATTAGAACTAAAAAATTCTAATGAGCTCTATATTAATTTTAGCGAGTCATATTTCGTATCCATTTGAAGCTTAATAATCTAATAATTGCACAAGTTGATTTTAAAATTTCATCTATCCTAATTATACAAAATACAGCTATTACAGGAAGCCCCCATACAAAAGCTCCAATAAATCCAACAGGTATTGCGATAAGCCACATAAATATTAAATCATTTATAAGAACAAATTTTACATCTCCACCTGCTCTTAACATTCCAACATTAGTTGTGTTTGCAACAGCTTGAAAACATATAATAAATGAATTTACTAACATAATTTGCATTGCAAAAGTTTTTGTGAGCTCTGATACATTATAAAAACTTACTACAAATGAGCGTGATATAAATACAATAATTCCTGCCAATACGCCTAAAATAGTTATACAAAAAATTATAGTAAATGAAGCATCCTTTGTTTTTTGATATTCACCCGCTCCAATTGTATTTCCGATAATTACAGATGCTGCTCCAGATAGAGCATATATAAATACAGTCACAAACTGGTTTACAACATTACCTATACTATTAGCAGCAACCACTTCTGTCCCTAATCTACCAACAATTACTGTAATCATAGCACTACCTATTGACCATATAAGCTCATTTATAACTACTGGTGTAGTTGTTATAATAAAATCATTTCTTAAATCTTTGTCAGTTGTTTTAAAAATATCTAAATTTAGCCTAATTTTCTTATCAAAAAATTTGATGTATATAAGCACTATTGTAAACTCGGTTATTCTAGCAATAACTGTTGCAATTGCAGCTCCAATTACACCAAGTTCAGGAGCTCCTAAATTTCCAAAAATAAATATCCAATTTAAAAATATGTTTATAAATAAGCTAAGACCATATATAACAATTGAAATATTAACAGTCTTTACTGAGCGAAAAGCCATAACCGTACAATTTGTTAAAGAATAAAATATGTAGCCAATTGAAATAATTCGTAAATAATTTTCACCGAGATTAATTACTCGAATGTCATCGGTAAAAATTCCAATAAATTGTCTTGGAATACATAAGGCTATCAATATAAATATAATTGATAAGCTCATACTTACCTTATACATAATACCTATTATTGTACGAATTTTGGTGACATCTTGTTTACCCCAATACTGGCTAATTAAAATGGAAGAACCGCCTCCAAGTCCAAAATTAACAACCAAAAATATAAAAAATAGCTGTCCACTTAAAGCTGAAGCACTGAGCTCTACTTCACCAAGCTGGCCTAGCATAAGCGTATCTGCCATACCAACAGCTACATTAATTAAATTTTGAAGTGTTATAGGAAGTGTGATGCCTATTAACATTTTATAAAACGATTTGTCTTTAATTAACATATCTCAAAAAGCCCCCAATATTTATTTTTTATTAATTATACCATATTTAGGTATATTCCTCAAGTTGTGATAAAATTTATTTTTTTGGTTATCTTATTAATATGATTTTATTTTGTATATAAGGAGGTTTATTATGTCTAAACAAACTCAAACACAACAAACACAAGCAAAAGAGCAAGTGGCTAAAGACGCAGCTAATTCAAAGACAGGACCTAAAAGAAGTATGAGCTCTGGCACGTATGGAGCAGGAGACACTTATAATAGAAACATGTAAAAAATAATGTCTATATATTATACAACTCATAGTCAATTGCTCCCACTTATCGAACGAAGTGGGAGCTTTTAAAATTTTCACTTGTTTTTTTACATATATTTTTACCTAACTAATAATTAAATATTAAGCTTTTCACTAAAATTTTTAATTAAAATTCTGCTATTATCTAACAATTATTATATAAGAGATACTTGTTTTTATTTTAGTTATAAAAATTTTTATCATATGTTATAAAAAATACCTTTTTTTTGATTAATATTTTTGAATAAAATTATATATTTACCGTAGTTAAATCAGTTAAAATATGGTAAAATTTAATTTTATGTCACAACATTTAGGAGGTAAAAGTTATGTTGACTATTGCAATTTGCAATGATTTAGAGCAAGAGAATTATAAACTTAAAGAACTCTTAATTCAAATACAAATTAGACAAAACTTTGATTTTGAAATTGATATTTTTAAAAATAGCCAAAAACTTAATGAATCTTTACTACATAAAAGATACAATTTAATACTATTAAATATTGTTATGACAGGAGTCTATCAAACAGAAATTATTGATAACATACGTTTAACTTGTCCTAATACTTTAATTATATTGATCTCGGATTTTGATATTAGCTTAAAAAAAATATGTGGAATAAATATTTTAGGTTTGTTAGATAGACCTATTGATACAATAAAAGTAGAAGAATATATAAATCAAGTTTTATCTATTAAAAACAATAAAAATAATTTTTCATATCAAAAACAAGGCTATATGTATTATTTATCAGTAGATGATATTGTTTATTGTGAAGTTTCTAAAAATAATATTATCATTTATTTATATAATAATGAAATACATTATCGAGGAACATTAAAAAAAGCGTGGGAGCAATTACAAAATCACAATAATTTTATCATGCCAAACAGAGCATATATTATTAATCTTCAATATGCTATAGTTACACCTGCTCAAATAGAATTAAAAAAATTATATAATTTAAATACTAACATAGGTCGTACTTATAAAGAAGAAACTTTGAATCGATATCATAATTATTTTAAAAAGGAAACTAGCGCTACTAAAAAAGAAGCATCAAAAAAAGCAATATATTTTTGGGTTTAATAATTAATTTAGAATTGGAAAAAAGTAATATTTCCAATTCTGAACAACAAAAAATAAGTACATAAAACAAATATTATGTGATTGAATTTAGTTGATGTATTTTGTCACTAAAATTCGTATTTTGATAAATTTTTAAAATATAAAAAATTTTCATGTATTTTATCCCTAAATAAATGTAACTTATCACTTTTTTAATTTATTATAAAAAAATATTATAATATATAGTTATTGAAATATTTTATTTAATTTAGTTGATACTTTTAAAATTTTTGTAAACTGAAAAGGAGAGATTTATATGAGTTTAATTAATAAGTATAAAAAATTTATATTCGCTATTATGGCAGCAGGAGCAATAAGTATTCCTACACTAAATGTGGAAGCATCTATTCTGGGTGAAGCAAATTTATCAAGTTACGATTTTTTTAATGAGTTGACGCCTGATAATGTTGGGTCATATGGTGAGAAAATGTATATATTAACTCCAGAATCACCATATTTTGAAAATTCAATAACTCCACATGCTATATTATCAAATGGAAATAAAATTTATATTATCCATCCACAAATGCTACCAGAGCTAACACCTGATGATTCTGCTCCTGTTTATGATCTAAATATGCCTGTAATCCCTGAGCTAACACCTGATGATTCTGATCCTGTTTATGATCTAAATATGCCTGTAACCCCTGATAAAGATTTTACACTTCCAGACATTGGTATAGTAGCAATTAAAGATGGTTTGATGATAACACTAGATAAAGATTTTCTAATACCTGATAGTTGGATAATAACACCTGATGGTAGTTTTTTAATTCCTGATGATTGGACAGCAAATTCAGGTGATTGGTATATGGAAGAAGTTCCTGAAGATCAAGACTGGTATCCAGAAGAAGATAATAGTGATGATGATTGGTATATGGAAGAAGTTCCTGAAGATCAAGACTGGTATCCAGAGGAAGATAATAGTGATGATGATTGGTATATGGAAGAAGTTCCTGAAGATCAAGACTGGTATTAATCATAATTTAACTAAAAAAGGCAAGAATTCTCCATCATCTATAGGTAGTATAACGAATTACCAAAAATTGAAAATTGCTTGACAGGAATATCCAATATAAGCATATATGTATAGTATTTCCAAAGCAAATGAATTAGTCAACATCATCATATAATTAAAATGAAGCCATCTATTGATTTAATTTCAATGGATGGTTTTTTATTATTAAGGTATCTCCCGCACTGTATATACTATTTTCCTAAAGTAAATTCACTCGACGAGTAATTAATATAACATTGACATCTCTATATTTTTAGTATATTATTAATTTGTTTTTTACTTATAATAGTACAACTATATCATAACGAAAGGATTTAAAAATGATAAAAAAATTGATACCAGTCTCAATAGTATGTTGTATATGTATATTTGTAATATTATGTTCAAATTTAATATTTGAACAGGACTTTTTACCTGACAAAATAAATCGTGATGTACAATATTATAAAGCAAAAGTCATAGAAGTTATAGAAGAAAATTTACAACCTGATGAAGTACATCAAGAATTTTTGTTGGGACGACAAGAGCTTAGAATACAATTTATTGATGGACCATTTAAGGGAGAAGAATATAACTTAACAAACTATTTAAGCAGATTATATAATATAATGGCACAAGAAAGCTCTGAACTTGTGATAGCTTGTTATATACAAAACAATAAAATATCAGAAATGAGCATATACACTTATCATAGAATTAACTTTATTGTAGCTCTACTATTAATATTTTTTACATTAATTATTTTAATTGGAAAATTTAAAGGTCTTAAATCTGTTATATCTTTAATTTTTACTGGCACATTAGTTATATACTTAATGTTACCACTAATGCTAAGAGGAATTGAGCCAATTTGTGCTGCTCTTATTGTGGTAATTCTTAGCACAATTGTTACGTTAGGACTAGTCTCAGGCTGCTCAAAAAAAACATTAAATGCAATAATAGGAACCATATCAGGCGTACTAATTGCTACATTAATAGCATATATTTTTGGAAAATTGACAAATCTAAGTGGAGCAACTATGGCAGAAACAGAGCCATTATTATATGTTTCTGAAACTAGTGGATTAAAAATTCGTGGACTTTTATTTGCAGGAATATTAATTGCATCACTAGGAGCTGTTATGGATGTTGCTATGTCAATTTCATCTGCTCTATATGAATTTATAGATGTAAATCCAAATATTTCAGCAAAAAAATTAATACAAAGTGGAATGAATGTAGGTACAGATATGATTGGTACAATGACAAATACGCTAATATTAGCATTAGCTGGTAGTTCATTAAACAATTTTATTTTAATTTTTTCTGCTGATATGGATAATGCTCAAATGTTAAATATGGATACTTTAACCGTTGAACTATTGCAAGGTTTAGCTGGTAGTATTGGAATAGTTCTGACAGTACCAATTACTGTAATAGTAGGATATTTATTGTATCATAAACAAATCTCTAAATAACTTTTCTATTTTAAGAATATGTGATATAAAGAGCTAAATTATTTTTACGGAAAATTAACACAAATCTAACCTCATTT
Organism: Candidatus Epulonipiscioides gigas; assembly: GCA_001983555.1. GTDB lineage: Bacteria > Bacillota > Clostridia > Lachnospirales > Cellulosilyticaceae > Epulonipiscioides > Epulonipiscioides gigas. The sequence continues at coordinate 9,348 of LJHE01000043.1, forward strand.
AATTAAAGCTTAATTTTTTCATAATAATTGTCCATTATAATTGTCATTGACAACTATTAACGACTTAATAAATGTAAACTACCCCCACTTATAGAAGTGTGGGCTTCTTACGTAAGCCGAACCAATGTTCAGTAATTTAGCAAGCTCTACGAGTTGTTCCACCCCTGAACTATAAACTGATTATATTTAGTTTATAAAGTCAAGAGATTTTAGCAATTCATTACACCACCTATAGAGGTGAGAGAATTCTTGCTAGTTTTAGTTAAAAATTATTAAAAATAAGGAGTAATTTCATGAAATCAAGAAATTTAAGAAAAGGTTTTTGCTTGGCTATTATTACATCTTTACTATCAACGAGCTATATATTTGCAAAAGAAAAAAATACATATACCTCAGATACACCAGTGGAAATTAAAACTCTTACACAACAAAATGCACCTGTAATAACTCCAAATGGAAATAATTTATATTTTGGTCAATTACATTCTCATACAACTCTATCCGATGGTCAAGGAACAATTGAGGAAGCTTATGATTATGCAAGAAATAATGCAAAGTTAGATTTTTTTGCTGTAACAGATCACTCGGATTGGTTTGATAATGAAATGGAAGCAGATATTATAGATGGTTCAATGAGCACTGAATGGATGCTAGGATTAAATACAGCAGATAAGTATAATGAAGACGATATTTTTACTGCATTATATGCATTTGAAATGACTTGGTCATCAAGTACTGGAAAATGGGGACATATAAATACATTTAATACTTCTGGTTTTGAAACTCGTAATAATAAAGAGATGGATTTAAAAACATATTATGAAACATTAGCTACTCAACCCGATTCAATTTCTCAACTTAATCATCCAGGTACAACATTTGGAGATTTTAGTGATTTTGGATTTTATAGTGCAGCCGCTGATTCCGTTGTTACTCTTATTGAAGTCGGAAATGGAGAAGGACCTGTTCGTGGAAGTGGATATTTTCCATCATATGAATATTATACACGAGCATTAGATAAAGGTTGGCATATCGCTCCAGTAAATAACCAAGACAATCATAAAGGTAAATGGGGGAACTCAAATACTGCTCGTACGGTTATTGAAGCAAAAAATCTTTCAAGAGATTCGGTTTATGATGCTCTTAGAGAAATGCGCGTTTATTCTACTGAAGATGAAAATTTAGAAATTTCTTATCAAATCAATGAGCATACTATGGGATCAATTTTAAAAGACCAAAATGAGCTTAATGTAGAAATTACTGCTTATGATCCAGATGAGGATGATGAAATTACCAAAATTGAATTAATTACTGATGGTGGTTATTCACAATTTAAAACAACTAATACTAATCATTGGAACCTTTCTATAAATCCTGAAGATGTTTCTAGCTCAACATATTTTTATGTAAAAGTTACTCAAGCTGATGGAGATATTGCAGTTACTGCTCCAATTTGGGTGAGCGAAAAAGAAAATATTGGAATTTCATCAGTTGAAGCTAGTGTTAATAAAGCAATCATCGGAGATAGTGTGACTGTTGATACTATAATTTATAATAATGATAAATCAAATATTGAAGATATAGAAGTTGAATATTGGATAAACGGAAAGACTATATCAACACAAAAAGTAGATAATATTGCTCCATCTGAGCAAAATGTAGCTTCTGCAGATATTGTTATAGAGAAAAATGGCACCAATATTATAACTGCAATAGTAAGAACAACTATTAATGGTCATATACGAGAATTTTCTCAAAATATTGAAGTATCAGGCGTCAAAGAAGCAGAAACTAATAGAATTTTAATTGATGGCTCAAAAAATAATGCTTATGTAACTGGTGGTTATATTGATAATATGAATTTTGTAACCGAATTAATCCAAGATAATGGTGGAGTTGTAAAAATAAATCAAGAGCAACTTACAGATGAGTTATTAAGTAATATTGATTTATTAATAATCACTGATGCAGAAAGTAAAGAACCTGCTTCTCATTATAGTGATAGTGAAATAGAAGCTATTAAGAACTATATCAATAAAGGCGGAAACTTGATTTTAACTTCAAAAGCTGATTATGGAGATGTAGAAGGTGAACATGGAAATGCAACACAAGCAAATACTATTTTGCATTCTATTGGAGCAACTGTAAGATTTAATGATGACCAATTGATTGACAACATCGAAAATGGTGGGCAATCATATAGATTGTATTTTGATAACTATAATGAAAACAGCAAGTATACCGAAAATTCTCAAGGTAATTTTAGTTTTTATAGTGGTAGCTCAATTTTAATAGACGATAAAACAACTACTGAATATATAATAAAAGGTCATTCAACGTCAGAAAGCTCTGATGCAGATAAACAAAATGATGCAAAAAAAGTTAACAAAGGAGATACTATTGCATTAGCTGTTGAAACTTTGCCAAGTGGTGCCAAAGTTGTTGTATCTGGGGTTACATTTTTCTCAGACTTTGAAATGGAGCCATCAAATGAATATTCTAATCATATTATAATGGAAAATATATTGCATGACTTAGCTCCTGAGAAAGATAAAACTATTACTCCTATATCTCAAATTCATACAGATGCTAATAATGACAATGCTCCAGATTTAAAAGGTGAAATTCATACAGTTAAAGGTACAGTTACTTCTGGAAATTCAGTAAGCAATAATACATTTGTTGGAGTTGTATATGTTCAAGACGAAACAGGTGGGCTTGCAATTTATCCAGTATCAAATGTTAAATTAGAGGTCGGACAAAAAGTACAAATAACAGGAGTTGTAGGTGCTTATCAAGGAGATACACAACTAAGCGATGTAATAGAAACAACTGATGTTAAAATTTTAGATACTACAATTAAAGAAGTCGCTCCAACTAAAATGAGTACACAAAATACAATGCTTGAATCTAATGAAGGTCTTTTAATAGCAACTCAAGGTACAATTACTAAAATAGGTGATGTATCTAGTGGAAATATTTGGATTGATGATGGCAGTGGAGAAGCTCGGATTTATATTGATGGATATATTGGAAGTGGCAAAAGTGGAAAATCAGATAATATCTTTTCAAAAATTAAACTTGGAGATACAATCAACGTTATAGGCTTATCTTCTGAAAACAGTGATGGAAATAGAATTCGCATTAGAAATACTGATGATATTATAATCATTAAATAATTTTGCTCTAGGGAGATATGGACTATTGTACTAAAACAAAAATAGTATAATAGCCCATTTTTTTCTCCTATAATATTAATATCCTTTTTAGTTTATAGGCTAACCCATTTCTTATATTCATTTTCAGTCGCCAACACAAAATGTGTACCATCTACTAAACGTTTTTGACCAATATTATAGTCAATACCACTTGTGTCATAATCAAATGCTTGAGCAATCTTCTCCCTTTCCACTTTAGGATTAGGTGTTGGAATTGCAGTCAGTAGCGATTTTGTGTATGGATGAATAGGATTTGCAAAAATTTCTTCTGTGGTTCCCATTTCCACAATATGACCTAAGTGTAATACACCAATAACATCAGAAATATATTTAACCATTGATAAATCATGCGCAATAAATAAAAATGCGGTCTGGGTCTCTTCTTGAATTTTTTTCATTAAATTCACAACTTGAGCTTGAATAGACACATCTAATGCCGAAATTGCTTCATCTGCAATAATTAAATCGGGCTCCATAATTAATGCTCGAGCAATACCAATTCTTTGGCGCTGACCACCAGAAAATTGGTGAGGATATCTATTAGCATGCTCTTGTGATAAACCAACTTTTTCAAGAATATTATATACTTTTTCATTACGCTCATTAGTGTTTGTATATAACTTATGTATGTCTAGTCCTTCAGCTATTATATCTAAAACTTTTTTACGAGGATTTAAACATGCCATAGGATCTTGAAAAATCATTTGCATTTTAATTCGGAGCAGACGATTTTGCTCTGCATCTAATTGACCAGAAATATTTTGCCCATTAAAAATTACTTCCCCACTTGTAGGATTATATAATCTTATAATACTTCTTCCTATAGTAGACTTACCACTTCCTGATTCTCCAACCAGTCCAAATGTCTGACCTTTTTTTATCTCAAATGTTACATCATCAACTGCTCTAACAGTAAATTTTCTATTAATTCTAAAATATTGCTTAAGATTTTTTACTTCCAAAATTACTTTATCCATTATTCCCTCCATTCATTAATACATAGATATACTAGTTATCTAACATTTTGGCGATTTTATGTTTAAGCTCTTTGGGCATTTCAATTTTAGGAGCATTAGGATGCATAAGCCAAGAGGCAACTTTATGAGTATTAGAACCTTCTACATCAAACATAGGTGGTTCTAGTCTATAGTCAATATTTAGAGCAAATTTATTTCTTGGAGCAAATACATCTCCCTGAACTTCTTTTGCCAAATTTGGAGGAGAACCAGGTATAGTATAAAGTATGCTATCATCTGTATCTAAGTCTGGCATAGCAGATAACAGTCCCCAAGTATACGGATGTTGTGGGTCATAGAATATTTCATCAATCGTACCAGTTTCAACAATTTTACCTGCATACATTACATTAACATAGTCTGCCACTTTTGCTACAACTCCAAGGTCATGAGTAATATATATAACAGATAAATCCTTCTTCTTTTGGATATCTTTAATTAGCTCTAAAATTTTAGCTTGAATAGTAACATCAAGAGCAGTTGTTGGCTCATCACATATTAAAACATAAGGGTCACAAGATAATGCTATTGCAATAACAATTCTTTGACGCATACCACCTGAAAGCTGATGAGGATAGCATTTCATTCTCTTTTTAGCATTCGTAATTCCAACTAATTCAAGCAGCTCTAAAGCTTTTTGGTAAGCATGTTCTTTGTCCATTTTGTAATTGTATAACATAGGCTCCATAACTTGCATACCAATAGTCATTGTAGGATTTAGAGAAGTCATTGGGTCTTGAAATACCATAGCAATTTTGCGTCCTCTAATATCTCTTTGAAGTTCTTCTTTAGTGAGCTGTACTATGTCAACAGTTTTTCCCTCAATTTTTCCAACTTCTTCGCTGTAGTCGTCTTCCCAAGTATAATTAATACTTCCTTGCTCAATTACTCCATTGCCAGCTAAAATCCCCATAATAGCTTTTGTTGTAACAGATTTTCCACTTCCAGATTCTCCAACTATTGCTATTGTCTCACCTTTATTTAAGTCAAGATTTACACCACGAATAGCTCTAACTTTTCCATTATCTGTTTTAAATGAGATATGTAAATCTCGAATTTCAAGTATTTTCATAATTTAAGCCTCCTTCATCGTAGGGTCAAATGCATCTCTTAGCCCATCTGCTAATAGATTAAAACTGAGCATCAAAGTTGCCAATACAATAACAGGAATAATTACCATATACGGAGTTATTAAAATAGTCTTAAACCCATCATTAATTAAAGTACCTAAGGATGCTTGTGGTTGAGGAATACCAAGTCCAACAAATGCTAAAAATGCTTCATAGAAAATAGCATTTGGAATAGAAAACATTGACATAATTATTAGTTGCCCAAAAATATTAGGAAGAATATTCTTAAAAATAATAAACATATTGCTCGCTCCGAGCGTTCTTGAAGCAAGCACAAATTCTTCTTCTTTAATTTTTAAAACTTGAGCTCTTGTAATACGTGCCATTCCAATCCATCCAGTAAGCATTAGAGCAAGTATAATAGTAAATAAAGATGCTCGCATTATAACTAAAAGTAATGTTAGAATTACCAAAGATGGAATAGAGCTTATAATTTCTTGTATGCGTTGCATTATAGCATCCACTTTACCACCTAAATATCCGCTAATTAATCCATATACCATGCCAAAACAAATATCAATTAAAACTGCTGTTAATGCAACAAACAGAGAAATTTGTGTTCCGCTCCAAACTCTAACAAATAAATCTCTCCCTAAAACATCTGTGCCAAACAAATGGGTTGAATTAGGAGGTGTAGATTGGATTGAAGTATCAATTATATCAAATTCAAATTGAGAAACCATAGGAGCAATTATTGCAAAAAGCGTTATAATTATAATAAATATACCACCAACTACTGCTCCTTTATTCTTAGTTAGGCGTTTAAAAAAGTCTTTATATCCAGAATTTATAACCAATATATCTTCAGCATTAATATCATCTTGTATATTTGCAAATTCAAAGTCATTTTCTAAAAATTCCATAATTATTCTCCTTTCGCAATTCGTATTCTTGGGTCAATAATACCATATAAAATATCTATAATGAGCATTAACCCTACATATAAAATACTATATAAAAATGATACTGCGAGCACTACATTATGGTCATTTACAGTAATTCCTTTTACTAAGAGTGAGCCAAGTCCTGGAATAGAAAAAATCTGTTCAAGCACCATAGAACCTGTCATAAGATTAACTAAAATAGGTCCAAGAATTGTGATAACAGGAATTAATGCGTTACGAATAGCATGTTTTCTAATAACTAATTTAGTATCTAGTCCTTTTGCTTCAGCCAGAGCAATATAATCACTAGACAATACATTTATCATCTCTGATCGAGTAAAACGCCCCACATTTGCAATAACTCCAAAAGACAATGCTATTACAGGTAAAATTGATGCGAGTATAATATTATTTGTATCAAATAGCACTGGAAAAACTGGAATTTGTACACCAAATATCAATAAAAGTAATAGAGCAACTACAAAAGATGGTACGCTCACGCCTAAAACAGAAAATAAAGTTGCAATTGTGTCCGCAGCTGTATTTTTGTGTTTTGCTGCATATATTCCGAGCACAATCCCAATTATTGTTCCAAGAATTACTGCAGCTATACCTATACCAAATGAAATAGGTATACGTGGTAATATTAAGTTTGCTACTGGCTGATTTCTTGAAATTCCAAATGAAGTCCCAAAATCACCTGCCATCATATTTTTTATGTATGTGAAAAATTGTATAATTACAGGTTGGTCTAGTCCATATTTTGCATACAGCTGAGCTTTTTGTATTTCTGATAATTTTTCATCATTAAATGGCGTACCTGGCATTAATTTTAACATTAAGAATAGTATTCCAACTATAACAAAAAGAGTTATTATTGCTATTAATATTCTTTTGCCTAAATATTTTAATGTGGAAATGCTCATAAATTTTCCTCCTTAATTAAGTTCTCAAAAAGGGCTGGAATTAATGCCAGCCCTATTATATAGATTTAAGATACTATTTATTGTTTATCTAGGTCTTTATAAATATATGGAACACCAACTGCTTGTGTTCTAATTCCAGTTACATCAGTTGAAAGAAGAGCAGCCGCTCCAGTTTGGAATACAGGAATTACAGGAGCAGTTTCTAACATAATTGCTTCTGCTTCTTTTAAAAGTTCCCAACGCTCTTGAGGAGTTGATGCATTACCTGCTTTTTGCATAGTAGAATTAAACTCATCATTTGCATAATGACCATAGTTATGAGCATTATTTTCTAGCATTAAGCTTAAATATGTTGTTGGGTCATCATAATCTGGTCCCCATCTCGTAAGAGAAACTTCAAATTCGCCATCTTTTTGTAATTGAAGTCTATTTTCTTTAGGTTGAACATTCATATTTATAACTAAACCTGGAAGAGCTGCTTGTAAGCTCGCTTGTAAATATTCAGCTGCAGATTTAGCTGGGTCTGCATTATCGTATAAAAGAGTAATCTCAATTTCATCTGTACCTGCATCCTCAAGAGCTTTATCAAAATATTCTTGTGCTAAAGCTTTATCGGGAACTAAATATTCAGTTGTGGTATCACGGAACATTTCTCCATCAGGACTAGGTGCCATTCCATAAGGAACAAATCCATTAACTGGTATAGAACCATCTTTTAATACATTTTTAGTTAAATCTTCTTTATCAACTGCATAAGCAAGTGCCATTTGTAAGTTTCCATCTTCAAATGGTTCTGAATCTTCATTAATTTGTAAATACCACAAATAAGCATCTATAATTTCGAGAAATTCTTCAGTGTCTTTATATTTATCTATAAGAGTGCTGCTCAGTCTTGTGTAATCTACAGTTCCAGCTTCAAAAGCTGTTACTCCAGTTGAAACCTCTGGGGTAATTCTAAAAACTAAAGTATCTATTTTAACAGCATCAGCATCATAATAAGTTGGATTTTTTGTTAGCTCAATTTTTGTATCTTTTTCCCAAGTTTTTAATAAAAATGCTCCATTTGACAAGATACTATCAGAGCTAAATCCATAATTTGTCCCCTGAGCTATAAAAAATTCTTCGTTTAAAGGATAAAACACTGGAAATGCCATTAAGCTTAAAAAATATGGTGTTTTTTTAGAAAGTTTAACTTCTAATGTGCTATCATCTAAAGCTTTAACCCCAAGAGTTTCTATATCTGCTCCTTCATATAAAATAGCGTCAGCATTTAAAATACATGCTCCATCTAAAGTATAGAGATAAGCATATTCAGCGTCTGGATTGCTTATAGTAGCTTTCCAAGCAAATTCAAAATCATTTGCTGTCACAGGAGCTCCGTTTGACCATACTGCTTCAGGTCTAATTTTAAAAGTATACGTAAGCCCATCTTCACTTTCTGTATAAGACTGAGCTATTGCAGGAATTAATTTATCATTTTCATCTGTAGTCATAAGTCCTTCAATCATAGTGTGAAGTACTTCAAAAGACATTCCATCAGTTGCATATGTAGAGTTTAATGAGATAACATCGTTTTCTTTTGCAAGAGTTACTGTTTTACCCGATGTGCCACTATTTGAAGTATCTGTACCGCCACAGCCTGTTATAGAAAGCATTAGCATTGTAGATAATAAAATTGATGCCATTTTTTTCATAAAAATTTAAGCAAGTAAAAAAATCTTGCTATCCTCTCTTTCATTGGAAAATTTTAACACTTTGTTATTAAAACATAATTTTTGAAATATGTCAACATCAAAATTTCAAAAATAATAAATTTTTTATTTTAAAGAGTTATTTTTTTAATATATCTGAAATTAATTAGTTTGTATACTTCATAAATTAAGTATAGTTTACTATGAATTCTACCACAGTCCCCCAATCGCCCCCCCTTTTGAACGGAACCCGATTTATTGGATAGGTTTTAATTCGTATATAATGTGGACTTATTCCTAAATTGATTAGGGGTTAGTCCTTTTAACTTAACTTTA
>LJHE01000044.1 GCA_001983555.1 Candidatus Epulonipiscioides gigas
GTATATACTTATGAAAAATGGGTAGCTCAATCGGACAAAACTACGTTGCAAGCTGCCATAACTGCTGCTCAAGCTGTTGCTGATAAAACAGGTGTAACTGCAGCCGAAATAACAACAGCTATAAGTACTTTAACTGCTGCAAATGATACATTTAACTCTGCTAAAAAAGCGGGAACTAAACAAGTAGATAAAACTGCTCTAACAACTTTAATTACAGAAGTAACTACAAATTTAAATAGTGTTTCAATAAGTGCTGATGGGTATGATATATATATTACAGATAAATGGGTAACTCAAGCAACTTATGATACATTGAATACTGCTATAACTGCTGCTCAAACAGTTGTAGATAAAACAGCTGTAACTCAAACAGAAATAGATGCAGCAAAAAATACTTTAACTACTGCAAATAATACATTTAACACTGCAAAAAAAGATGGACTCGATACTATTGCGGGTACTTGGATGAGTGTGACAGGGATTGAAGGTGGTCAAATAAAATTTGATAAGACAACAGGTAAAATTACAGATGCAAAAGATACCATAACTATTGCAAATATTCCAAGTGAAATAGATGGAACAACCGTTATAGCAATAGGTGCATCAGCATTCTATCAACATGAGCAACTAACAACTTTAACTATTCCTGCAACTGTTACTACTATAGAAGCAAATGCATTTGACCAATGTAGTGCTTTAACAAAAGTAACTCTTAGCAAAGGTGTAACTACACTAGGTCGTATGGCATTCTCTGTTTGTACTGCTTTAGAAACCATGATAATTCCAAAAAGCCTAACTAAAATTGATGAAAAAGCATTAAATGGGTTAACTAGTTTATCAATCATATATTATGAAGGTACAGAGTCAGAATGGGAAGATCTAAATATAGTAGATATTTCATCAGATGTTAAAATTATTTATGGCAGTAGTGGCTCAGTTGATACAAATACTTGGCGAGATGTTGAGGGAATTGAAGGAGCTAAAATTAAGTTTGATGAATCAACAGGTACAATAATAGATGTTGAAACTGGTGTAACAATTGCCAATATTCCAAATGAAATAAATGGAGTAGTTGTTACGGCAATTGGTAATGATGCATTTAAAGATTGTTCTAAGTTAGAAAAAGTTATCATGCCAAATACTATTACATCTATTGGTAATTTATCATTTTCAAGCTGTGACAAATTATCTGAAGTTACTTTATCAAATAGTATTACAACTATTGGAGCATCTGCATTTATAGACTGTGATAGCTTAATAGAAATAGATTTGCCATATAGTATTACATCTATTGGTGATTCAGCATTTAAAGATTGTATAAAGCTTAAAGCAATATCTATACCAAATGAGGTTAGCTCAATTGAAGCTAATACATTTTATGGCTGCATTAAGTTAGAAACTGTAGTAATATCAGAAACAGTTACATCAATAGCCAACAATGCATTTATGAGCTGTGACAGTTTAAAAGCTGTTTATTTTGGAGGAACTCAAGAACAGTGGGATGATTTAAATGTGAGCTCAATAGATGATGAAATAGTTATTTGTAGAATCTTTGAAACTATTGAAGATCCGGAAGATTCAGAAGAGGAAATAAATCCTGAAGACTTATTAGGACCTACTGCTTGGCTAAATATAGATGGTATCGAAGGTGGCAAAGTACAGTTTGATGAATACACGGGTGAACTTATTTCAGTTGAAAATACAGTATCTATTGCAAATATTCCAACCACAATAAATGGAATAACAGTTACTTCAATTAGTAGCTATGCATTTTATAATTGTAGTGCTTTAAGAGAAGTTAATATACCAAACAGCGTTGAATCTATTGGAGATAATGCTTTTACAAATTGCTTTAGTTTAGAATCAATTACAATTCCTAGCAATGTAACTTATATTGGCGAAGGTGCATTTTATAATTGTAGGAGATTAAACGAAATAACTATACCAGATAGTGTGAGCTCAATTAGTGATAAAACATTTTATGGTTGTGATGGATTGACTACAATAAATATGTCAGGTGTTACTTTTATTGGAAGCTCTGCTTTTCAAGAATGCCAAGGTTTAACAAGCATTACATTACCTGATGGGTTAGATTATATCGGTGATAATGCATTTGCAAGAACTAGAAATTTAACCACTGTATCGCTTCCTAATAGTATAACTTATATTGGAAATGGTGCTTTTTCAAATTGTAGCAGTTTAAGCACAATAAATTTACCAAGTGGTCTTACAAATATAGGAGCTTCATCATTTGAAAATAGTGGGATAACTAGTCTTACAATACCAGACAGCGTAACAAACATTGGAGATAATGCATTTACAAGTTGTCATAGTCTAACCAGTGTTACATTGCCACAAGACCTTAATTTTATTGGAACAGCTTTATTTGCATATTGCTCGAGCTTGAATACAATCACAATTCCAGAAAGTATTACTTCAATTGGTGATTATGCATTTGCTGGTTGTGGATTGACATCCATAGCTTTACCAGCAGGTATTACCTATATAGGATATGATGTATTTAAGGATTACACAAGTTTAAATATTAATTTTGCTGGAACTCAAGCACAATGGGATGATTTGGAAATAACTTTACCAACGGGCGTTAGTGTTAATGTGAATACAAATTAATAGCTTGCTATTCTAAAAAAATATATAGTTGCCTTCAGGCTTTGAAGTTTCCCCTAAACCCTTCTGTGCCTGATGGCACTTTTTCACACTAAACCACCATTGTACATTTGGCACTTTTTCCACCTTAAAAGGGGAGACTGTTGAGGGACTGGGGGATTTTGCTATATATTCGTGCGGTTGTCCTGTTATTTTCCTGTGGAACCTATTCCACCAAATCCACGCTCTGATTTTATTTGGAGCAATTCCTCGTATGAGATTTCATTTATTTGGAGCTTGGGAACTTCTATAAAAAGACATTGAGCTATAGCTTTATCATATGGATAAATTATAGCCCCAGGCAAATGTTCATTTTTAGGTGATTTAGAAATTATAAGTGGCATAATATTATGATTTGTAAGAGCAATAAACCATTCTCCACGATAGCCAGAATCAATAACTCCTGCTCTTTGACCGATACCTTTTGAACCTGTTGAACCTCTTTCTTTTACTAGAGCAACATAATCGTTGCCAAAACTTGAGGCTATGCCTGTTGGAATAAATTTAGTTTCATGTGGACTAATTAAAATATACTCCTCATCAAAACAAGCATAAATATCGTATCCCGCATCTTCATCACGTTTATTTGGTATTTGAGCATGCTCTTTAACTTTTGCAAAATAAATCATTTTCATTTCCTTTCTAACTTTTCTAATTTTTTATTTTTAGTATGAGTATTACTAAATTTTTAGTCACAGTGCTATAAAATAATAGTTGATTCTAAGTCTTCACTAAATCCCATTTTGTACCTACGGTACTTTTCCCCTATAACCCACCCCTGTGCCTTTGGCACTTTTTCCATCTTAAATAAAAGGAGGGCAATGAAAAAGTCTTTTTATATCAAGTTTAAATAAACTTTTTTGGCAATAATAAAATTGAATGATGCAAAAAAGAATAAATAGTAATAGAAAAAATATATGATATACTATTGAACATATTTTATTATTTTATTTTTTAGTGACCTCACCAAGTCCCTCTAATGAGGGGGAAAGCTACGAAGTGGCAGAGGGAGTAAAATAATACAGGAGAAGTTGTTTTAGCTCCCACCGTCAGCTTGCGCTGCCACCTCACTCACGAGTGAGTCTTCCAATTGCTTACAAATCTGGAGCTTACACCTAAAGATAAAATTGAAAGATGCAAAAAAGAACAAATAGTAATAGAAAGTCAATTTATAAAAATATATGGATAATTTTCTTTTAGGAATGAAACAATATTAGAAGCTAAACATTTCCTCTTGCCAGGCTAATGAATCAAAATATATTGTTAGTATGCCAGAACCTATTCCAGTTAAATCTAGTGTATATGGAAATTCATCTATATTAATAATTTTATCAAATAGAGTCTGTTCACCTACATCTGTTTGAAATGTGATGGTTACCTGATATGTTTGATTTTCAATATTGTCTTGCAGTGTTTCAGGAAGTTTAATAGTATAAGATTTAGTTATAATTTCATTGTTATTATCTTTATCATCTTGTGCATCTAGTTCTTGCAAAATTTCTTCTATATCAGCTTCAATTTCCTGCCGTGTGACATCATTTAATGGAGCATCAAGTGTATTATCTAGGTCTTCTAATAAGTTTTTTCTACCTATACTAACAGATATATTTATTACTGTATCAGGATCAACATTACTATTTGGAACTATGTCTTGCTCTATGACAACTCCTTCTGGTTTTTCACTTTCTTTTTCTGTTACAGTTCCAAGTACTAATTCGTAAGCTTTTAAAGTATTTTCTGCTTGTTCCAAACTTAAATCATATAAAGAGGGCATTATAATATATGGCATTTCTTTACCAAGACTTACGACAATGGTTACCATATCTCTTTGTTGTGCTTTTGTATTGCCTTTTGGAGTTTGATTAATTACTTTTCCGATTTCTATATAATCACTATATTCTCTTGTTAAAGTAAAATATAATCCTACTTCTTCAAGAAGTTTTTGTGCATCAGCATTATTGAGGTTTATAACATCTGGAACAATAACAGTAACATCTTCTGGTTTTTTTGCTATAATTAAGTTAATAGTAGAATTTCTAAGAGCAGGGACGCTTACCATTGGAATTTGTTCTAACACGGTTCCTTCCTTAACTTTTGTACTTTCTTTTTCTCCTATTTTAGTAACTATAAAAGAATCTTCGGTTGCAATTGCACTAGCTTCCTCAAAAGTTCTACCAATTAAGTTTGGAACTGCAGCCATTTTTTGTGATGAATTATCTGGAATATGATTACCAAAGAGAATATAAGATGTAATTACACCGATGATTACACCTATGGCAGCTGCCATTCCTAAAAAAACAGCAGTCAATCTAGTAAATGAGCCTAAAATTTCTTTTTTTGCAGGTGAAGAATTTTTTTCTTGGTTTCTAATAAATTCTGTTGTCTGTTTATCAAGATATATAGTTGAAGATAATGGGTTATCTAATATTATATTTTTGCTTGATAAATTTGGAATAACTGTATCTGGTGTGATTAAAGCTTTTTTTAGAGCATCGCTCATTAAGTCGGCACTTTGGAAACGGAGCTCTGGAACTTTATTAGTTGCTTTAATAATAATATCTTCTAATGTTTTACTAATCAAACTGTTATATTGACTTGGCTTAGGTATAGGGTCATTTATATGTTTAATAGCTATTGTAATATGATTATCAGATTCAAATGGAAGATGATTGGTAATCATTTCAAAAATAATTATTCCAACAGCATATAAGTCAGTTGTTTTATTTACTGGACGCCCTTTTGCTTGTTCTGGCGAAAAATAATGCACTGAACCAACGGCATCTCCTGTTAAAGTGATGGTTGAAGATGTAACTATTTGAGCCATACCAAAATCTTTAACTTTTAAAACACCATCTTCTGTTACCATTATATTTTCAGGCTTGATATCTCGGTGAACAATATTTTGTTCATGAGCTGCTTTTAACCCAGCTAAAATTTGAATGGCATAATCTATGGTACGCTCTTGACTAAAAGGAGCTTCTTTTTCTATAAGTTCTTTTAGCGTATAGCCTTCTATATATTCCATTACAATATAATGCAAGTTATCTTCTTCACATACATCATATACCATCCCCACATTTATATGAGAAAGACAAGCAACTGCAAAGGCCTCTGTTGTGAATTTTTTTATGAATGCTTCATCATTAGCAAATTCTTCTTTTAAGACTTTAACAGTTACAAATCTTTTTAATTTTGTATCTTCAGCTTTATAAACAATAGAAGTTGCTCCTTGCCCTATTCTTTTAATGATAATATACCTTTTGCCTAAAATATGTCCAGGTGCCAATTAATTCACCTCCAGATTAGCCAACATTATAAGTGCTATATTATCATGCCCACCATTTAAATTGGCATTGTAGATAATATTATCTACTAATTTTTCTAGTGTATTATTTTGAAATTTAGTTATAATAGTAAAAAGTTCATCATCTGTTAACATTCTAGTTACACCATCACTACATAATAAAATATAATCTACATCTACAAGTTCATACATAAAATTATCTATTTTTGTTATTTCGCTCGTTCCGATTGCACGAGTAATCATATGTCCCATTGGGTGGGTAGACATTTCATCAAGTGCAATTAATCCATTTTGATACATTTCCTGTACTAAAGAATGGTCAATGGTAAGTTGTATAATGTGTCTTTTATTTATAGCATAAGCTCTTGAATCTCCCACATGAGAAATATAAATGTAATTTCCAATTATAGTTGCTGCAGTGAAAGTCGTACCCATTCCGTCTATACCAAATAATTCTTTAGATTTTTTGTACAGTATATAATTTGTATGATTTACTCCTCTACGTAAAAAGTTTATAATTTGTTCTGGTGTAGTTAAAACTACATCTTCTAGGTCTTTAATATATTTAACAAATTCGGATATAGCTGTTTGACTAGCCCTATCCCCATTAGCTAGCCCTCCCATTCCATCAGCTACTATATATAAATTAGAAAGTGCTCCGATATTTGTATCACAAATAAATATATTATCTTGATTAGTCTTTCGTATAAGGCCAATATCTACCTTGCCGTATGAAACCAAAATCATCACCTCATTTATAAATTTACAAATCTGCGCCTTAGTTGTCCACAGGCAGCATCTATATCTTCTCCTAGTTTTCTTCTTATAGTAGTTTGTATATTTTGTGCATTTAGTATCTTAGCAAATTCGGCAATATTCTTGGTGGAGCTTGCCTTATAATCTTTTTCATCTATTGTATTAATAGGAATTAAATTAACATGACAATTTAATCCTTTTAGTAATGTGACTAGCTCTTTTGCGTCTTCTTGGCTATCATTTTTTCCTAAAATAAGACCATATTCAAATGTTACGCGTCTATTGGTTTTTGTAATATATATTTTGACAGCATCAAGTATATCCTCAAGAGAATATTTATTTGTAATAGGCATAATTTTACATCGTTTGTCATTGGTTGTAGCATGTAAAGAAATTGCAAGTGTTAAACCAAAATTTAAATCAGCTAATTCTAAAATTTTAGGAGCTATACCACATGTAGAAATTGTAATATGTCTTATACCTATATTTTGACCTTGTTCATTATTAATTAGTTCCAAAAATTTAAGCATATTTTCATAGTTTTCTAAAGGTTCGCCTGTTCCCATCATAACTATATTAGAAACTTTTTCATTTGTATCATTTATGATGCTATAAACTTGCCCCAACATCTCAGCAGGGGTTAGATTTCTAACAAGACCATCAATGGTTGAGGCGCAAAACTTACAACCCATACGACAACCTACTTGAGTAGAAATACATACACTTGCTCCATGTTTATATTTCATTAATACACTTTCAATTATATTACCATCTTGAAGTTTGAATAAATATTTTTTGGTACCATCTATATTAGATACAAGTTTTTGCACAATATATAATTCATACAAAGGATACTTTTCTTTTAATTTATTTCTTAAAGATAGTGATAAATTTGTCATTTTATCATAATCATAAACTAATTTTTCATGAAACCAATTAAATAATTGTTTAGCTCTAAAACTATTTTCAGATAAATTTTTAACAACTTTTTCAAGCTCGATAAAAGATAAGCTATTTATTTCTTCCATATTACTTCCTCATTCCTATTTTTTAAATCTCGCAATAAAAAAACCATCTGTATTTGCGACATGTGGAAAAATATTTACATAGCACCCAGTGGTATATGGTTTAAAACCTTCTGGTACAAATGGTAAAATTTCATCTTTTATCATTGCCAATTCATTTGAAATATAATCCACCATATCAATATTTTCTATTGCATTTAATGTGCAAGTGCTATAAATTAAAAATCCACCTGGTTTCAAATATTTTACAGCATTTTTAGCAATTTGTTTTTGTATTTTATTTATTTCTATTATATCCTGCATGGTTTTTGTGTATTTAATATCCGGTTTTCGCTTTAATAAACCAAGTCCCGAACAAGGAACATCTATTAATACTTTATCGAATTTATTGCAAAATTCTGTATGAAAAATAGTACCATCAAGACAAAAAGTTTTAATACAATCTATGCCAAGTCGACTAGCATTTTTATTAATTAGTTCTATTTTATGTTCGTAAATATCTGTGCTTACTATGTGTATTTCATTTTCTGAAATTTGAGCTATATGGGTGGCCTTTCCGCCTGGAGCACTGCATAGATCAAGAATATTTTCGCCTTTCATAGGATTAACAACTTTAGCAACTATACCAGCACTTTCATCTTGAATAGTAAAAAGACCCTTATTAAAGCTGATCATATTTGAAATAGAATTTAGACCACTTAAATATATATATTCATTTTTAAATATATTAGTATTAGAAGTTATAACTTTTTCAAGTTCTAGCTGTTTAATGAGCTCATCTTTTGATATTTTTAATGTATTTATTCTAGCACACACATTAGCTCTTTGGGCAAAAGATTGGCATATTTGCTTAGTTAACTCATCACCATAATTTTTTTTCCATAATTCTATAATCCACTCGGGCATAGAGTAATGTATACTTAAATTATTTTTTGGCAATTCTATATTAATTCTTTCAATATTTCTTAGTATTGCATTAATAAATTTTGATAATTTAGTAAATCCACGTTTTTTAGAAAGCTTCACAGCTTCATTAATGATAGCATGGCTTGGTATTTTATCTAAATATTTGAGTTGATATACGCTCATTCTAATTAAATTTCTAATAAAAGGCTTCATTTTAGAAACCTTTATATTAGATACTTGATTTATAATATAATCGATTGTAATTTTGTATTTTATGGTACCAGTTGAAATTTCGGTAATAAAATTTTTATCTCTACTTTCAAATCCTTCAAGCTCTTTTTTTAATAATAATTGTAAATATGCAGCATCTTTTTCTACCTTTATTAGACTATTCACAATAATTTCGCGTGGATTTTTTATAGTGCTCATAATTGATACCCTACTTCAATTTGGTTACCGTTTATATATTCGCTAACTGGCATAGTTTTTTTATTTGGAGCTTGTATTTCTTCGATTAAAATTAATCCTTTAATTGTATTTACTAGGATACCATTTTTATCGACATTTAAAATTGTGCCTGCTGGACCATCTGCGCTAAATCCAACAGCTAATGTGGTTTTTGCCTTATGAACTTTAATTTTTATTTTGTTATATTTAATATAAGCAGATGGAGCAGGTGAAAGACCTCTTATTAGATTATTCACAGCAACTGCAGGCATATTAAAATTAAGCTCACCTAATTCTTTTTCAATTTTAGGAGCTAAAGTGGCTTCATCATTATTTTGAGCTTGTCTTTGTATTCCACCACATTCTATGAGCGGTAAAGCTTCTTTTAGGGCAATTGCACCAAGTTCTTTTAGTTTGTCAAAAAGAGTTCCAGCAGTATCTGTATTTTCAATAGGAATTTCTTTTTTATATAACATATCTCCTGTATCAAGTCCTTTATCCATATACATAATTGTGATACCTGTAGTTTTTTCGCCTCTAATTATTGCCCATTGAATTGGAGCTGCTCCACGATATTTAGGTAATAACGAGGCATGAATATTTACACATCCAAGACGTGGGATTTTTAAAATAGTTTGGGGCAAAATTTGACCAAATGCAACTACCACAATCAAATCGGGATTAATTTGCTTAATTTGCTCTAAAATTTCTTTATTTTTTCTAAGTTTCTCGGGTTGGACAACAGGAATATCATATTTTAGAGCAAGTTCTTTTACAGGTGTAGGACTTTCTTTTTTTCCGCGTCCTCTTGGCTTGTCCGGTTGTGTTATTACTAATGGTATTTCATGCCCTTCCTTTATTAAAATTTTTAGTGCTGGAACTGCAAAATCTGGAGTTCCCATAAAAATAATTTTCATCACTATTCATCCTCATTATTTGTATAATTTAATTCACCAATAACAAAGTCAGAAAAAATTTTTCCATCTAAATGGTCATTTTCATGACAAATAGCTCTTGCAAATAATTCTGATTTTGTTAATTCAAAATAAGTGCCATTACGGTCTTGAGCTTTAATTGTAACTGTATTTGGACGACTAACAACTCCATATCGATTAGGCAAACTTAAGCAACCTTCATCACCAACTTGTTCACCTTCATCACTGATAATTTGTGGATTTATAAATTCTATAAGTCCTTCACCAATATCTATAATAAATATTCGTTTTAAAATTCCTATTTGCGGAGCTGCAAGTCCGACGCCCATAGCATTACGCATGGTTTCTTCCATATCATTTAAAAGTGTGTGCAATGATATATCGAACCTAACTACTGGTCGAGAAATTTTTCTAAGAATAGGGTCTTCATCTATTCTAATCGTTCTAATAGCCATAATAACTATCATTCCTTTCATAAGTTAAATCATATTTTTAGGGTCAATATCCCAAGATATATTAATTTGACTGGTATCTTCATTTTCTGTAAATTTATCTATACAAAATCTACCATATAATAAAAGTATATCTCTTTGTAAACCCATTATTGTAATTTTCCATCTATATCTATTGGCAATTTTAGGTATGCTAGCTTGAACAGGACCAAGTAATTTAAAAAGTTTCTTTTTATTATAATGCAAATAATAAGCAAAAAGTTTTTTGATACTAGCAATAGTAATATTTTCTGTTTCAGAGCTAATTAAGACACTGAAAAGATGGCTAAAAGGTGGGTATCCAAGTATTTTACGGTTACAAAGTTCATTTTTATAAAATTCAACTTGATTATTATTTTTAATATCTAATATAACATCATTATTAGGAGAATAAGTTTGAATTATAACTTTACCTTTGTCAGTTCCACGCCCTGACCTACCTAATGTTTGTGTTATAAGTTGATAAGTTCTTTCGTTAGCTCGAAAGTCTTCTATATATAACAAACTATCAGCTGAAATTATTCCAACTAATGTCACATTACTAAAATCATGTCCTTTTGAAATCATTTGAGTACCAATCAATATATTAATTTTCTTTTGCTCAAAATTTTGTAATATATTTTCAAGCTCATTTTTTTTACTTGTTGTATCCAAGTCCATTCGTCCAATACCAAAATCACTAAAATAATGATTCAAATACTCTTCTATTTTTTGTGTCCCATTGCCAAAAAAACGAATATAAACACTATTACATTTGGGGCACACAGAGGGAACTGGTGCTTGATTTAAACAATGGTGGCAAAGCAATATGTTTTGTTTTTGATGATAGGTAAATGGCAAGTTACATTGTTCACATTTTACTACAAAGCCACAAGCTCTACAATTTATAAATGTTGAGTGACCTCTTCGATTTAGAAGTAACATTACTTGTTTATTTGATTTTAAAGTATATTCTATTTGTATATGAAGTGCTCGACTTATAATATTCATATTACCTCGATCCATTTCAAGACGCATATCAATTATTGAGATATCTGGCATAACGGCATTACCTGCACGTTTTGTAAGTTTAATATATTCAATTTGATTGATTGTAGCTTGATAATATGTTTCCATGCTAGGGGTTGCTGAGGCAAGTATAAGTTTTCCATTATTTTGTTTCATAAGCCACATTGCTACTTCAATAGCATTAAATTTTGGAGTTGATTCTGATTTATAACTACCATCATGTTCTTCATCTATAATAATTAAAGATAATTTTGGAAGTGGCATAAAGAGCGCACTTCTAGGCCCAATTATTATTTGCACTTCTCCTTTTTTTGCTTGCAAATAAATTTTTCGTCTTGTCTTAGGAGTCATCTTACTATGAGTTAGAGCTACACGATTTCCAAAACGTTCAACAAATCTAGCTTCTGTTTGTCTTGTTAGTGCAATTTCAGGAACAAGAACAATTACACTTTCACCACGTTCTATGACATCTCTAATAAGATGCAAAAATATTTCTGTTTTTCCACTTCCTGTTACACCTTCTAAAAGAAAGCTTTTGTATATATTATACTGAGAAATTTTTTCATACGCAATTTGTTGCTCTTCATTTAAAGTAAGAAATTTATCATAACAAATT
>LJHE01000045.1 GCA_001983555.1 Candidatus Epulonipiscioides gigas
CAGCATATGATCCATTTTTTGATAGTTCAGACACAATGAATGATCCAGATGGTACACAAGAAATTAAAGTGGGTGAAGCTATTATAGGTGATGATGCGGGTGACGCGGGAAGCTTATTTACAAAAATATTAGAAGCTCAGGCAGCAAAAGATGGAATTATAGGAATAGATGCAACTGTATCAGAAGTAGAAAAAGGACAAAAATTTGTACCAGCTGCTCAGATGGAGGCGCTGACTAAGGCAATAGATGTCGTATTTAATGGTAGTGTCATCACAAAATCAGATGATGAATATATAACAGATGTGGCAGATTTAACAGACGTGGCAGACGCTATAAAAGCTTTAGATGACGCAATTAAAGCATTTAAAGACACTCCTCCTTTAGTAGGAACAAATGTAAATGGATTAGTGGAAGCTATAGAAGAAGCAAAATTGTTAAAAGAGGGTCTTAGAATAATAGAAAATGAAGATGGTTCAGGCAATGTAACTGTAGCAGACGAAGCTGATGTAGAAAAAGGTGTTAGATATACATCTTCTCTTGCAGTTTCAAATCTAAATGCTGCAATTGCTAATGCTCAGGCAATTATAAATGATACCTCAGGCGTAAATAGAACTTCTGTTAGTCCAATGCCTGTATTACAAGCTCTAAAAGATGCTATCAGTGATTTTAAATTTGGTACTGACGCTCCTGATCCAATAGTTAATGGTATTCTAACAGGACGAAAAGAAACTGATTTAGACGCTTTAATGGATGATCCATATGATGCAGACGATTTAGAAATAGAGAGTGATGTAACTGCATCTGCTGGTACAGCTGAGTATCACTTTATAATATCAGAAGTGACTGATCCAAGTGAGCTAGACGCAGGTATTAAACATGTCACAAATGCTGAATGGGAGCTATTAGAATCAACCCGAACACATGTTCGAGAGATATTAGCTGGAGATGTATATGCAGATACAACCGACTTATTAGACTTTACACCTACTTTAAATGCATTGAAAAAAGCTTTGGATCCATTCCGTGATAATGATGATGACGCTGGAGCTCAAGATATTAAAATTGGTACTTCAGCAGTAGGTACAACTTCAGATGCTTCTACGGTACCAAGTTTATATGGAACAATAAAAGCTGCTGCGGAAGCTCTAAAAATTGATGATAACGACCCAGCTGATACGACTACTTTTAATAACGATGTTATAGCAACCACTAAATCAGTAGAAAATTTAGATAAACAATATGAATTTGTAAGTTCAGAAATGATGAATGCTCTAACTAGTGCAAAATCAATAGCAGATTTAAAAATAACACAAACTCCAATAGATATTTTAACTGATATTAACGATGTTGCAGAGCAAATAACTGCGCTAAGGGCTGCTCTTGATAAGTTTAAGCCTGCACTTGGAAAACTAGACTCTGCTGCTCTAAGAGCTGAAATAGAAAAAGCCACTATAATGAAAAATGGTGACTTAGATGGCGATGCAACAAATAGTGTAACCGATGAGTTTACTATAGAGCCTACTGGAACAACAGAAGCTGATATAACCGCTGGAAAAAAATTTGTAACACAAGATAATTTTGATATTTTTGAGCGAGCAATTACAGAAGCAGAAGCTGTGATATTAGCTATAAAAGGCGACACTGGAGCAACACACACTCAAGCAACTGTAGATGCTGCTAAAACTACATTAACTAACGCTATTACTGCTTTTAATACTGCAATACAAATAGGAACACAAGATTTAGACAATGGTCCTTTAAAAACTGCAATTGATAATGCAAAAGCCGCACAACTATTAATTGGTACTCCTATTTATGTAGTAGAAGACACTAGAACTCCTGCTACAGTTGATGATACTGTAAAATATGTAACAGAGTCTGAAGAAGATGAATTAGATAATGCAATTATCGCTGCTGACGCTCTAATTACTACTACGCCAGGTGCTGATGCTCCGAGCGATGCAGAAATACAGGCAATGATATCACGACTAGAAGCTGCATACGATCCATTTTTTAATAGTACAGATGCAATGGTCGGTGGTGAGCTATATGACCCAAATGGTACACAAGAAATTAAAGTTGGTGAAGCCATTGTAGGTGATGATGCTGGTGACACTGGAAGTTTATATACAAAATGGCTAGAAGCAATTGCAGCAAAAGATGGAATTATAGGAATAGATGCAGATGCATCAGAAGTAGAAAAAGGACAAAAATTTGTACCAGTTGCTCAGATGACGGCGCTAACTACTGCAATAAAAGCTGTTGATGCTGACGAAGATGGTGTTTTTGACTTTGCAAATGATGCAATTACAGTAACTAATACTGCAACTGATACTTCAGATGCTATAAAAGCTTTAGATGACGCAATCAAAGCCTTCAAAGCAGTTTCACCTTTAGAAGGAACAAAAGTCACGGGACTAGTAGAAGCCATAGAAGAAGCTAAACTACTAAAAGAAGGTATTAGAATAATAAATAGTGCGGCTGATGCTACTCAACCAGCCGTTGCAAGTGATGTAGAAATAGGTGTGAGATATGTATCATCAACTGAGATGGCAAATTTGAATGCTGCAATTGCTAATGCTCAGGCAATTATAAATGATACTTCAGGCGTAAATAGAATGTCTGCCGACCCAATGCCTATATTAAAAGCTTTACAAGATGCCATCGAGCTATTTAGTAATATATCTAATGGTGTAGATGGTGATGCTACTACTGGTATTAAGACAGGAACCAGTAAGATTGCAAATGCAGGTATGCATAATTTAGATGATTTATTCGCTATTGCAGACGCTGCTAATATAGTAGATAAAGATAGCTTTACTTTTGGTGATACTTATTTCTTAGAGATAAATGATGTAAATCCAAGTGATTTAGATGCTGGAGTGCAATATGTAACCACTGCAGAAAAAGAGATCCTAAATACTGTAAAAACATATGCTGATGGAGTATTAAACAATAGTAAGCCAGCTGATACAACAGATTTAAGCGATCTAACTCCTACGTACACAGCTTTGATAAAAGCTATTGACCCATTTGAGAATACTCATGGAACTCAAACAATTAAAGTTGGTACAGCTAAAGTATCACCTGATGCACCAGACGAGGCAGCAGCTAATGATGGTACTTTAAAAGGCACAATAATAGATGCTGAAAAAGCTTTAAAAATTGATGATAATGAAGACGGTGCTTCATCTAGCGATTATCCAGAATTAGATGAGATATTTACTAACGATGTTATAGCAACAGATAAAGCGGTTATAAACTTAGATATGGATCGCACATTTGTAACTAATGCAGTAATGAACACATTAACTAGTGTAAAATCCAGAGCAGAAGCCAAAGCTTCAAAAGTAGATGCAGATGAGCTAAACGATCCGACTGACGTAGCAAGCTCTATTAATGAGCTAAAAGATGCACTAGCACAATTTAAACCTGCAGCTGGTAAAATAGATGCAATAGATTTAAAACAAGCAATATCAGACGCCATCACCGCTAAACAAGACTGGGAAAATAATTTAGAGATAAAACCTACTGGCACATTGCCTTCAGATGTAACTGATGAAACTTATTTTATAACACAAGATGATTGGGATGCTTTTGACAATGCAATAAAGTCTGCTCAGGAAGTGATAAAGGGTATACAAGGTGATGAAGGAGGCACATATACAAAATTTAAAGTAGATGAAGTTTATGATAACTTACAACCACTAGTTGGTACTTTTGTGATTGGTGGGGTAATTCAACAAGGTGACCGCTCTACTTCTGATTTAGATAATCAAATAGCCATAGCAGAAAAAGCAAAAGAGCGACTAACTGCTACAGATGCAGCAACTAAAATTTATGCCGTAGAAGACACTAGAACTACTGCTACAGTAGATGATACTGTAAGATTTGTATCAGAGGCAGAAGAAACAGAGCTAAACAATGCCATCGCAGCAGCCACCGAGCTACAAACTAATCCTACAAATCAAGCTGATATAGATGCTATGATAGAAAGATTAAAAGCAGCATATGACCCATTCTTTAACTCAGGTGAAACGTATATACCATCTAGTGGGACTGCTATAAACATTGAAGGAAGTGTTGACATTAAAGGAAGTGTTGACATTAAAGTAGGTACAGCGAAAATACTTAAAACATCAGATGGTGATGGAACACTAGAAGACACACTATTATCTGCCAAAGAAGTAAAAGAAGATATTATAGCAACAAATGTTTTAGCAGTAGAAGATGTACAAAAAGGTCAAAAATTTGTACCAGTTGATCAAATGAAAGAGTTAGAAGAGATAATAGTAAAAGTAATTGATACTGATGACGAGAATGAACCTGTAGATTTTGCAGATAATACGTCCAACCCAACCGATATAGCAGATGCTATAAAAGATTTAAACGATGCCATTGAAGTATTTAAGTCTACAGCCCCTAAACAAGGTACACACACATCTAGTATACAAGCTAAAATAGACGAAGCACAGCAAATAATAGATGATGGTCTTAAAGTAATAGATGGTGAAGAAGCTGCTACTCCAGGAGCAGACGAAGTGACACCAGCAGAAGACCCAGCTAATGTTGAAAAAGGTACAAAATATCTATCAACTGCTGAAATGATTGCCTTAAAGAATGCAATGGCTATTGCTCAAGCTACTGTAGATACTGGTGATACAGATGTTACATTAAAAGAAGAGCTTGCAGATGACGAAACTACCACAGACAATCCTACACAGTCAACTGTTAAAACTTCGCCAAATGATTCACAAGTTGATGCTAATAATGGAACAGAAATTAGTGATGATCCACTTCATGTACTAACAGCTTTGGAGAATGCTTTAGCGAAAATTCAAACAGGAACACAAGAAAGCGATGAATTTACAAAACTATTAGCTGTTGCTAAACAAGCGTTAACAGCTACACAGAATGAAACTATGTTCGAACCTTCTCACACTGACTTTAGTACTGGTATTTTTGGAACATCTGGACATTTATCTTCTTTGACGCTACGTGAGAACGTGTATTTTGTAGAAGCAGAAGATGCCACTGGTGCAGATGAAATTATTAACTCGGGGTCTGACATTGATCCAGGTGGGTACTTTGTAACAGCTGCACAATTAACAAAACTAGAGAATGCAATATCTTATGCAGAAGGAAATGAGCCAGACGATTCAATAGATACAGAAGTCAATAATCCTATTATAACAGCTTTAGCTGATGCACTAGCTCCATTTAAAGTTGATAGTACTAATGCTAATGCAGGTTCAGCAGAACTTGGAGAAGATGGAGACACAACTCTCACTTTACATGGTAAACTAAAGGCTGCCACTGCTAAGGCTGAAGAAACTTATGATGTAACATATACTGAAGGTGGCACACCTGAGAAAGAACATTATATAATATCAGATAAGTTACCTATACAATTGGATGCTCTATATAAGTATGTAACCGTTGAAATGAAAACTGAAATTGATAATGCCATATTATCTGCTAAAGAGCTCATAAGTAACGGAGCAAGCACAACCGACCCTAACGACGTAGCAGAAGCTTTAGCAGCCTTAACTACTGCAACTGCTAATTTTAAACCTATAGCTGGGAAAATAGATTCATCAGAATTAAGAACTTTAATAACTACAGCAACTGATATAAAAGATAAGGGTGAATTTACTAATGATGCTAGTACAACTATTAAATTTATTGTAAAACCTGATGATACAGTTGTAAGTGATGTAGAAGCTGGCATATATTTTGTAAAAGAAAGTATTTTTCAAACTTTCCTTGATGCTATAAAAGATGCAGAAGATATAATAAATGCCATAAAAAATAATGACTCCACAGTCACATATACTCAAGACGATATATATACTGATGCTGTGAATAATAATGCTACAGACATTCTGCAAACTGCCATTAATACATTTACAAACGCAGTAACAGGAACAGAAGCAGCAGGAACAACCAGTGTATCAGATTTAGAAGATGCAATAGCTACTGCAGAAACAGCCATAAGAAATACACTTGAAACTGCAACATCTCGTATATATATATTAGACAATGATAGAACAGAAGAAACAGTTGATATAGATGTTTGTTTTGTAACCCGAAGTGAGCGTGATAGATTAGATATAGCATTAGCAGCTGCAAAGGCATTATTAGAAGAGATAGATCTTGACTTAAGACCGTCTATGATATCTGCACGCGAAATCACAACAGCTGAAAAAGTAAGTAAAGTAACTACAGAATTAAATGCTGCATCTGAGCCATTTAATATTTCTGGGCTTAATACATGTAAACAAGGAACAGCTGATATTGGAGGTGAAGGTAGTTCAAATTCTGATGATGGTTCTTTATGGGGGGCAATAGAAGCTGCAAATCTAGTACAACTTGATTTAATGATATTGCCAGATGGAGAGGCAGACTCAGGCATACCAACCGTACAAATGGGTAAAAAATATATATTGCAATCTCAGGTGGATACATTAACTGCTGCTATAAATACAGCTAAACTTAGAGCTGAAGAAACAGATGCAGATGTTGCTAATGATAAGACCCTTCCAACAGATGTTGCAGATGAGATAATTACATTAAACAAAGCCATAGAAAAATTTAAGAGCCAAATCGCTATTGGAAATTTCGATAATTCCGCAATAATGCCGTTGCCAATTTATAAAGACCTAAATGAGAGCATAGTAATTGACAATATACTAGTACACGGAACCACAGTTGTTGGAGCGGGTGATACACCACCAGCTGTTGGATATTGGATACAAAGCGATGAACCTGATGCAAACGCTGAAGTACAAAAAACAGTTTCTCTTACTAGAGCCACAAATTTAAAAACTACTTTTGAAGAGGCGATAAAAACTGCAGAATATCATTTATATACTGCTGAAACAGAGGCAGAATTAGAGCAGGCAAAGCAAGCATTAGATGAGGTATATAACGAATTTGTAGATCAATTAAGATGGGGAGAAAATAGTTTTTCATTAAATATTGATCTTAACGATAATGATAATGGTAGTGTAGATTTCCAAGATAAAGCAGATATTCTTATTCCAGATATTACTTGGGAAAATACTACAGCAGATGATTCTACAGATATTGAAATCACCGTAACTATACCTGCTGGCACAACTAAATTTCCAGTAACAATTTCGCCTAATGCAACTGTTAATGCAACAAATACAACAGCTACAGGCGTTACTGTAATACAAAATTCAGATGCTGATCTGTCTAAGCCACTAGAAATTGAAGTTGCTCCTGCCGATATAATAAACAATACATTTACAATTGAATTAACACATGACTTTGGTGACGATGACAAATTATATCCAATTAAAAGAACTATTACATTTAAAATTGTAGATGCTGAAACTAACCAAGCTGCCTACGATGCTAGATTAGGATATGCACAAGATGTGGCTGCTGTCCAACTGGTTAATAGCGGAACTGCTCCAGAAGATGTTCTTGATGGTGTAAAATTTGTAGAGGCTGACGATGCTGCTCGAAATGCAATGCTTGAATTAGTAGCTCTAATAGGAACTACTCCAACTGCTAACGAAGCTAGTATAACTGCTTTAACTAAAGCTATTGAAAAATTCTTTGACACCATTAATTATACAGATGTGCAAACTGGCGAAAGAGAATCAGGTGGGGTGGCTACAGATGCTTTAAAGACGGCTATAGCTGAAGCAGAACAACTAATTAATTTGACTGTAGGCGATGATGCTCCTTCAAGCTTTGAAGCAGATAAGTATTATTCTACTATTGCAGCAAGAAACGCTTTTGGTGTAGCCATAGTAGAGGCAAATACAGTACTAAATAATAATGCAGTTGACAAAGGTGAGCTTGTTAGAACTATCACCACAAGAGATGCCACTGCTGTAAATACTGCCATAAATAACTTAGCAACTGCAAAAGCTACTTTTGTCAAGGCTTTAGAGTGGGGAGACAAAGCAGACCCAACTACACTATATATTGAAAATATGGTTGCTGCTGACATAATAAATGAAACTGGTACTAATATGGATGATAATTTTGATTCTACAGTAATAACTACTAATTCTGATAATGTGTTCACCAGCACAATTACTGTACCATACAGAGCTGCTACATTTGATGCAATCATTAAAGCTACAAATACCAGTAATACAATTGACCTTACTAGTACTAGTCCTAATACTACAGGTAATGGTTTATTAACACTTACTGGTATAGCAGTGCCTACTACACCTACTACAAAAATATTTACGATTAACTTAGCACATGATTTTACTGGTGATTCTGTAGCCGCTATAACTAGGGAAATTACCTTAAATATGAATATCACAGAAGCACCACCAACTGATGCATACCTACAGGCTGTAATAGATGAAGCCCAAGCTGATATTGGTGCTGTTGTATCAATGCCTGATGGAACAACCACTGACAGTGATGTAGACGATGGAGTTAAATATGTACTAGCGACTGACTACAATGCACTACAAACTAAAATAACTGCTGCCACCAACGCAAAAGGCTCAACTGATAGCACTACACGAAAAACTGCCTTAACAGACTTAGAGGCCGCCATCACTACCTTTAAAACCCCTGGTGTCATTAAAACTGGTACAGCAACATTAATTTCTAGTGACATTAGTGCTGCCAAAGCTAAATTAACAGTTGATGGTAAATCTGTTATTGCATCAAATAAACCAGTAGCAAATTTAGATGATCAGTATAAATTTGTAACTACTACAGTAATGGGGGATTTAACTGCTGCAATAAGTGGTGCTACACAGACAGATGGTACTACTCCAAAAACTGATGAAGCTGCTCCAACCGATATAGCAGATGCTAAAAAGGCATTAACTGCAGCTAGTAACGCTTTCATTCCTGAGCAAGGTGAGATCAATTCACAGCCTTTAAGGGATGAAATAGCTAGGAAATCTAGTATAATTGATGGCATTTCTGAAAAACCTAATGGTACATTAGCCAACGCAGTCCCTAATAACGAAAAATTTGTAACTGCCGCTGAAATGAAGGCTTTAACTGATGCTGTAGAGGCTGCACAAGCTATAATCACTGCCTTAGATGGCCATAATTATACTGGTGTACAAAACGACTTAGACACTATGACCAATACTACTTTACAAAATGCATATACTACTTTTACAAACGCAATTAAAACTGGAACACAAGAGGCATATGCTGACCTGAACAGCAAAATAGGTGAAGCACAAAATTTACTTGCTACAGTTGGTACAAACGAAAGCCATACAATTAAGATTTCAACAACCCCTGGAAATAATGTGCCCCCAACCGTAAAATGGGTAACTCAAGATGAATATGATAACTTGCAAACTGCAATAACTACCGCAGGAGGTATAAAGGATACCGCTACAACTGTATCTGAATTAGATGCTGCTACAGCTGCTCTTAACACAGCTATCAGTACTTTTAATACTGCTGCACAAAAGACTGGTGCAAATACAACTACAATAAAATCTAACCTTGAAGATAAAATTACTGAGGCAAATACAGCAAAGAATATTTCATCAAGTGCTGATGGTACAGATATAAGTATATTTGAGCAATATGTAACTGATAAGACTGTAATTAATGACGCTATCACTACTGCTGAAGCGGAAAAGGGTAAGGCAGATGCAACTGTAGATAGCTTAACTACTGCTGCAGGTACTCTTGACACAGCTATAACTACTTTTAATAATAGTCGTAAGTGGGGCAGTAAAGTTATAGCATCAGAATTAGTAACTGTAACTGTAGATAATATTACCCCTGCTGATGGTGATACTGTTACTCCAACTATTTCAACTGATGATAATACGGTTTCTATTACTTTACCTTCTGACACAACATCAGCTACGATTAATGTTACATCTAAAGTTAATGGAATGAATGCATCAAGTAATAATATTAGCTGGTCTAGTTCAACGTCGAGTCCACTTACTGTCACGTTGACAGGCACTGGGTCACCTGTTCCTAATGATAAAAGTGCTACTATTAACTTTAATATAGTTGTGGGCACAAGAGCAAGTATAGAAGATACTGGATTAAGAGCAGCATTGAACAACTCTGGGGTAGAGTTTGATGAAAATGGAGAAACAGACGTAACCAATTTGGAACAGCTAAACGGAGCGTTGTATGCAACCAATGCAGAAATAGAAAATGTAGAAGGACTACAGTATGCAACCAATTTAACAGGAATACATTTAGATAATAATAATATTTCTGATATTAGCGTATTAAGCGAATTACCAAACTTAGAAACATTAAGCATAAATAATAATGAATTAGAAGCTCTGGATTTAACAGCATTAAGTGGAGTAACAGAGCTATATGCAAAAAATAATAACATTAGTCATATAGAATTTATGCAAGCTCGCACTATTTCAAATAGAGAACTTGGTCAGTTAAAAGTTCTTGATTTAAGCGGAAATCCTGCTCTTACAGATGTATCAGCAATAGGAAATTTTGCTGACAGTTTAACAGACTTAAATCTATCAGGAAATACAGGAATTACAACAGGAATTGACTCAATCGGAGCTTTAAACAATCTTGAAAATCTTGAAGTAGATGCTGAACTATTAACTAATGAGCACAATAAACAAGAATTTGTAGACGCTCTGGCAGAACTCACTATGGCACAACAAAATAATTCTAGCTCTGCAACGATTGTTATAGAATCTAATAATATTTCTGATGACGATAAAGCTCAAATACAAACTAATATTGATTCTGCTCTTAAAGAAGTATTAAAAGATGAAAATATAGAAAAATTCCCAGAAATAGTAAAAACTATACAAGGGGAAGTAATGCCAATTATTGAACAAGAGCACCATATAGAAGAAGTGATATATTACGAAGATGACTATACCATCAAAATGGATCCAATTAAAACATCAAAAGGTGTAAACACTCTTGAAATTGAGCTTGCTTCAAAACAACCGTCAGGAACACCGAGCATTCTAGTCCGAGCAAAAGACATTATGAGCTCTATTAAAAATGTTGTTAAAACTGCTCTTTCAAGAAATAATGCGCCTAAAGTAATAGTTGATGTTAACACTCAAAATGCTCACGATGGTATTAAAGTGAAACTTGACCCAGAAGTATTTGAGCAATTGGCGGATGAAGCTAATAGTCAGCTCGAGCTAGAAACAGATTTTGCTACTTTAAATATTAATAGCAAAGCTTTAAACCAAATTTTAGATGATGCAAAAGATGATTATATTACATTCAGCCTGAGCAATGAAGGTACTTTAACTTCTGAGCAAGCAGATGTTATTAAAAATAATGATGTGTTATTTACAGACGCTTATACACAAAGTGATTCATTCTTAAAATTTGAAGACGATATTACTATCACAGTACCGTATACGCTAGAAAAAGACGAAACATCAGCACATGTGTATTATGTAGACGACAACGGCCGAACTCAAAAACTGAGCTCCACCTATGCTGCCGGAAAACTTACTTTCACTACCGATCAATTTGCTGAATTTATGATTTCACCCGTTAAATAAGTTCTCTCCCAGCCCTTTATGCCTTTGGCATAGAGGGTTTTTTTGATTAAAATGGAAGTCAATCATCATCTAAAGTTGCCGTTTACTAGACAGTACCGAAGGTGCAAGGGTGGTTTAGGAGGAAAAGTGCCAAAGGCACAGGAGGGTACTGAAAAAGTCTTTTGATATCAAGTTTAAATAGACTTTTTTGGAAATAATAAAATTGAAGGATGCAAATACTATATTTAAATATTTTAGTTTTTCATGAGTCTTACCAAGTCCCCCTCATTGGAGGACTTTTAGTAAAAATATATGGATAATTTATAACTACAATTACTACATATAAAAAAAGAATTATAAATATAAGAAAATATGAGTGCTTGACATACCAATTGCAGATTGATAAAATGTACAAGTGTTTAAAAAATTTATTTCCACAAAGGAGCTTTAAGAATGGCAAATTTATTTTATGCAAAAGATTGTAATGAAGACGTATTAAAAGGTAAGAAAATTGCTGTAATTGGCTATGGTTCACAAGGGCATGCTCATGCTCTTAATTTACACGAATCAGGTTTTGATGTTATTGTTGGTTTATATGACGGCAGTCCTTCTTGGAAAAGAGCAGAAGAAGCTGGTCTAAAAGTTATGACTGCTAAAGATGCTGCAGCTGCAGCTGATCTTATTATGATACTTGTAAATGACGAAAAACAACCTATTCTATATAAAGAAAGTATTGAACCTGGTTTAACTGCTGGTAAAACTCTTGCTTTTGCTCATGGATTTAATATTCATTATGGTCAAATAAAACCACCTAGCGATGTAAATGTAATTATGATTGCACCAAAAGGACCTGGACATACTGTAAGAAGTGAATATGAAGCAGGAAAAGGTGTTCCTTGTCTAATCGCAGTATTCCAAGATGCTACTGGGAATGCAAAAGAAATTGCTCTTGCATATGCTGCTGGTATTGGTGGAGCTAGAGCAGGTATTCTTGAAACTACTTTTAAAGAAGAAACTGAAACTGACCTATTTGGTGAGCAAGCAGTTCTTTGTGGAGGCGTTGCAGAGCTTATGAAAGCTGGCTTTGAAACCCTTGTTGAAGCTGGATATAAGCCAGAAAGTGCGTATTTTGAGTGTATTCATGAAATGAAACTTATTATCGACCTTGTAAATAAAGGTGGATTAAACTTTATGAGACATTCAATTTCTGATACTGCAGAATTTGGTGATTATTCAATAGGTAAAAGAATTATTACTGAAGAAACTAAAAAAGAAATGAAAAAAGTTTTAAAAGAAATTCAAGATGGTACTTTTGCTAAAAGCTGGATTGAAGAAAATAAAAATAATCGTCCTACTTTTACCGATAGAAGAAAAAAAGAACAAGAGCATGAAGTTGAAATAGTTGGTAAAGATTTACGTGAAAAAATGATTTGGAACTAAGAGTTAGGGACTAGGAATTTATTGTTCCTAGTTCTTCATTGCTTATAACGAAAGGGAGCAATCTATGATAAAAATATTTGATACAACTTTACGCGATGGTGAGCAAGCTCCTGGATATAGTATGAATTTATCTGAAAAAATTGAAATGGCGGTTCAACTTGAAAAATTAGGTGTTGATATAATTGAAGCTGGATTTGCTATTGCATCTAAAGGAGATTTTAATTCTGTATCAGAAATTGCTAAGATTATTAAAAATGCAGAAGTTGCAAGTCTTTCTCGTGCTTTAACAAAAGATATTGATGCATCAGTTGAAGCTCTAAAAGGAGCTGCCTTTCCAAGGATTCATACATTTATAGCAACGTCTGATATTCATATGCAGTATAAGCTCAAGAAAAATGAAAATGAAGTACTAGAAATTACTAGTGAAATGG
Organism: Candidatus Epulonipiscioides gigas; assembly: GCA_001983555.1. Classification (GTDB taxonomy): domain Bacteria; phylum Bacillota; class Clostridia; order Lachnospirales; family Cellulosilyticaceae; genus Epulonipiscioides; species Epulonipiscioides gigas. Next base: position 13,361 of record LJHE01000045.1, read on the forward strand.
TCAAATATGCTAAACGATTTTGTCAATCTGTAGAATTTTCTGCTGAGGATGCGACTCGTTCTCGTCCAGAATTTTTATATAGAGTATTAGAACAAGCCATAAAAGCTGGTGCAACTGTTTTAAATATTCCTGATACTGTTGGATATACTTCACCATCAGAAATTTTTGATTTGATTGTTGGAATTAAACAAAATGTACGTGGTATTGAAAAAGTTGATATTTCCATACATTGTCATAATGATTTAGGTATGGGTGTTGCAAATACATTATCTGCAATAAAAGCTGGAGCAACGCAAATTGAGTGTACAATAAATGGTATTGGTGAGCGAGCAGGAAATGCTGCTCTTGAAGAAATTATAATGAATTTAAAAACTAGATCAGATATATATCCTTTTGAAACTAAAATAAATACTCAAGAAATATATCCGACAAGTAAACTGCTTACCAATATTACTGGTGTAAAAGTCCAGCCTAATAAGGCAATTGTTGGTGATAATGCATTTGCTCATGAATCTGGAATACATCAACACGGAATGTTAAGTAACAAAAAAACATACGAAATAATGACTCCAAAATCAATTGGACTAGCAGATAAAAAAATGGTACTTGGTAAACATTCTGGCAGACATGCATTTGTTGATAGACTAGTTGAGCTCGGTTTTAAATTGCCAGATAGTGAAATAGATACACTGTTTGAAAATTTTAAAATGTTAGCTGATAAGAAAAAAAATGTTACAGATCTAGATATACAAATGCTTGCAATGCGTAGAAATATAAAAATTCCACAAACTTATAAGTTAGACAGATTTGTAATTAATTCAGGTAACACAATTACAACGACTTCAAGTATGAAGCTTATTTATACCAATCCATACACTAAAGAAACAGAAATTTTAGAAAAAGTAATGCCATCTTATGATGGTCCAATTGATGCATCATATAAGGCTATCGATCAATTAGTTGGAAAAACTTTTATTCTGGAAGATTTTTTAATTTCTGCAGTAACTGGTGGAACAGATGCTCAGGGAGAAGTTTATGTAAAGCTCAAAAATCATGAAGGTAATATTTATAATGGATATGGCATAAGCGTTGATATTGTGGAAGCCAGTATCTTAGCTTATATTTCTGCTATTAATAATATGGTTTATGAAGAAAATCGTTAAGCTAGGGTAATGCCTAGCTTTTTGTATAATCAATTTAGGGAAGGGAAGATTTTATTATGAAAATGACTATGACACAAAAAATTCTTGCAGCTCATGCAGGACTTGATTATGTGGAGGCAGGACAACTTATTGAGGCTAATTTAGATTTAGTTTTAGGAAATGATATTACAACTCCTGTAGCCATTAAAGAATTTGATAAGATTGGCGTAACAGAAGTATTTGATAAAAGTAAAGTTGTAATTGTCCCAGACCACTTTGCTCCAGCAAAAGATATTCAAGCTGCAACTCAATGTAAATGTGTTCGTGAATTTGCTGAAAATAAAGAGATTGAAAATTATTTTGAAGTTGGAGAAATGGGAATTGAGCATGCTCTTATTCCTGAAAAAGGTCTTGTTGTTCCTGGAGATGTTGTAATTGGAGCAGATTCACACACTTGCACTTATGGAGCATTAGGCGCGTTTTCAACTGGTATTGGTAGTACAGATATGGCCGCAGGTATGGCAACTGGTAAATCTTGGTTTAAAGTGCCATCTGCAATAAAATTTATATTAATAAATAAACCAACTAAATATGTAAGTGGAAAAGATATTATATTACACATCATTGGATTGATTGGTGTTGATGGAGCATTATATAAATCTATGGAATTTGTTGGAGATGGTGTTAAAAATCTTTCTATGGATTCAAGACTTACAATGGCTAATATGGCAATAGAAGCTGGTGCTAAAAATGGTATTTTTGAAGTTGATGAAATTACAAAAGAATATTTGAAAGGTAGAACTAATAGAGAATATACTATTTATACTGCTGATTTGGATGCAATTTATGATGAAGAAATTACTATTGATTTGAGTAAAATTAAACCAACTGTTTCTTGTCCACATTCTCCTGATAATACTAAACTAGTTGATGAACTTCCAAAAATTAAAATAGACCAAGTTGTTATTGGGTCTTGCACAAATGGAAGACTTGAAGACCTTAGAATGGCTGCTGATATTTTAAGAGGAAAAAAAGTTGCTAAAGGTATACGAGCAATTGTATTTCCTGGAACTCAACAAATTTATCTTGATGCTGTTGAAGAAGGCATTGTAACAGATCTCGTTAAAGCAGGTTGTGTAATGAGCACTCCAACGTGTGGACCTTGTCTTGGTGGACATATGGGTATTCTTGCAAAAGGCGAAAAAGCAGTTACTACTACTAATCGTAATTTTGTTGGCAGAATGGGTCATATTGAATCTGAAGTTTATCTTGCAAGTCCTGCAGTAGCTGCCGCATCTGCAATTACAGGTTATATTACAAACCCAGAAAATTTATAAGGAAATACTAAAATAAGTTATTAAAGTGCAAAAGCATATCAAACCTTAGACAATATAAGAATAGATTAGTGATAAATGACCAAGCCATCTTATATAGCTTTAGAGAACTTAAATATAAAAGGGAGAAATTAATATGATATTTAAATATGGTGATAATGTAGATACAGATGTAATAATTCCTGCAAGATACCTTGCAACCTCAGAACCGAATGAATTAAAAAAATATTGTATGCTCGATATTGATGAAGAGTTTAATCAAAAGGTTCAAGTAGGAGATATAATTGTTGCAGGCAAAAATTTTGGATGTGGCTCATCGCGTGAGCATGCTCCGATTGCAATAAAAGCTAGTGGTATTAAATGTGTAATTGCTAAGAGCTTTGCCAGAATTTTTTATAGAAATGCAATTAATATTGGCCTAGCTATTTTAGAATGTGAAGAAGCATCAGATAGAATTGATGTAGATGATGAAATTATAGTTGATTTTCACACAGGAGAAATTAAAAATCTTACTAAAGATGAAACTTATAAAGCTGGAGCATTTCCTGAATTTATGCAAAAAATTATGGCTGCAGATGGACTTGTTGGATATGTAAGACAAAATACACAAAAATAAGACCTAATTTGAGCGTAAGAAACATAATAGAATGGAGAAGAAAATGACAAAAAAAATAGTAATTTTACCGGGTGATGGTATAGGCCCAGAAATTGTAATGCAAGCTGTAATGGTATTACATGAAATAGGAGATAAGTTCAATCATGGATTTATCATTTCAGAGCAGCTAATTGGAGATGTTTCACTTGAAACAGTTGGGTGCTCATTACCTGATAAAACAATAGAAAAATGTAAAGAGTCAGATGCTGTGTTGCTCGGAGCTGTTGGTGGTGATCCAAATGTAAACAAGTGGAAAGACCATCCAGAAGGTGATAGACCAGAAAAAGGATTATTAAAAATAAGAAAAGAGCTTAATTTATATTCTAATCTTAGACCAGCAATTTTATATCCTCAATTAAAAGATGCTTCTCCGTTAAAATCAGAAATTATTGGTAATAATTTAGATGTTATGATAGTTAGAGAACTTATAAGCGGTATATATTTTGGCAAGAAGAATAGAACTGTAAATGAAGCTGATGACGAAGAAAGTTTTGCAACAGATGAGCTATTTTATAGTAAAAAAGAAATACGACGTATATTGAAAAATGGATTTGAAATTGCTCAGAAACGTAATAAAAATGTTGTTGTTGTTGATAAAGCTAATGTGCTTGAAACTTCTAAGCTTTGGCGAGAAGTGACTGCTGAAGTAGCAAAAGATTTTCCAGATGTGACATATAGTCATATGTATGTGGATAATGCAGCTATGCAACTTGTAGTTAATCCAAAACAATTTGATGTAATAGTAACAACTAATATGTTTGGAGATATTTTATCTGACGAAGCAAGCATGATTACAGGCTCAATTGGAATGCTCCCATCTGCAAGTCTTGGGGACACAAAACTTGGATTATATGAACCAAGTCATGGTAGTGCTCCTGATATTGCTGGAAAAGATATTGCAAACCCAATAGCAACTATTCTATCAGTTGCTATGATGTTTAGATATTCTTTTGATCTAGAAAAAGAAGCAAGAGCTATTGAAAATGCAGTGGGTAAAGTTTTAGAAGAAGGCTATCGTACAAAAGATATATATACTGATGGTGATACATTAGTAGGAACTGCTAAAATGGGTGAATTAATTTGTGAAAGGATTGAAAACAATGAGTAGAATTATTTATATAGATGGTGAATATGTAAACGAAGATAAGGCTAAAGTATCTGTATTTGACCATGGTTTGTTATATGGAGATGGGATTTTTGAAGGCATAAGAGCATATAATGGCAGAGTATTTAAAGGTAAAGAGCATATTGACAGATTATTTTGTGCTGCAAAAGCACTTATGTTAGAAATTCCTTTAACAAAAGAAGAAGTTGCTGAAGTTTTAGTTGAAACTTGTAAGCGCAATAATTTGACAGATGGATATATTAGACTTGTTGTAACAAGAGGAAAAGGTGACCTTGGACTTAGCCCTACAAAATGTAAAACAGCTACAATATTTTGTATTGCAGCAAATATTACGCTATATCCAGATGAAATGTATGAAAATGGAATGCCAATTATTACTGCATCTCAACGCAGAAATAAAGCAACTATAATTGACCCTCAAATAAAATCTCTAAATTATTTAAATAATATACTTGCAAAAATTCAAGCTAATCAAGCAGGTGTATTAGAAGCTCTTATGCTCAATCATGATGGAATTGTTGCGGAATGCACAGGAGATAATATATTTATTATTAAAGATGGCGTAATTTATACTCCTCCACTTCATGTTGGAATTCTTGATGGTATTACAAGAAATACTGTTATGGAGCTCGCACGAGGTCTTGGCTATGAAGTCTATGAGAAAGAGTTTACTCAATATAATTTATACAATGCTGATGAATGTTTCCTAACAGGAACTGCTGCTGAAGTTATTGCTGTTACGAGCGTTGATCAACGAGTTATTGGTTCAGGTAAATGTGGTTCAATTACCAAAAAATTACTTGCTGCATTCAAAGAGCACACTAAATTAGATGGATTAGAAATAAAATAAATAACTTAGTGAGGTCACGATTTACTGTGACCTTGCTCTAAAAAATAGAAAAACAGAAAAATGGAAAAGAGGAACAACCGTGAAAAGTAATACTGTAAAAAGTGGTATAACAAAAGCTCCACATAGGTCATTGTTTAAAGCAATGGGTTATATAGATGAAGAAATTAATAAACCTCTTATTGGTATAGTCAGTGCTAAAAGTGAGATTGTACCTGGTCATACAAATCTTGATAAAATTACTGAAGCAGTAAAAGCGGGTATACGAATGGCAGGAGGGACTCCGATTGAAATTCCTGCAATAGGAGTTTGTGATGGTATTGCTATGGGTCATGCAGGAATGAAATATTCACTTGTAACTCGTGAGCTCATTGCTGATTCAATAGAATGTATGGTAATGGCACATGGTTTTGATGGTCTTGTACTTGTTCCAAATTGTGATAAAATTGTACCTGGAATGCTTATGGGAGCAGCTAGATTAAATTTGCCAACAACTCTTGTTAGCGGCGGTCCAATGCTTGCTGGAAAAATTGGAGATAAAAAAGTAAGTTTATCTCTCATATTTGAAGCAGTTGGAAAAGTTCAAGCAGGACAAATGACAGAAGAAGAGCTTGCAGAATATGAGGAAAAAACTTGCCCAACATGTGGCTCATGCTCTGGAATGTTTACAGCAAATAGCATGAATTGTATGAGCGAAGTATTGGGTATTGCTCTTCCTGGAAACGGAAGTATACCAGCGGTATATGCAGAGCGTATTAGACTTGCAAAATATACAGGTATGGCTGTTATGAAAATGTTAGAGCAAAATATTCGTATGCGAGATATCTTAAATGAAAAAGCATTTATAAATTCTCTTACAGTAGATATGGCATTAGGATGCAGTACAAATACAATGTTACACTTGCCAGCTATTGCTCATGAAGCAGGTGTGAGCATCAATTTAGATATTGCCAATAAAATATCCGATAACACTCCTAATTTATGTAAACTTGCTCCAGCAGGACCTCACCACATGGAAGATTTATACTTTGCTGGTGGTGTTATGGCAGTAATGAAAGAGCTAAGTAAGCAAAACTTATTAAATGAAGATATTATTACAATTACAGGAGAAACTTTAAGAGAAAATTTAAAATCTGCATCGAACAAAGATACTACTATTATAAGACCTATTGATGAGCCATATTCAAAAACAGGTGGAATAGCTGTATTAAAAGGCAATCTTGCTCCAAATGGTTGTGTTGTAAAACGTTCTGCTGTTGCAAAAGAGATGCTTGTTCACAGTGGACCCGCCAAAGTATTTAATAGCGAAGAAGAAGCTTCATCTGCTATTGCTAATGGAGAAATACAAAAAGGTGATGTTTTAGTCATTAGATATGAAGGTCCAAAAGGTGGCCCAGGTATGAGAGAAATGCTTTCTCCAACTGCAACACTTGCTGGTATGGGACTTGATAAAGATGTTGCTCTAATTACAGATGGTCGCTTTTCAGGAGCAACTCGTGGAGCTTCAATTGGACATGTTTCTCCAGAAGCAGCCGAAGGAGGACTTATTTCAATTGTTCAAAATGGAGATATAATTAATATAGATATGAATAAATGCACAATTAATTTGAATGTAGCTCAGGAAGAAATAGATAACAGATATAAAAATCTTGTTCAACCAGAACCAAAAGTTAAAACAGGTTATCTAGCAAGATATGCTAAACTTGTAACATCCGCTAGTACAGGAGCAGTATTTAAGTAAGAAATAAGAAGGAAGAATATGAAAGCAGATCAAAATAATATTATGAGATTTTTAGATGGCCATAATAAAAATTTTGTAATACCCGTATACCAAAGAAATTATAATTGGCGAAGAGAACAATGCCAAAGATTATTAGAAGATATATTAGATATTATTGAATATAATTATCCAAGTTATTTTTTAGGTTCAATAGTTTCTATTTGTGATTCAAGAGACTATTTAATAATTGATGGACAACAAAGAATAACTAGTTTATCTCTTTTACTATTAGCTATGTGTCATATAATAAAAGATCAAAATATTAATACTACGTTAGATGAAAAAATTATGGATACTTGTCTTATGGACAAGTATGCTAAGAAAGAAGATAGAATAAAGCTAAAACCTATTATAGATGATAAAAAAGCATATGAAGCTCTTTTTACTAGAGAAAATTTTATAATAAATTCTAATATGACAATAAATTATAACTATTTTTATAATAGATTATTAGAAGGAGATATTGATATCGATAAACTATTTAATAGTTTTTTTAAATTAGAAATAGTGGACATTGTATTAAAACAAGGAGTAGACAATCCCCAACTTATTTTTGAAAGTCTAAATTCTACAGGTCTTGACTTAACAGAAGCAGACAGGATTAGAAACTTTATTTTATTAAATGAAAGTGTTGAATCTCAACAACATTTATACCAAAATTATTGGTATAAGATTGAAAAAAATACGAAATATGAAGTAACTAGTTTTATAAGGAATTATCTTATTATAAAAAAACACTCTATTCCTAGTAAAAATAAACTGTATGTTATCTTAAGACAATATATGGACAAAAATAATTTGAGTTCTAGTGAAATATTGGAAGATTTACTCAAATATTCTAATTATTATAAAACTATAATAGAAGCAGAATATAATTATGATGATCGTATTATTTCAAATATTGGATATATAAATAAATTAGATGTTAATGTTATTTATCCATTTTTAATGCAATTATTAGATGATTATTACTTGCTAAATTTGCTCAATAGATATGAGTTAGTTGAAATATTAAAATTACTACAAAATTTTATAATTAGACGTTCTATTTGTAAATTAGTAACTAATTCATTATCAAGAATTTTTGCAACATTATCTTTTGACGCAAAAAATTTAATGGGAAATAATATAACTTATGTTGAAGCTATTAAGATTGTGTTAATTAATAATGTAAATCAGCGTAAATTTCCTACGGATGAAGAGTTTACGAAAGCTTTATATACTCGCAATATTTATAAATCTTTTGTAGCTAAAGATTATGTATTTCATATGTTAGAAACATATAATAACCTTGAAAGTATTGATGTATGTGAACGTTTAGAGCTAGAAAACCGTACTTTATCTTATGAACACATTATGCCTCAAACACTTAATGAAAAATGGCAAAAATCTTTAGGTCCCCATTACAATGATATTCACAAAAAATATTTACACACACTAGGAAATTTAACACTTACTAGTTATAACTCAAAACTAAGCAATAAATCTTTTTTAGAAAAAAGAGATATGGAACGAGGATTTGCGCAAAGCCAACTTTATTTAAACCAATATCTAGCAACCCTTGATAAGTGGCAAGAAAATGAAATAAGAAGTAGAGCTAAAATACTAATTGAAAGATGTTTAAATATATGGCCTTATCCTAAAATTGATAAAAAATTTAAAAGTTATGATAATATTTATTCATTAGCGGACTATGTAGAGTTTAATAGTTGTAATATTAAATATTTTATTTTCAATAATAAGAAAACAACTGTAAAAAATTGGACTGATTTTTTGCTAACGCTTTTTAATCAGTTGTATCAAATAGAACCTATTATTTTAAATGAAATTGCTAATGGTAAAAGAGGAAATTTAAGTCATAAAATATCAACTATTAAATGGCCTGATAGCCAAAAACCGCATAAAATCAGTGGAGAAATATTTATAACAGGTAAAAATTCAGTTCAAACTACACTTTTAACAATTCGCAAAGTAATTTATGAGTACAATATAGACTTTAATGATATTGAATTTTGTGTAACTACGAGGAAATAAATGGAAAAAATAGATGAAGGTATACTATTAAATTATGATAATGCAATACGCATATTGAAACGACTTAAAAAAATTATTAAACGATATATGGAGCTCCCAATTAATGATAAATTAGAAATAGAGATATATACTGACTCTATTATGAAAAAATATGAGATATTAGAGGAATTAACTTGGCGATTGCTCTCAAAAATTTTTAAACAACAAGGACTTTTAATTACTACTCCTCAAATTTGCTATAAACAAGCTTTTAAAGTTGGTTATATTGAAGATATTGAGATTTTTAATTGTATATTAAACGTTCGTACTAGTTATTATCAAATATATGGAGAAGATGACACTAATAGTATTAGAGATTGTATTATAAACGACTATTGTAGTGCACTTGAAGAATTACTGGATAAAATTAAAGAAAATATAATAAATGATATCCCAGAGCAATAAGAAAAAAACAAAAGAAAATGTGATAGAATGTGATAGAAGATGTACGGAATTAATGAGCAAGTATATATAAAGCTCCAAGAATATTTTGAATATACATCAGGAATAGAGCAAGTAATTTTATATGGCTCCAGAGCTAAAGGAACGCATTTTTATAGCTCTGATATTGATATATGTGTCACTTATACAGGTAAGAACAAATTTGATGTTATAAACACCTTAGAAGACATTGTAGGAGTATATAGCATTGATATAGTTTTTGCTGATAAATTAAATCAAAATTTGAAACAGCAAATTGATAAATATGGTATAACAATTTATAAAAATATTACTCTTAGCTAAGTTCCGTTGGCATATATCATAAAAAAACAAAAATGCTACATTTTCCTAAAGTAAATTGACACGACCTAGAAAATAATTTTTATATTAGATATAATATAAAAAAACTAGAAGGGAATGAATTATGATAATGGAATTTATTTTTCAAATGCCAACAAAAATAGTTGTAGGTGAAGGTTGTATTTATAAAAATAGTAATTTGTTAACCAGATTAGGCAAAAAAGCTTTGATAGTGACGGGCAAATCATCTGCTAAAAAAAATGGCTCTTATAATGATGTGGTTAATGCATTGAACAAAGAAGGAATAGAACATATATTGTTTGATGAGGTAGAAGAAAATCCATCACTAGAAACTCTTGAAAAAGCCAAAAATATGGCTTTTGGAGCTGATTTTGTAATAGGAGTAGGTGGTGGTTCTCCTATGGATGCAGCTAAAGGTATTGCTATTATGCTAAAACACGCTGAAATATGTGCTAATAACTTAATATGTGGTAAACAATTAGATGCAGTCCCTGTAGTTGCAGTACCAACAACTGCTGGAACTGGTAGCGAAGTAACACAATATGCTATTTTTACTGACTATAATGCTGGAACAAAAGTAAATTATGGACATAAAATCTTTCCTCATATTGCATTTTTAGATGCCACATATATGATAAATATGCCTATTGATATTACAAGGTATACAGCATTAGATGCATTAAGTCATCTAATAGAAAGTTATTTAAATACAAAATCTAATATAATGAGCGAAATATATGTACAAAAAGGAATTGAATTATTTTCAACTTGTATTGAAGCTCTTTTAAAAGGAGAACTATCTATAAATGATAGACAAAAGTTATTGTTAGTTTCAACTTATGCTGGTATGGCTATAGCTCAAACGGGTACTTCTATACCACACACTTGTGGCTACAATCTAACATATTATGAAAATATCCCTCATGGGGCTGCCAATGTACTTTTTTATCGAGCATATTTAAATAGTTTTAAAAATAAAGAGCGTGCTTTTGATATATTAGGCTGGTTAGGTATAGAAAGTATTGATAAATTTGCAAATCTCATTGATACATTACTTGCTAAATATAAAATTAAGTGTAGCACTGAAAAGCTCCAAAAATATACTGATATTACATTTTCTAACAAACTTAAGTTAGCAAATCATCCTGAAGAAGTAACAAGAGAAATGATACTAAAAATTTATCAAGACTCGCTATGAGAATTATTTTTTTTACCTTGCCTTGCAGAATTTAGAATATTAGATTATACTTTGTGACGATAAAGAAAAGTAATTACTAAATTGGAGGTTTTTATATGGAAAGCACACAATATATATTAAATAGACAATTGGCACAAATGCTAAAAGGTGGAGTTATTATGGATGTTATGACTCCAGAGCAAGCAGTTATTGCTCAAACAGCAGGAGCTTGTGCTGTTATGGCACTTGAGCGAATTCCTGCAGACATTCGTGCAGCAGGTGGCGTTTCTCGTATGAGCGACCCAAAAATGATTAAAGAAATTCAAAAAGCAGTTTCAATTCCTGTAATGGCAAAATGCAGAATTGGGCATTTTGTTGAAGCTCAGATTTTAGAAGCTATTAAAATTGATTATATAGATGAAAGTGAAGTTTTAACTCCAGCTGATGATACCTTCCATATTGATAAACGTAAATTTAAAGTACCGTTTGTATGTGGAGCAAAAAATTTAGGAGAAGCTCTAAGAAGAATTAATGAAGGGGCTACAATGATTAGAACTAAAGGAGAACCTGGCACTGGCGATGTTGTTCAAGCTGTAACTCATATGAGAATGATGCAAAGAGAAATGAAATCTCTTGTATCTATGTCAGAAGATGAGCTCTATAATGCTGCAAAAGAACTTCAAGTTCCTTATGAATTAGTAATGTATGTTCATGAAAATGGTAAACTTCCTGTTGTAAATTTTGCTGCTGGTGGCGTTGCAACTCCTGCTGATGCTGCTCTTATGATGCAGCTTGGAGCAGAAGGAGTCTTTGTAGGCTCTGGAATATTTAAATCTGGAGACCCTGCAAAACGTGCGGCAGCTATTGTAAAAGCTGTTACAAATTATAACGATTATCAAATTTTAGCCGAAGTGTCTGAAGATCTTGGAGAAGCTATGGTTGGAATTAATGCGGATGAAATTTCATTATTAATGGCAGAGCGTGGTAAGTAGATGAAAGTTGGTGTATTAGCTTTACAGGGAGCATTTATTGAGCATATAAAAATTTTAAATGAATTAGGGATTAGAGGAGTAGAAATCCGTCAACTTAAAGACTTTTCATATAATTTTGATGGTCTTATTCTTCCTGGTGGAGAAAGTACAACTATAGGCAAGTTATTAAGAGAACTTGATTTACTTTACCCAATTAGAGAACAAGTTGTTAGAGGATTACCCGTTTTTGGTACTTGTGCTGGAATGATACTTCTTGCAAAACATATTGAAAATCAACCAGAACATTATATTTCTACAATGGATACACGAGTAACAAGAAATGCTTATGGTAGGCAATATGATAGTTTTAATATTACTGCCGAATTTAATAAACATCTCATAGAAATGCCATTTATCAGAGCACCTTATATTAAAAGTGTGGGTAATGATGTTAAAGTGTTAGCTACAGTTCATGATAAAATTGTAGCTGTTAGACAAAGTAATCAGCTCGCAACAGCATTTCATCCTGAGCTTACAAAAGATTATTATGTTCATAATTATTTTGTGAAAATGATAAAAGGTGAGATTTAACTATCCCCTCCTAGGGAGGGGATGTACATAAAACATATTTATTTTTTCGTAAATTTTTAATTTATCTTCATAATTTTTGGTTATAATACCAATAAAAGGAGCTGATTAAATGAATATTTTAATAATTGAAGATGAAAAAAGAGTTGCTGATATTGTTGCAAAATACTTAGAAAATGAAAAATATAGAGTATTTACTTGCTACAATGGAGAAGATGGAATTAAAGTATTTTTGAATGAAAAAATTGATGTTGTACTTTTAGATTTAATGTTACCTGGTATTCAAGGTGAAGAAGTTTGCAAAAAAATACGTGAAGTTTCAAACGTATATATTTTTATGATTAGTGCCAAAGGTACTCTTGATAATAAAGTCGGTGGTTTTAATTTGGGAGCAGATGAATATCTTGTAAAACCTATTAGTCCAAGAGAAATAGTTGCAAGAGTAAAAGCTCTAAAATCACGTCGTGAAAGAGAAAATAATGAAGAAGTCTATATATTTGACAAGGGAAATTTAAAAATTTATCCAGAAACGAGAGTTGTAGTCTCTTATAATTCAGAGATTGTCTTAACTCCTAATGAGTTTGATATTTTATATCATTTAGCAAAATCGCCAGGGCGTGTATTTAGTCGAGAGCAACTTATAGAAGCTGTTATGGGAATAGATTTTGATGGCTTTGATAGAACTATTGATGTTCATATTAAAAATATTAGAAAAAAAATTGAGCAAGATACAAAAAGTCCAAAATTTATTAAAACTGTCACAGGCATTGGTTATAAACTTGACAAGGCATTGGTATGATTTCGTTTAAAAAACAAATGCTTATACTTTTTATTGGATTAGGAATATTTATTGTTATTTTAGTTAGTATTTTTATAAATAATGTTATGAATAGAGATTTTAGAGTTTATATTGAATCTAATATAAAATTAGTAGGTCAAATTATGGCTAGTGAGATTGCTGCAAATTATGATGGAGCATATCTGAATGTAAATGAGGTCAAAGGTGAAATTATTGCTCAATTAGAACTGAGAAACTATGCTATAAGTATATTAGATGCTAATAAAGTTCCAATACTTGGTATTGATAAAAATACATTGATATCCGAAATTAATCAAGATTCAAAAGTAAAATTAGATGAAACAAGCTTGCAAAATATGCATTATGTAGAAATTGAGCTACCTATATTTGATAAACTAGGAAATATAATAGCATTTGTTAAAATAGGCTATTTTCCATCTTTAATATTATCTAATGATGACTTGATTTTTCAACAAAAAGTTAACGAAAGCATAATTATAGTTTCTAGTATAACAACTATAATTTCAATATTGGTCGCAATATATCTTACAAAAATTATTTCAAAACCCATATATCAAGTTTCAAAAACATCTGCATCACTTATTAAAGGTGATTATTTAGTAAGATATTCTAAGCGTAGTAATATAAAAGAAATAGAAATTTTACGAAAAAGCATTAATAATCTAGCACAAAGATTGCAAGAAGAAGATGAGCTAAGAAAAAAATTGGTTTCAGATATATCTCATGAAATTAGGACACCATTACACATTTTACAAAGTAATCTGGAAGCTATGATAGATGGTATTTATCCTGTCGATGAGGAACAAATGAGTTATCTTCATAAAGAAGTAGTGCGTTTTAGCAAATTACTAAAAAACTTAGATAAATTAAAAGGTGCGGAAGAATATAAAAAAACTCTTAATATAAAACCCTATAAACTAAATGAACAACTTGAGTATATATTTAATAATTTTAAGATATTAGCTTTTGAAAAAAATATCCAGTATATTTTAGATATTGAAAAAACTAAAGATATACAAGTTAATATTGATTTGGATGCATTTAAACAAATTATTATGAATATTTTATCAAATTCATTCAAATTTACGAAATTTGGAGAAATATCTTTAAGTACTTGTATTAAAACAAGAAAGGTAGTTATAATCATTAAAGACACAGGAATTGGCATAAGTGAAAAAGATATTCCATATATTTTTGATAGAATGTATCGGGCAGATAAAAGTCGTGAAAAATATGAGGGAAGTGGTATTGGACTTAGTATTGTAAATAGTCTTATTTTCAAACTTGATGGAGAAATTTCAGTTAAAAGTAGTGAAGGCGTTGGAACTAGTATGATAATTTCTTTACCTATTGCAAAGTAATGTCGCTCTAAAGAAAATATATGCTCTTTAAAACAGAAGACTGAAAAGTTAGGCATTAATTCAATAAAGAGTTAAAGTTGGCTATATATAACCATAGGAATTATAGTGGGGATAGCTCGGATAGACTTAGTAGAATACTACTATTGACTGAGAAATCCCTACTTCTATGATCTATGAATGGGGGTAGTTCACCACTCATTCTAATTAATTTTACTAAATTTTTTGTTATCTTTATATTTATTTTATTTATTTTTTTGTAAAATTTTTGCCATAAAATTATTTAGTATAGTTTTTTTAGTATATTTTATTTTTTTGATTTTCTAAATTTTCCAAATTTTATAATTTTTTAAAATAAAGCTTGCTTTTATCAGTAACTTATAGTATAATATTGGTAAAATTTGGATTATAAAAGGAGATAGAATATGATTAGAAAAAAATTAAGTATTAAATTACAATTAGCAATTGTAATGATTATTATTTTAATGACTATATCAATGAGATTTATTGGTCATATTGCTGACTTAGATGTAAGTTTAAATCAAGAAAAAATTATGTTAGAATCAGATGCTATAAATGAAATAAACGAAGAGATAAGTGTCGAAGTTCAAAATTTAGTAGATAATATTGCTATTTATATAAACAATGTAGAAGCAGAAATTGATAAAAATATGTTAAATTCGGCTTTATTTCTTAAAGAAGTAGATAAATTAAAGAGTGAATTATCTATGGAAGACATACTTTATATACAAAAATTAACTAAAATGGATGGTATATATGTAACAGATGAAAACGGAATTTTTACACATTCAACTGAGGATGGAGTTGTAGGAGTAGATATTTACTCTATAGATCCAAATTACAAACATTTAATGACAGGAGAACTTACATATCTTCCATCTGATTTAAGACTTAAAATTTTTGGAACAGACGTATTTAAGTTTACGACAATTGCTCGACACGATGGTAAAGGTCTAATGCAAACAGGATATAATTCTACTTATTTAGAAGAATCTTTAATTAATTTTATAACTGAAGAAAATGGAATTGAAGAATTATATTTAATAGATGCAAATAATGTAGTTTTAACTCAAAACGTACAGTCAGGAATAGTTCCTTCATATTCAAAAGGAGACAAGATAAATCTTTCAATTATACAACAAATTTTTAATACAAATAAACCTATACTTGAAATTAAAGATAATTTATTAACACTGGGTTCTCCAATTGTTGATAATACCGGAGCTATAAAATACGTTTTATATACTAAAGTAAATACAAATGTTTATATGGAAATAATGAAAACAATTAATAAACCTATGGAAACAATATTAACAAAATTAGATGAGTTTACAAATGATATTTATAAGGACATTATAATAGTAGTTATAGCAACAGCTCTAATATTGCCGATAATTATAACTTTTTGTTTTAGACCACTTAAAAATTTTGAAAAGCAATTAAATGCTATTGCTGAAAATAAAGTTACTCAATCCTCAAAAAAAGGTTTAGCTTCAGAGCTTAGAGGATTAAATCGAGCTGTACAAAACATTATAAGCAAAAATGAACAAGCTTTGATTGGTTTAAATGATAATATTAACAAAATCAATCTATTGCAGGTTTCTCATGAAAATGAAGTATCCGCCTTAATTAATACTCTTGTACCATTAAAAGATAATCTTACTTTATCAAATAGTACTGTAAATGAAGAACATGAAGCAGTCTTAAAAATGTTTAATATACTAGAAAAATTATTATCAAATTTGTCTACTGTTTCTGAAATAAATAAAGCTCTAAAAAGTGAATCAGATGTTTCCAATGATAACTCAAATAAAGGTAAATCGCAATTAGAAAGTTTGCAACAAGTTATGCTTGTATTAGAATTAGATGTAAATAAAGGTATTACATTGATCGAAAACCTAATGGAAAAATCACTTGAAATCAATAATATCACTGAGCTAATAAATCAAATTTCTAACCAAACAAATTTATTAGCATTAAACGCTTCTATTGAAGCTGCAAGAGCAGGTGAAGCAGGAAAAGGATTTGCAGTAGTTGCAACTGAAATTAAAATATTGGCGGGCCAATCGCAAGAAGCTACTAGCAAAATTTCAAATATTTTAGAGATGTTTCAACAACAAATTTCACAAACTAAAGAAGCTAATCTTATTCAAGAAATTAATCTCCAAAAAAGTAAAGATACTTTAGATGGTGTAAATACGTTGCTCAACATTATTATTGATAGCTCATTAAATAGCAATACTATGATTGAAAATTTAAATAAAGAAGTAATAACATTAGAACAAAATACAGACGCCTTTAATAAAATAAATACATTGATTAAAGATTGTAGTGAAACAAATTATACTCAGATTACAAGTAGTTTGCCTCTAATAAAACAAATGGATAATTCAATTTTAGCTATACAGAAAACATTAGAAAATATTATAAGTACAACTAAAGACTTATCTAACTTTTTCTAGGCAATCAACTGCTCCCTATTAAGCTTATCGCTAAATGTAGGGAGCTTTATGCATGTTTTTTACGTTTTTTCTTGCATCATTATTCAATTTCATCAGGTTGTTGTCCATCATGGGCTAACCATTTACATTCCGTAATTTCTAAGTTTGTAAATATAGATTTGAATGATGAATTTTCAGGACTGGCTACATAAATACCAAATTGAATTTTTTCTTTTGAATTAAATAGATGACATATTCGTAATTGTTGAAATTTTACACCATCAAGAGAACATTCAATTTTAAAGTCATTTTCTCTGCGACTTAGTCGATACCACATTGAAGTAATATTAGCTGAAATTTCACCAGTAGACCAATCAGAAAATCCATTGTTTGTAACAACAGCTCCTATATGACTAATTTCATTGTTTTCTCCTTCTATTGAAGCTTTGATCCAATTTTCACTATCTAAATAGACTGCTATACCACATTGATCATATCTACAATTTTTTTCAAATTCAGTTTTTACTATAAATGAGAAATATTGTTGTGTAGTTTCAAGCTGCAAAATTGGAGCATTATCATTTCTAAAATGATAATATGTTCTTTGCCACAGATCTGTAAATGGCTCAGTTGTAATTTCAATACTATCTTGATTAATAGTATAAACTTTTGGCTCATGTGTCCATTTAAAATCACTTGTATTAATTTTCATCTCAAATTCAAGTCCTTTCAGTAAATATATCATGTCAATTAATTGTGTACCATTTTCATATATTTTGTGAGTATAATTATCAATAAAAAAATTTTTTATTGTATGAGATTTTGTAAAACCACATTTTTCATAAAATAAAACAGTGGAAGTATTATCACCTGTTCCAACTAAAAGTGTATCAAATATATTTGAATATTTTTTAGAAATATATTCAATAAGCTTTTTTCCATAACCTTGTCTTTGATAAGAAGGGTTTGTGGCTATATTCTTTATCTCTAGAATTCCATTTCCTTCATCTGTTACAACACAAATTGTACATAATATTTCATTGGCATACAACGCATACATTTTTCCACGCTCTAAATATTTGTCAATCATACTTTCTTGTTCATCAGCTAAAAGTAATAATTTTAAAAATTGTTTTTTATTATTTAATATTTCTGTTATCATTTTGTAAACCCTTTATACTTTTCTAAATATATCAGTACAAAAGTGTATTTTACTATGATTTTTAATTTTTTCAAGGAGGTTTTAATTTTTATTTTACATAAAAAATTTTATTGTCAAAATATATAAAAAGCTGTAGATAAAAACAACCTCTTCTCATATATTATATAAAGAGGGGGAAAAAAAATGGTAAAAGAACTTTGCTGGACACAATTAAAAGATTTATTTCAACCTTCAGATTTTTATTTTGAAACAATAGAACAAATTTCTGGAAGCGATACTTTTTTGGGGCAAGATGAAGCAATTAATGCATTGAATTTTGCTCTTAATTTAAATAATTATAATATTTTTATTGCAAGTGAAGAAAGTTTTTTAGATGAAATAATAAAAATAATAGAAGAAAAAGCACTTTTTTTAAATGTACCAGAAGACTTGTGTTATGTATATAATTTTGAAGAACCAAATAAGCCTAAAATTTTATATCTCGAAGCAGGAGATGGCAAAATTTTACAAGATGATTTAAAAGAGTTTGTTATATTTTTAAAAAATGAATTATCAGAAAGATTAAAAAGTTTAAAATTAGAAGATAAAAAACAAGAGCTAATAAAAGATTTTGAAGAACAAAAAAATGAAATATTAGAAAAGCTCAATCAAGAAGTAAAAGAATTAGGCTTTAATATCAGTCAAGTAGAAGGAGGCTTAGCATTTAGTAT
This sequence comes from Candidatus Epulonipiscioides gigas, assembly GCA_001983555.1. GTDB lineage: Bacteria > Bacillota > Clostridia > Lachnospirales > Cellulosilyticaceae > Epulonipiscioides > Epulonipiscioides gigas. The sequence continues at coordinate 32,328 of LJHE01000045.1, forward strand.
AATCGATGAGAATAATATAATTAATTTAGAAGAAAATTCTAATAAGATAAAGCAATTAGCTAGAATAGCATTAGACCAAATAAATATTTGGGAGCAAGAAATAGGTGCAATCTTAAATAATTTATATGAAGAAGAGCTAATTAGACAAATAAGTGGGCCAATTCACATATTAAAAATAAAATATAAATATTATACAGAATTTATTGATTATTTTGATAATATTTTTGAAGATATATTAGAACATTCTGATTTATTTATAGAAAATGAAGATGAAAACACTGAAGTATTAAAAGGAATTTTTCCTATAATGAATAAAAGTAATTTATCAGAATTTTTAAAAAGATATGAAGTAAACTTAATTGTGAATAATTCAAATAAAAAAGGAGCACCTGTAATTGTTGCTCAAGATAGTGATTATAGATCTTTAATGGGAAGTATTACTTTAAAAGACACTGTTGATATATCAAGTATAAAAGCAGGAGCATTACAACAGGCTAGAGGTGGGTTTTTAATACTAAAAGCAGAAGATATAATAGAGCGACTTGGTGGTTGGCAGGCAATTAAGCAAACTCTTAATAGTGGATTTATTAAAATGGAAGATTTAAAAAATGACTCTATAAATGTACCACAAATATTAGAACCTGAAAAAATAAAAGCAAATGTTAGAATTATATTAGTAGGTTCATCAGTGCATTATGATCTTCTTAAAAATTATGAGCCATCTTTTTCAAAGTTATTTAAATTTAGGATCGATTTTTTAGACGAAGCTAATTACACTAAAGAAATAATTGAGCAAATAGGTTATGTAATAAACAAACAATGCAAAAAAGAAAAGTTAAAACCAGTTACAACACAAGCTCTTCTTAATGCAATTAGAAAAACTCAGTATAGAATTGATAAAATTAGTTTAAATGTAGAACCTATTTATAAATTAATTTATCAAGCAAATTCTATTGCAAAGGATAAAATAACAGAAGTAGACATAGAAAATGTTGATAAGTTTAATAAAACTTTATTAAATAAAATAAATAATGATATGAAAGAAAATTATAAATTAAATAGAACACTAATTGATGTAGATGGATCAAAAATAGGTGAAATAAATGGACTTTGCATATATGATATAGGAGAAAATACAATAGGGCATCCAATTAAAATTACAGCAACATCTTATAAAGGTAAAAAAGGTATAATAAATATTGAAAAAGCAGCAGGAATAAGTGGTTCTATTCATTCAAAAGGCGTAGAAATAATAGAAGGTTTTTTAGGAGGGAGATTTGCTAAAACTATTGAACCTAGTTTAAATTGCAAAATTTGTATAGAACAAAATTATGCTTCAATTGATGGTGATAGTGCTTCAAGTGCAGAATTATATGCTGTAATTTCTAGCCTTTGTGGCATACCATTAAAACAAAATTTAGCCGTTACAGGCTCCATAAACCAATATGGAGATATTCAACCTGTTGGAGGTCTTAGTGAAAAAATTGAGGGATTTTTTAAAGCATGTCAACAAAAAGGACTAACAAATGATCAAGGAGTTATTATACCATATCAAAATCAAGTAGATTTAATTTTAACTAATGAAATAATTGAACATATACAAGAAGGAAAATTCCATATTTATCCAATTAAAAGATATGAACAAGGAATTGAACTTTTAACAGGAGAGTCTGCTCGACGTGTAGAAGAAAAGGTAAGGCAAGTACTAAAATTAATGGTAATCAAATGATAAAAATTATTAACAATTTTAAGAATATATTAGGAAAATTTTAGGTTAAAGTGATACCATTATTTTATATAATGGTATCAGACTGTAGACGATTGTCTATAGTCTATTTTTTTGGTAATACTGTAAATAAGAATATAATTAGAGATGAATTAAAATGATGAGTAAACACGAAAATCAAAGAGAAGTAACACAAACAATAAATATTAATGACATAGTACCATATAACCATATTATTAGAAAGATTGATAAAGCTATTGATTTAACTTTTATTTATGATAAAGTAGCTCATTTATATAGTAATGGTGGCACAAAAAGTATGATAGCGTAAAATTACTTTAGGAAAAATATAACACAAAAAAAGAGACATCTCCTATGATATATCATAAGTAGTTTAAACTTAGCTATTCAATTTAAATGTAATATGTGTTAAAATAAAAACATATGGATAATTTATAACTACAGTTACTATAGTCCTTGTTTTATGCCTTCTTCTTTACCTTGTTTTATATTTTGTTTTATACCTTGCTCTAAGCCATCTAATTTAGCTTTATTTAAAGCACTTCCTTCTTCAACTAACCTCATATTTCTTTTACGCAAATCTACTTTAGTCATTTCAATAAAATGAATTTCTAAATCTTCATTATAATCTTGTTTTAATCTTTTCTCATATAAATTAAATTTATGATGAAAATGCTCATCTTGAAATAATTTAAAATATTAATACATAAATTGACTTTCTATTATTATTTGCTCTTTTTTTATCATATCAATGCACCCTTCAATTTTATCTTTATTTTAAGTATTACCAAAAAAAGTCTTTAAATATTATATTTAAACTTAATATCAAAAGACTTTTTCAGCACCCTCCTAATCACTGGCGTAGACGGGGAGATAAATTGCTATTAGTATACCTAATTAATTACATAACTAAAATTATATTAGGTGCATTTATTTTATCTTTTTTAGGTTATTGAATAAATAAAAATATATCCTATTATACCCCCGATAATCGGTTAAATAAAATTTTCAAATTCATTATTTTTTAACTCTTACTTATTTTTTCGTAAATTTTCAATTTTATGAATAGATAAACCTGTTTTCACAGCAATTGTATCATCATCTAATATATCTAATAACGAAATTGCCATTTCTTCTTTGGCTTGTTTTATACCTTGTTTTATACCTTGTTTTATACCTTGCTCTAAGCCATCTAATTTAGCTTTATTTAAAGCACTTCCTTC
>LJHE01000046.1 GCA_001983555.1 Candidatus Epulonipiscioides gigas
TATATCTCAATAGGAAACAAAGCTCTATTTATTTTTAACTTAACAAGACCTTTATTTAGAAAAGGAGATATTATTATGAAATTTATAAAAAAACACTTTATACTCCCATTATGCATGCTAACAATGGGTATGATAACAAGCTCAGCATCCTCACAAGTTCACGCAGATGATGTTTTTGATGTTGGTTCAACAGATTTTATAACTCCAGAATATTATGCTGGTTATGAAGAATATGAAGAATATTTTATTAAATTTAAAGATATTTTAAAAAAAATGAATGAAATTGATGACCATTATAGTACCTCTCTTGAACTTGAGCTTGAGCTTGATACAATTCAAGTACGTACAGACTATTATAGACAATCACCAAGAGCTATATTAACATCTTTTTACATTGATCATGAGCTTGAAAAACCTGTTTCCCCATCAACTGAGAATAAACATGTAACACCTGACGATAACAAAGATACAGCGACCAACTCACCTACTATTACCCTACCTACTGGTGATGATTTGAATACGAATGACTTCTTTGAAGATATCGAAGAAGAAGTTAACTTTAATGATATTTTTGAAGACATTTTTGAAGATATTGATCTAGATAATTTGGCAGAAATAGAGATACCTGAAATAGAAATACCTGAAATAGAAATACCTGACTTTAAGATACCAGAAATTGAAATACCTGAAATCGTGATACCTGAAATAACTGTTCCAAAGCTTGACTTAAATTGATAGTAAAAATCTAATCGAGCAACTTTCAAATATAAATGCTATATGCAAAAAGAGCTGTAGGCTGACATTATTGTTGGTGTGACAGCTCTTTTTTTATATATAAAATTTCCCCAAAAAGGAAAAACTACTAAATAATAATGTTTATTTTTATTGTTATAATAGTATAGAAATAAGTGAAGAAATTAATAATTTAATTGGAGAATATAACCTCAACGATATAGATGTTAGTTATACAAAACATATGATGATTAATGGTTTGCTAAATTATAGAATAAATGATTTTAATAAAAAAAATTATCTGTAGATATAAATATAGATATTTCCTAAACTTTAAATATAAATGAACATATCTTATATGTAGTGTTAGGAAATTTATTTGATAATGTAGCAGAAAATTTTAATTCAATAAATTCAGCAAAAAAAAATTAAAATACAAGCATATGAAGAATATGGAAATTTATATTTTAGCATATCTAATCTATATAATCATAAAATAAACTTTAAAAATAATCTTCCTATTACTAATAAAACAGATATGTTATCACATGGGATAGGATTAAAAAGTATTATAATTTATTAAAAGTGGGGCATGGGAATTTAAAAATTGATGTTAAAGATAATATATTTACAGCAACAATAATTTTATTTTAAAAAATTTAATATGTATTATTTCCCTATATCTATGTAAATTATCCCTATTTGAATTTAAATAAAAAAATTATGATAATATACTATTATCGATTAGAAAACAAAAAGAAATACAATTATGCAAAGCTTTATTAAAAAGTACGGAAAAATAATATCCACATTTGCTATAATGGTTACATCATTTAGCATAAATACTCCTTTTGCATTCTTTTGCATTGATAACTCCTCAAAGTAAACTTCCAGATTTATTTAGAAAATTAAGAAAGTTTTAGTGCTTAGCGTTGTCTAAGCCAATCTGTCAAAGCATTAATCCACAATGATTAAAGATAATCTTATGCTAAGCCGTATCATATGGATACATATCTATCATTGTGTAGAACTATTAATGCTATTCTATCAAATAATGGAGGGATTTATTATGAAAAAAATATTTTTATCAATTTTAACTGCAGGAGCGATTTTTGGGGCAGCTGTGCCTGCATTTGCTAGAAACGTAGATGTTTCAGTATATTGTTATAGTCCATATACTACAGCAACTGCACGTGCTTATACTTACAGCCAAGAGCCTATATATTACTTAAAAGCTAAAATTAGTGGATTTGTTGGTGAATCTCTTATGGATTCTGCAGAAAAAACTGCTTATTTTGCTAACTCAGTTACAACACCATCAATAACTCTCCCAGATAATTTTTATAGAAATTTTGTTGGAGAAGTTTTTGCAAAAACTAGTAGTATAGCTGATATGGAATATTATGGAGAACAAACATCAACATATTATTAAAATTATTTTCAATAATACTATAAGATAGAGCTGGGGCTATCGCTTTTAGGACAAAATAATCCTAGACGATGCGCCCTTTTTGCAATATTACCTAGTTTTTAAAGATAAAAATATTCATAAACTTTTTGTTACAACTAATATAGGACTGGATATAAAATCTAAAAATTTAGAAATAAGTACTGATGCTTATGTGGCTTAGTCCATAGCTCTACATATAATAATTCATATATTAATTTGCTAGAGCATACTACATTAAGCTTTACTAAAATAACGAATAAGATACTTTCACTAAATGTGCCGACTATTAATCAAGACAAAACTTTTAATATTATTACTATGTTAGTTTTAGGAGCATTATTTGATTTACTATTAGAAACTTTAATATTTTTGGTATCATTTTTTTTAATTTGTATTTATAGTTGCGCTTATTATTGCCAAAAGTCAATTAATTGTTATTATAATCTATATAATTTTAGTTATATTATATGTTTAGGCATTACTTTATCAGCAATAATAATTATTTAAAAAATTTTTAAATTTACAATAAAAGTTTAATTTTTAAACCAAGCTTTTAATAGTATTTTATCACTATTTCTATGTAAGATATCCATATTTTGATAAGTTCATATATATGTATTATAATTTTGTTTAGAAAAGGAGATATTATTATGAAATTTATTAAAAACCGATCTATAATGCCATTATGCCTGCTAACAATAGCTATGATAACAAGCTCAGCATCATCACAAGTTCAAGCAGATTATTTTTATTCAGAAGATATTGATCCAATAGATTTAGTAAATCCAGAATATTATGAGGACTATGAAAAATATGAAGAATATTTTATTAAATTTGTTGATCTTTTAGTAAAGCTAAATGCAAATACTGAATCTACAACGGAAAGACAAGCACGTTTTGAATATTACAAAAATTCACCAGAGCATATATTAGCATTTTTTAACATTAATCCTGATGAAGAAAAACCAGATATCGAAGACCATAAAGATTCAAATATTAAATTGCCTACTATTACACTGCCTACAGATGATTCTTTGAATATGAATGACTTCTTTGAAGATATCGAAGAAGAAGTTAACTTTAATGATATTTTTGAAGACATTTTTGAAGATATTGATCTAGATAATTTGGCAGAAATAGAGATACCTGAAATAGAAATACCTGACTTTAAGATACCAGAAATTGTGATACCTGAAATAACTGTTCCAGAGCTTGACTTAAATTGATAGTAAAAATATTAACAAAGTAACTAGATAAATACTATATACAAATAGAGCTGTAAGCTGACATTATTGTTGGTGTGACAGCTCTTTTTTTATAAAATTATTTTTATTAGAATGTTGCCATAATATTAAACTAATTTATTAAAGGTAATTTTTTACTAATTTCAATAAATAACATATTTTTTATCCTTGAGGTTATATTAAATATATAGCTCAAAAAGGAGGGAATATTATGAAAGTTCCATTTATTTTGGCAGGACTTGCTCCATTAGCTGGTTCAGCTGCGGGAGTTGGTGGAATTGCAACTGTAGGAGGTTCTGCTACTGCAGCAAACGGCTTAGCTGGAGATATTGAAGAAGAAATAGAATTTGATACTGACCGCCCAAAAGGTGATGTAAGTTCTATGAATAAAATAGATGAAGAAAATGTTACAAATAAAATGGGTGATGATGAAGAAGAAATAGATATAAATCCAGCAAATTAAATGCTATGATTATTAATACCACACTTTAGCTCAAGTTATATATGTACGAGCTGAAGTTGCTCAAAGGCTATAGATAATTTTCTATAGTCTATTTTTTTACATAAATTTCTAGTAACTTTTAATTAATAAACCTGTTATAATTAACAGGTGTTCCGCACAATGTGAGGTGCGGGGGTTATATGTTTCCCCTCTGGGTCTATGGATTAATCCAAGGCGAAAGGGGGTGCTATGAATGAGTGATGTACTACAGATAATCTTAGTTGTAGCTGTGCTCGTATCTATACTTGCATTTCTCTACATGTATTCTAAGCTAGATACTTTTGTGAAAAAATTTCATTTAAAGTGGAAGGATTTAGAAATTGATATCTCTACAGAACAAAAGAACGGCTCACACCGTCAAAAGAACCGTTCTAAGCGTAAAAAAAATAAAAAGAAGTAATATATATTCTTTTTATTTACAGAACAACTATTAATTTATAGATTGTTCAAAACCTTATTTTCATAGTCCCAAAACAAAAACATTTATAGAAGCATTTTTTTAAGTGCTTCTATACATATTATATCCTCTTTTCCGTCTAATTAAACATTAAATTCAAAAAAATTTTGAATAATATTTTTTTGTCACAATTTAGAGCTATAATATTTAAGCTCAGAGGCTATAGATAATTTTCTATAGTCTATTTTTTTACATAATTTTCTAGTAACTTTTAATTAATAAATATGTTATAATTAATAGGTATTCCGCACAATGTGAGGTGCGGGGGTTATATGTTTCCCCTCTGGGTCTATGGATTAATCCAAGGCGAAAGGGGGTGCTATGAATGAGTGATGTACTACAGATAATCTTAGTTGTAGCTGTGCTCGTATCTATACTTGCATTTCTCTACATGTATTCTAAGCTAGATACTTTTGTGAAAAAATTTCATTTCAAGTGGAAGGATTTAGAAATTGATATCTCTACAGAACAAAAGAACGGCTCACAACATCAAAAGACCCGTTCTAATAAACCTAAAAATAAAAAGAAGTAATATATATCTTTTTATTTACAGAACAACTATTAATTTATAGATTGTTCAATACCTTATTTTCATAGTCCCAAAACAAAAACATTTATAGAAGCCTTTTTTTAAGTGCTTCTATACATATTATATCCTCTTTTCCATCTAATTAAACATTAAATTCAAAAAAATTTTGAATAATATTTTTTTGTCACAATTCTCCGCACAATTTAGAGCTATAATATTTTAAGCTCAAAGGCTATAGATAATTTTCTATAGTCTATTTTTTATATAGATTTCTATTAACTTCTAATTAATAAACATGTTATAAGTAATTTAGTAAGATCTAAGGGTCGTCCCGACCCTGAACTATAAACTGATTATATTATATTTAGTCTATAAAGTCAAGAAATTTTTGCAATGCATCTCTCCTCTCCACCTATAAAGGTGGGAGAATTCTTGCTAGTTTTAGTTAAATATAATCAGCTAAAGTATTGACTACAACTTGCGAAGAAGCTTTTAAAGCACTTTGATAAACCATCATTTGCGAACTATACTGAACATAAACTTCTTCTAAGTCAATATCTTCAGTTTCGGATAACAATTCAGTAAATGTAGTTTGTTCATCTGCCATTTGTATACTTGTCATTTCAAGTCTAACTTGCCTACTACCGCCATCTGCCATTCTTTCTGAAATATCGCTCATTACGGAATCTACATCTTCGATAAGAGCAGATAATTTTTCTTCATCATCATTTTCTACAGCATTTAAAATATCCTCTATAACTTTTTCATAATTACCAACAAAAATATCACTTAACTTAGTTTCATTTATTTCTAATTGTATTCCAGAGCCAATCTCATACTTAATATCTTGCCCCTGTGTTTTTCCTACAACATCTGGATTTGCTGTACCTCCTGGAATTGTTGTACCTGCTGTAAAATCTGTTTGTGCTGGAATAAATGTATCCGCTGGAATAACTGCACCTTCTGGAAAAGTTGTAGGAGCAGTAATAGTTGTACCAGCTGGAATAACATCCCCCTCTGCATATGAAGTACTTCCAGTTACTAACATACCAGGACCTACTAACATATCTTCAGCTAATACCATATCTTTATTGATGGTTAGTCCCCCAGCGCCAACTGTCATGTCTTTTGACAATTTTATGTCTAATACATTTGAAGTATCATTTTCCAAAACTGTATCTACATCGAAGTAAACAGGTTGATCTATTTTGTATCCCGAAAAAACATGTCTACCAGCATAAGACGTATTTAGCTCATCTTTTATTTGTTCTGACAATTGATTAATATCAGCAAGTATTTTTTCTTTATCTTCTTGAGTAAGAGTACTAGTTGAAGCCTGATTAAGACGTGTTTTAATACCTTTTAAAATATCCTCTATATTTGATATGGCTCCATCGGATACTTCCATCCAACTTAATGCTTCTTTTGTATTTTCTTCAAATTGTCCTGCTTCATTTACATCAATTCTAAGTTTTAGAGCACGACCAGCAATAATAGGGTCATCAGACGGACTGTCAATTTTTTTTAAGGTGCTCATTTGTGTAAATAGTGTATCAAGTTGTTCTGTATTATTATATAATGCATTTAATGACCCATATTGAATCATATTATTAGTTACTCTCATTTCTTATATCCCCCTATTTATTACCAGCTACCCATTCTATTTATCATGATATCATATATTCCATCTAATGTACTAATGACTTTTGCAGACGCTTGGTAAGCCATATTATATTTTAGAAGATTCATAAACTCCTCATTACTATCTACTCCAGATACTGACATTCTTTGCTTTTGTACTTCAGTTATTACATTATTTTGAGTCTTAGCAAACATTTGTGCTTCGCTTGCATTTACTCCTAAAGCACTAAATATAGAAATCATGTAATCTTCAGGAGTTCCTTGATTAAAAAATTCTTGATTTTCTCTTTGCGCCAAAAGATCGAGAAGTAAATCATTATTTCCAGGATTTGGATTAGATTCTTTGCCGTCCGCTGTAATATGCTCATAATTGGTTCTTATATTATCTGCATCTTCTAAAATTTCATATGATACACTAATTGTAGAAGCATTTAATTTAGTATAATCAAAAAGTGGATCATTAGATTTTATAAGTTCTCCAGTAGTTTCATCTCTATATGAAAAAAGAGCATGCATTGTATTACCATTTTCATCTACCAGTTGATTACCATTTGCATCTTGATTATATATTGTATTTAATTCTTTAGCAAAATGTTGTACAAATTCATCTAATCTATTAAGATAATATGGAATTCCACCATATTCTGCTTGTTGTGTATCAGGATTTAAACCATTACCATTCCCATCACGCATATCAAATAAACCTTTTAATTCTCCTGAAAAATATTGGCTAGATGTATCAAATTTAGCTCCATCATCCCAAACAATATCATATAATCCATCTATATCTCGTTCATTGTTTTTAGTATCTCTAATTTCGATTTCAAGATTTCTAATATCTAAGTGGTCTACTAAAGATTGACCATTTGTATAAACTTGAAATTGCTTTTCTACTCTACCATCAGGTTTGATGAATTCAACTTCTTTTGCTTCCACATTTATAAATTTTGATAACTCATCTACACAAAGTTCACGTTGATCTCTTAATTCATTGGCTACAGTACCTTTTAATTCATAAGTATATATTTGTTCATTTAAGTTTTGTATTCTATTTGCAAGCATGTTTATATTGTCCACCGTTGTTTTTATCTGTAAATTTACATCTGATTGTAAATCTGTTAAGCCATTTGCCATTTCATTATAGTAATCTGAAAAACTAATCATATATTGTCTAAGAGCAGTTGCAGTTTCAGTGGCACTTGAATTTTTTGATAAATCATCTATCCCACTAAAAAAATCAGTATAAATTTTTGTAAAACCATCATCTGCTGGTTCGCCAAAAATTCCTTCTATTATTGATGTTTGTTGGCTTTTTATTTCATATTCTCCCAAAGTGTCATTATATTTCCAGTATTTTTGATCTAAAAATGGATCTCTAACTCTATCAATAGATACTGTTTCAACGCCCGATCCAACCATACCTGCTGAACCAATGAGAGGAAGCCACGCTTCTTGATTTATTACTTGTCTTGAATAACCCGGAGTATTCATATTTGTAATATTAGTATTTGTTACTGAAAGACCATATTGTGCTGCAAATAATCCAGACATTGCAACATTTAATTCTCCAAAAGCCATAATTTTATCCCCCTACTACATTTTATTTATAACAACATCAAGCATTCCATCGAGCATTGTAAGCATCCTTGCTGATGCATTATAAGCATATTGATATTTCATTAGTGTTGATAATTCTTCATCTTGTGAAACGGCTGACATAGAAAAACGTTCATTAGTGATACTTTCTACTAATACTGCTTTTTCACTTGCTTTGCCTGAATAAATATATCCATCTTGACCAATTTCTGTAACGATATCAGCATAAAAATCTGTTATATTTGCAAATTTTTCTTTTGGAGCTGTGTTAGAACCATCATCATACCAAGTCATAGGCTCGCTCCATTTATTTAAAAGTTCTTGAACTTTTTGATTATCTCCTATATTTCCAGTTTCAGTAACTGTTCCGAGATGGTTATATCCACCAGTTTCTAAAAGAGCAGGATTTACCTGAATATTTCGAGATGTTAGATGTGGAATAATATCTTGATAATATTGCGTCATTTCTGAATTATATTCATCTATTTCAGCTTGAGTTGGGTTTTGAGGGTCATCCGCTATTACAGACATTTGAGGTAAAGTGGGACCACCATAAATTGGAATGAATACAGGTGGACCCATAAGACCAGTACTGATTCCTATTCCTTCTCCATCAAAACTTTCATTTACCATTTTAACAATTTCGCTAGTAAGCATATCTAATTTCTTTTGAAGCTCTGGAATGAGAAAAGAATTTCCATCCATATCTACACTATAATTATCATTAATCGCAATATTATCCCACGAAGTTTGAACATTTGCTGGAATTTGTCCTCTAGAAATTAACAGAGCTTTTAATGCACCACCATCGTTACCATTGATTGAGTTAACAGCTTGCTTAATAGTTCCTGTATCACTTGTAAATGAAAATAAATCCTCTCCTGTACTGGAAATAATTGGATTTACATATGGGCTTTTAGGTTGAGTTTGTTCTAGTCCAATTTTTGTAATAAATCCCTTTTCAAGCAAAGCAGTTCCATTTGAACCATTTATTTTTACATTTACAGTTCCGTTTGGGTCCTCTGAATAGTTAATATCTATATAAGAAGATAATTCATCTAAGGCATTATTTCTTTTATCTCTATAATCATTAGCATTTTGACCATGTAATTCTTTTTCTACAATTATATCATTTAACCCATCTATTTCCTCTACTAGCTCATTGATATCATTAACCATATTTACAATTTGAAGATTAAGATTATCTTGATATCCTACTAAACTATCTTGAATATAATTGATTTTTTCCATCATAACATTAGCACTTTGGATAAAGCTCATTCTTTCTTCTAGTCCTGATGGATTAGTAGACAGTTTTTGAGTTTGAGACCAAAAAGAATCTAAAAACTTACTAAGTGATTCTCCGTTTGGTTCATCTAATATTGTTTCTATTTCATTAATGGTAGAATTTTGAGTTTGATAAAAAGATAATATTGAATTTTCTTTTCTAAATCTTTGATCAGTGAAAGCATCTCTTATTTGTCTTATTTCTGTTTCAGATACACCCATACCTACTTGCTGCATATATCCGCCGTTTTCTCGTATGTCTTGGTATCCAGTATCATGCTGGAGCAGTTGTTGTCTTGTATATCCTGGTGTGTTTACATTCGCTAGATTATGTCCAGTAACTGTTAGACCTTTTTGAGCGGCTAATAGTCCTGATACTGTTGACGATAAATTCATAATTTTCCCCCTCTATCTTCTTGCGTCAAATACTCTTCTTGTGTCTTGTGTATTTTCATACCCAGTTCTTGAATATCCAACTTCTATGCCTGTAAGTCGTGTAGTTTGTATAGCATTTAAAGTAAATTCAACAAACTCCATTGACTGCATAATAAGTTTTTTATTTCTATTATTTTGGTTTTTAACTTTTTCCATAATTTTGAGCAAGTCTTTTCTTATATTTGTAAGCTCTTTCCCCATTTCATGATTTTTACCTATTTTATCTATAATTTGGGTCAAAGTAAGTTCTTCTAATTTAAGTCCAGTAACTTGAGAAATATCTTTAAAAGCTTCTTCTCTTTTTTTATCTAAGATATTTACTCGCCCAATAAATTCTTCTTCTCTATTTACTACTTCTTTTAAAAAGTCTATATCCTTTTCAACTACCGCACGTGATTTATAGGTAGCTAAAGTATATAGACCCTCATAACATTCTTTTTGCTGTGTTAAAACATTTATTAGCTCATGTGCAATCCCCGCCATAGTGTATCTCCTTGCATTATACGTTTTACATTATAAGCTGATCTAGCATTTTTTCGCTTACATCTTTTGCACTAACGTTATATGTCCCATTTTGTATTTGTTCTTTTAATAAATTTACTTTATCCATTCTTACTTCGTCAGTTTCTTTTACTACTTTAAAAGCAGTTCCTAATAATTGTGCTGTATTTGATATTTCAACCTCATCTTTTTGTACGGGGGCTTGCTTTTTGGCCTGCCCCACTTGGTTTTGGTATATCTGAGTTATTTTCTCTATACTGCCAATACGCATTTAGTTACCTCCTATTTCAGATCTTTCGTCTACTTATAAATAATATCGGCATAAGTCAATAAAACTTTAAGTTATTTTTATCTCCTACTAAACATACCACCTGTTTGCTTAACCTCGGTTTTTTTGGGTTGTTCTGTTTTTTGATTTATACCATTTAATTCATTAATCATTCCTGTGTTACATTTTTCACATACTCTACCTCTTTTAATTGATTCTCCACAAATTTGGCAAGTAAGCGTTAACGGAGAGCTACTAGATAGTACTAATCTCCCAGAAGCGATGAATTCTTCTAGTAATTTTGGTGACACACCAAGATCTTGATGAATTTGTTTGAAGTTTGCTTTTGGATTATCTCTAATATACTCTTTTACATCATCAAAAATTTTTTCTTCATTATTTTTGCATTCAGGACAAATTCTTTTGCCACCAAGATATGAAAATAATTTTTTACAACGACTACAAGTTTTAATTTCTGCCATATTAATTCCTCCATATATATTTTTTTCAATTCATATTGAATACATAAAATATATCGTCAATTTGTTGAATTAAATTAATAGAGTTTTTAATATTTTAGGTATGTTTTGTTTCTATTGTATTTTTTTTACAAAACAGAAATGATTTCAAAAATAAATCTATTGGCATTCTTATTATGACCATTTTTTTTAGTTTCACTCTATAAATTATATTTAGATTTTTGCTATACAAACAACAAAAACATATATTTTATCTATATTAGGTAGGCTCTCCCTTAATACTTTTGTGCATTCTTTTATAGTACTGCCTGTAGTATAAATATCATCTATTAGAGCAACATTAACATTATCTTTATGCAACAGAGCATTAATTTTTTTAATTATATTCATAGAACCACTCATGTTTTCAGCACGCTCTTTTGCACTAAATTTAAATTGAGATTTAGTATTTTTATTTCGCTCTAGTATATCTAATGTTTTAATTCCTGTTATTTTAGAAAGATTATGTGAAAGGTCATATGCTTGATTAAATCCTCTAACACATCTTCTTTGTTTTGAAATAGGTACTGGAATAAATGCATTGATTTGTTTTAATATATTTGCATCTATAACATAACTTAATTCTTTAGCAAAAATATTAGCATATCTACGATTACCATTATATTTCCATTTTGCAATAATATGTTTGGCTTTTCCGTTATAATGAAATAATCCTTGTATAGGAATTACCCCACAATAAGAGCATTCTTCTTCTGTAACTATACTTCTACATTTAGGGCAAATTAAATCTGTTTTTAGATATATTTGACATTTCTCGCAAATGTGGTCAGATGCTATAACTTTTTTGCAAAATATACATAAATTCGGATAAACTAATTTTAATATCATAAGCTTTGTGTTAGATGATGCATAAGAGAAGTATATCTTTGCACTTCTTTATTATTATCTATCATTCTATTTACTGTTTCTCTAATACCAACTATTATTACCATTTTTTTTGCACGAGTTACTGCAGTATATAAGAGATTTCTACTAAGGAGCATTGGAGGACCTTCAAAAAGCGGAATTATTACAATAGGGTATTCACTTCCTTGTGATTTATGAATAGTTGTAGTGTATGATAACTCTAGCTCATCTAATTGATTGAATTCGTAGCGTACTATTTTTTGGTCATCAAACATTACTACAATTCCAAGATTTTTATTTATGTCTATAATAATACCATTATCTCCATTATAAACTCCTACTCCTTCATCTATAACAAGACCACTAGGAGAATAAAGTTCCCAAGGTGTATTATAATTATTTTTTGTTTGCATTACCTTGTCACCTACTCTATATATTGTTTCTTTATGTTCATATTCAGATTTTTCTTCATTTTTTAGATTAAGTGTATTTTGAAGTGCTATATTTAATTCTTTTACTCCAAGTATTCCTTTTCGCATAGGAGCTAAAACCTGAATATCTTTTACAATATCTATATTTTTATATTTAGCTGGCAATCTGTTTGAGATAAGGTCTATAATGGTATTTCGAACATCTTCTTTTATATTTCGTGCAATAAAGAAAAAGTCTGTCCCTTGCTCATTTGATACAGGATACTCTCCATGGTTTATTTTATGAGCATTTCTAACTATTGCACTTTTTTGTGCTTGTCTAAAAATTTGTACTAATCGTATTACTTTTAACTTTTCACTTTGTATTATATCTCGTAAAACATTACCCGAGCCAATTGATGGTAATTGATCAGTATCACCTATTAATACAATGCGTTGCCCAACTTTAAGCGCTTGTAAAATCGAGTACATTAAAGATACATCTATCATAGACATTTCATCTAATATTAAAATATCTGTTTCCAACGGATTAATAATATTTCTATTAAAAGACAGCTTACTTAAAGTTGATTTACTATTGAAAGTAATTTCCAATAAACGATGAATAGTTTTGGCCTCTTCACCTGTAGATTCTGTTATACGTTTTGCTGCTCTGCCTGTTGGAGCTGCCAGTAAAAAGTCCTCATTTTGCTTTTTTAGCATATGCAAGAGAGCATTTATTGTAGTTGTTTTTCCTGTTCCTGGTCCTCCAGTAATGATTGTCACTCCAGAAGTTAGAGCACTTTTAATGGCATCTTTTTGTTCTTGCACTAAAGTAATGTTAAGTGCACTTTCAGTTTCAACTATCTCTTTATCAAAATTCATTTCTTCTGATTTTATCAAAGATGATAAAGCTAAAAGCCTATTTGCTATATCCTGCTCTTGATAATAAAGATTTTTTATAAATATAATACTTTTTTCTTCATAAATTTTTAGTATTATCTTTTTCTCTGACTGCAGTGTCATTAGAGCATTTTCTACTAATATACTATCTACTTTTAATAGTTCAATTGCTTTTGACTGTAAAATATTTAGTGGACAATACGTATGTCCCTCACTACAAAATTTATTTAAAGCAAAAAGTATGCCTGTTTTTATGCGGTTAGGATTTTCCTTTTCTATTCCTTGTTGTATAGCAATTTCATCAGCTTTAATAAAGCTTATACCTGAAATGTCCATTGCAAGACAATAAGGGTCTTTTTTTATTATTGAGAGTGCATTTTCTTTATATTTTTCATATATTTTTAATACCATACTAGGAGAAATAGAAAATTCACCTGATGCTATCATTATGTCTCTTAGCTCTTGTTTTTGCTGGTATTGATCACCTATTATTTTTGCAATATTGGGGCTTATTCCAGGTATTTTAGCAAGTTTAATAGGGTTTTTTTCAATTATTTTAAGTGTATCTGCTCCAAAATAATCAACAATTTTTTTTGATAATCTTTCCCCTACACCTCTTATTAATCCAGAACCTAAAAATTTTTGTATACCTCTTGTTGTTTTTGGTGTAGATGGTAAAAAACTAGTTACCTTAAATTGCTTACCATAAATATGATGTGTAATATATTCTCCTATTAATTGTAGTTCTTCGCCTGGATGTACTCCAACTAATGTGCCAATGCAAATAATATCTTCCCCATTTGAGTTTAAATTTAATATAGTATATCCATTTTCTTCATTTTGAAATATTATATTATCTACCATACCTTCTATGTTTTCTGTTTTTTCGTTTTTTTGTTCCATACATAATATCCTTTTTATTAATTTATATAAAAAAAGGGACACGAATAAAGCCGTATCCCCAAACATTTTGTTATTATTGTAAATCGAGTGCATCTAATATCATTCTTGTATATTCAAACTTATCATTTTTCCAAAGTTCTTTTTCACTCATTCCATCTGGAGTATTTGAATCTATTCTTACTGATAACATATTTACTGCTGAGTGCATAGCTGCAGTAAAACGATCATCTGCGGTTAAAGTTTTATTTTCACCATAAGCACGACTAGCAATTATTTTAAATACTTCCACAAAACGCTTATCTCTTGTGTTTGAAATAAGATCTATCATATACAGAGCTAAAACATAATTTGTGGTGGTTTTTGCAATTTCTTCCATTACTTTAGTATTGCCAATTCTAAAAGCATTATACGCTCTGACAGTTTCATATTTATCATCTATAAACTTATCAAAGTTTTCTTGTTTGTCGCACATAAATTTAGTAAGCAATAATTTTAGAGCAGGATTATTAACATTATGGTCTAATTCTTTACCTTCCATACCATTTTCCCACATTTGAATACATTTTTTCACTGGATAATATTTATCATCTTGTAAAATTTCATAAGCGGTTAGACCAGTTTCTTTAATAAACTCATTCATAAGAGCTTCTTCAATTAGAGCGTCATCTCTATATTTTTCAATATAATCAAACATCTGTTTGCGAAGTCTTAAAGTTTCTTTTGGATTTTCATTAGCTATATTTTTAAGAGAATTTTTATCATCTTTTAAATTATACAATTGCTCATAAATACGTGGCATTTGACGGAATAGTGCACGACGGTCTGTATCTTCAATATTATTTTTATAACCTTCTTCAATCATAGAGCGATTAAACCATGGTGATTGAGTAGTTTGGTATACATTAAGTCTTTTATTTTTACTAAGAGCAAAGTCACAAATATAAACCAAATCTTTCTCATGAATACTTCTTGAATTTTCAAAAGTTTCATCACATCTTGCTCCAAAAGAAAATACTTCTTTAACATCATCAATTTTTTTATCACCTAAGAAAGCTTTTCCTTGCAAAATAGAAGGAATTTCTTCTTTATTTATTGAAAGAGCAGTTGGAAGGAAGTCTATAAAGCAAGTTAGACGATCACATACTTTGCCATGCTCTGTGTCATATGTGTTAATTTGACTTTCTAGCTCTTTTGGAACGTGTACTATCATTGGAACATGAACACCTTCATTCCAAAGATTAATCTTACCTCCTGGTATACCATGTCCATTATCACCTGCAAAAATTATAATACTATCTTCGTAAATACCTTTTTCTTTCAGAGCATCTACCATTTCGCCAAACATTCTATCCATTGAAGTCATTTTTTCATGATATTGAGCCCAAATTTCATCTGCTTCTGGACTTTTAAAATGATATCCTGGAATATCCATAGTTTCACGAACTTGATGGTCTTGTTCTTTAAGACGTGGCATAGTTGCTCTATGAGCAGCAGTGTCTTCAGTATATCCATATTGAGATTGATGTGTGCTTGCATTTGTTTGAAGCATAAATACAGGTTTACCTTCAGCTTTGTTAATTCTATCAATTATATCTGTTGCAAAATTTGGAGTATCTTTTGAACCAAACGGAATGGTTGCATCATAACCTGAGTTAAGAGGGAAGTTAAAATCGGTTTTACCTATTATTGTGTAAAATCCTGCTTTTTGCATATAGTCACCAAAATTTTTAACTTGAGGTGGCAATTTATACATACTTCTATGATTTCCAACACCTGCAGTAGTGCCATACATACCAATATTCAATGAAGTTCTAGCAGCTGAACAAACAGGAGCTGCTGAATAACAATAGTTAAATTTAATATTCTCCTTAGCAAAATTATCTAAATTAGGAGTTTTTGCATTTGGATCACCGTAGCAACCCAAATTGGGACAAATATCTTCCGCTAAAATAATAATAAAATTATGCTTTTTCATAAAAAATCCTTTCTGTGTTAAAATGGTATATATGCATTGTACCACTTTTTTAGTCAGTTGTTAATACTTTTTTTAAAGTTTTTAGTAAAATTTATATATATATGATTTAAAACTTTATTTTATGGAAATGATATTTGTATCAAATCTCATTAATATTGTAAAAATTTGTCCTCTAATACTTATAACTATGAGATATATGATGTATAGTCGTTGATATTTATACAAAATAGGAGTCATAAAATGGTACAATTAATAGAAATCACTTTAGAAGAAATTCAAACTGCTCTTGATATAATTGATGAAGCAAAACAACATCTAAAAGACCAAGGCATAGACCAATGGCAAAATGGTTATCCAGATTATAAGTGCATTAAAAATGATGCTCTAAATGAAAAAGGATTTTTTATTAAGCAAAATAATAAAATATTAGGATATTTATGTGTAGATTTTGACGGAGAGCCCGCCTACGAAAATTTAAATGGCAACTGGAACACTGAAGAAAAATATGTAGTAGTGCATCGAATGGCTATTACAAAAGATGCTCGAGGTAAAAATTTATCTAGCCAAGTGTTTAAACTTGTTGAACAGATGAGCATACAAAAAGGAGTTTATAATTTTAGAGTAGATACAGATGAAGATAATTTGAAAATGCAACATATATTAAAGAAAAATGGTTTTGAATATAGAGGTACAATTTGGTTTGATAATAGCTTAAAAATTGCTTTTGATAAAACTATAAAATTCACAATGAATAGGAGAAAAAATATTATGACAGAAAAAGAAAAATGTGCAAAAGGATTGTTATACAATGCAAATTATGATAAAGAGCTCATTGAGCTTAGAATAAGATGTAAAGATTTGTGTTACGAATTAAATCAATTGGTACCTTCAGATATAGATGGACAACGTGAAATTGTTCCTAAAATAGTAGCAAGTATTGGTAAAGACTTTTTCGTAACTGCTCCATTTCAATGTGATTATGGATATAATACTTTTATTGGAGATAACTTTTATTCAAACCACAACCTAGTTATACTTGATTGTGCTAAAGTTACTATAGGAAACTATGTATTTATTGCTCCAAATTGTTGTATTTCAACTGCAGGACATCCTATTGATTTTGAAACAAGAAATACAGGACTTGAATTTGCTTATCCTATTACGATAGAAGATAATGTTTGGATTGGAGCAAATGTGACAATATTACCTAACGTTACCATTGGAAAAAATTCTGTTATCGGAGCTGGCAGCGTCATAACAAAAGATATTCCACCAAATTGTATTGCTGTAGGCAATCCTTGTCGAGTATTGCGCGAAATTACTGAAGAAGATAAAATAAAGTATAATAAATAATTTTATTTGAGCAGCTCATTTTATAGTTACAGTACCTTAAAATAATAGTTACTTTATATCCTCCCACTAAACCATCTTGTACCGAGACCACTGAAAAAATAAAAATTATTAAACAGTATAATATCATATGACTTTGTTTTTTTTTGCATCTTTCAATTTCATCTTTAGGTGTAAGCTCCAGATTTGTAAGCGATTGGAAGCCTCCCTCGTGAAGGAGGTGGCAGCGCAATCTGACGGAAGGGTTCATTGGAGGTGGTGGAAGGACGATTTAGGAACAGTGTAGGACTACCTAATTTTAGTTTTTCAGTGCTCTCTCCTACATATGAGAGAGTTTTTTTGCGTACTTATTAGTGTGTTTGCCCTGTCCTAAAATTGCTCTTAAAGTCTAAAATAATTTTTAAATTCATAAAATTATTATAGAGAGTTTTGGAAAGATGGTGATATTTTGTTAAGCGAATATTTGCTTGAAGATTTTAAAAATATAGATGAACTTAGGCAAAAATACCCAAAGATAATTTTCAGACAAATAACTGATGCAGTTTATATTGTAGAAGTTCCTCCAGAAGGTAAAGATGAATTAGAAGTTCTCGTAATGAATACAGAATATATTCAAGAAGTATATTTATATGGTTTAAATTCAGAAGAATCTTTACAAGAATCAGGTATTTTAGTTTTTCATAATTATCCCTATGGTCAGTTGAGAGGAAACGGTGTATTATTAGGCTTTTTAGATACTGGCATAGATTATACAAATGATGTTTTCAGATATGAAGATGGAAGTAGTAGAATTTTAAGTATTTGGGATCAAACTTTAGAGGGTAATGTACCTTTTAATCTCGGGTTTGGAGCTGAATTTACCAAAACTGAAATAGATGCAGCACTAAAAACTATGGATCCATTTAGTCTTGTACCAACAAAAGATGAGATAGGACATGGCACATATATTGCAGGTCTTGCAGGAGGAAAAGATAGACCGGGATATACAAATTATGTTGGAGCTGCACCTGATAGTGACTTTATTGTTGTGAAAATGCGTGAAGCTTCTCATGATTTAAAAGAACATTTTTTTATAAAAGATAGTGTTACAGCATATAGTGATGGGGCAATTTTAACAGCTCTAAATTATCTCGTAAACAAATCTGCTGAATTAGAAAGACCTCTTGTAATATGTGTTGCAGTTGGAAACAATTTTGGCGGTCACGATGGGACAAATGTAATCGAAAGATATATACAATCACTAACACTTGTACCTGGACTTGTTATTGTAACCGCTGCAGGAAATGAAGGAAATTCTGGTCATCATTATAAAGGAAAATTATCCCAAGGTGAAAAAAAAAGTGTTGAAGTAAATATAGCAGAAGGTGAAAATGGATTTATTTTATCTCTCTGGACAAAATCAATTGATAAAATGAGCATAGGAATTAGAACGCCAATAGGGCAAGTAGTAGAGCGTGTTCCGCTTAACCCGTATAAAAAAGAAAATTTTAAATTTAGCTTACAAAAAAGCGAAGTTACTATTGAATATAAATATCCTGATTCAAATACAGGTGGAGAATCTATTAAAATATCATTAAAAAACCCTATACCAGGCATTTGGCAAATAGATGTTTATGGTGACTATATAATTAATGGAACATTTGATATGTGGATACCAAGAACTGGATTTGTTGAAGCAAACACCCGTTTTTCAGAACCAAACTTAGAAACAACTGTTTGTGTTCCAGCAACAGAAACTTATTCTATAGTTGTAGGCGGATATGACGAAGTAGATAAAAGTTTATATGCTGCATCTGGACGTGGCCCTACAAGGCAAAATATTATAAAGCCTGATTTAATTGCACCAAGTATAAGTGTTGAAGGACCTATTATTAATGGTTCTCCGTTATCTTATACTGGCACAAGTGTAGGAGCATCTATAACAGCTGGAGCATGTGCTCTGTTATTACAGTGGAGTATTATCGAAGGTAATTTACCTACAATAAATACACGTATAGCAAAAGAAGTGCTTATTCGTGGAGCAAACAGACAACCGGGCATAGATTATCCAAATAATATAGAAGGGTATGGACGGCTCGATTTTCAAAATAGTTTTCTTGTTATGTGAACTACCCATACTTATAGAAGTGTGGGCTTCTTGCGTAAGCCGAACCAATGTTCAGTAATTTAGCAAGCTCTACGGGTTGTCCCACCCCTGAACTATAAACTGATTATATTATATTTAGTTTATAAAGTCAAAAGATTTTAGCAATTCATTTCTCCACCTATAGAGGTGGGAGAATTCTTGCTAGTTTTAGTTAAAGTTTTTTATTAAATTGCAAATTGTGTCCACATCAGTTGCTTTGAGCTCGCTAAATAAAGGCAAGGTAAGCACATGCTCACAAATATACCTTGCTTTTTTTAAATCTGTTTTATAACCAATTATATCACTTGTTAAAGGATAAAAATATTTACGTGAAACAAAATCATTTTGCATGAGCATTTCTTGTATTTTATTTCTATCTAAATTTTCAAAAATTACTGGAAAATATGCATAATTATATTTAATATTTTTCGGAATATTATTTAGTCGTATCCCACTAATATCTCTTAAATTATATTCATATCTTTCATATAAAACTTTTCTTCTTTCAATTGCTTGCTCAATTTGTCGCAAATTACACAAACCCATAGCCGCTTGAAATTCATTCATTTTTGCATTAGGAGCAATACAACTTTGGCTTATTTCATCTTTCATTCCAAAATTTTTCCATTGATGTAATTTATCAGCCAGAGCGTCATCTTTAAAACATACTGCTCCACCTTCTATTGTATTAAAAACTTTAGTTGCATGGAAACTAAACATAGAGGCATCACCAAAGTTTGCAATATGCTCATCTTCCACATTAACTCCAAATGCATGAGCAGCATCATAAATTACTTTTAAATTATATTTCTGAGCAATCTTATCTATTGCCAAAACATCAACAGGCTTACCATATACATGTACAGGCAAAATTGCTGTAGTTTTTTCAGTTATAAGCTCTTCAATTTTTTTTACATCAATATTAAAATTATCATCAATATCACAAAATACTGGTTTAAGACCTGTGCGTATAATAGCATTCGTAGTAGAAATAAATGTGTATGGAGTTGTAATTACTTCTCCTTTTAAATTCATACAGCTCAAAATGGCTTCTAAAGCAAGATGTCCATTTGTAAATAACGATATATTAGAAACGCCCAAATAATCTTTTAATTTTTCTTTTAATAATTGATGTTTTGCTCCAAAATTAGTTAACCATTTTGTATCCCAAATATCTTTTATTTCAGCAACATATTCTTCAAAATCAGGTAATAGTGGCTGTGTAACTTGTATTTTGCTCATATCTGCTCCTTTACTTTAGTTGTATTCAACTTCAGTTTCAACCTCTTTCTCAAATTGATTAATAAGCTCCTCTTGAATTTGTGGTAATTCTTCCAAAGTTTTAAAATTAAAATGTCTAAGAAATTCAGTAGTAGTTGCAAATAAAATAGGTCTTCCTATTATAGGTAATCGTCCTGCTTCTTCAACTAAATTATATTCCATTAACTTTGCAACAGAGCTATCTGAATTTACGCCTCTAATATTTTCTATCTGTGCACGTGTAATAGGTTGTTTGTACGCTATTATAGCAAGTGTTTCTAAAAGAGTTTTTGTAAGAAAATTTTTCTTTGATTTTTTTTTATATTTAAGTATAATATCCATATTTTCTGGAGCAGTGCACATTTGAAAGCTATTTTCTAATTCTATTATTCTAAGTCCGCTTTCATATTTTTTGTACATTTTATTTAACTTATTCATTGCAAGATATATTTCTTTTTCAGTAACTTCTAAAAGTTCGCAAAGTTTTTTAATGCGAATTAAATCTCCTACAAAAAATAATAATGCTTCCAGATTTGACTCTGTTATATTTCTTTTCATAATTACAATTCCTCTATTATATAATACATTATTCTAGTTTGATGAACTTTCATCTATGAGCTCTATATTTATATCATTAAAAAGATCTTCTTGAGCAGTAGTAATAATATTCTTATGAACTAGCTCTAATACGCTCATAAAAGTTGTTACAAATTCAGATTTTGAAATATCTTCCTGACAAAGTGAAAAAAAAGATAATTTATTATTCTTGTGTAATAAATTTACAATTTCTTTACTTTTTTTCTCAATTGTATATATTTCTTTCTTTAAAATTTCAGCATCTATTTCTTTTTCTCTCTGTATTTTTAATAATTTATTGTATCTTAAGACTTCTTTATATGTCAAAATTAAATCATTAATACTTGTTTTTGCTAAAATTTCACCTGTGGTAGGCAAAGCAACAATCTCATTTGGTATTTCTTTATTTCTAAAATAATATGAAATTTTTTTACCTTGCTTTTTATCTAATTCACTCGCTATATATTTAACTTTTTTATATTCCAAAAGCCTTGTTATTAACTCGGCTTTTGGGTCATTTTCTTCATTTTTCTTATTCTCATGTTTTGGCAATAACATATTAGATTTTATGAATAAAAGTGTTGATGCCATTACAATAAATTCGCTCATATAACTAAGTTCTATAACATTAGCAGACTCTATATAGTTCATATATTGTTGTGTTATGGAAGCAATTTCAATATTTTGAATTTCCATCTTATTTTTTTGTAATAAATGTAATAATAAATCTAGTGGACCCGTAAAATCTGCTATATTAAAACTTATTTTTTCCATTTAAATAATTCCTATCTATCCGTTTTAAACTATTCCCATACAATATTCTACACCAATGGCTACTATAACAACTAATGCAGAAATAATAAATCCATGAATCATAGGAGCAATTCCAGATTTTTTCATTTCTTTAAAACTTGTGTTATAACCAATTGCTCCAAGAGCCATCACCATTAAAAATTTACTGAGTTCTTTTAAAAATCCAGAAATAGCTGGTGGAATAATTCCTGTACTATTAATCATAGAAAGAGCTAAAAATCCTACTATAAAATATGGAAATAGACTTTTAATACTAACTTTTTTACTACTACTTGTTTCAACATTGTTTTCTTTTTGTTTAACTCTTGCGTTGATATATGCAAATACAAGTACAGTTGGAATAATTGAAAGTGTTCGTGTGAGCTTTACCATTGTCGCAAAATCTCCTGCTGCTTCACTATATGCATATCCTGCTGCAACAACACTTGATGTATCATTTACAGCGGTTCCTGCCCATAGTCCATACGCCATATCACTAAGACCTAGAGCATGACCCATAAAAGGAAATAATAAAATCATAGCCATATCAAACAAAAATGTTGCAGACATAGAATATGCAATATCTGTATCATCTGCATCAATTACAGGTGCAATAGCTGCAATTGCAGAACCTCCACAAATTCCAGTACCTGCTGATATAAGATTTGACAGCTTCCAATTTAATCCAAGAGCTTTTCCAACAAAATATCCTCCACCAAAACAAGTTAAAAGTGTTGCACACATAACTATTAAGGAAAGTTTTCCAACTTCCAATATAGTTTGAATACTAAGTGATGCGCCTAATAAAATAATTGCTAATTTAAGTATCTTTTTTGATGTAAATTTTAGTCCTGTATTTACCATATCTGGTTTGTATACTGCATTCATTATCATTCCAATAAAAATTGCAATAACAGATGCTCCAATCAGATGAATTGGTAAAATACTTTCAATGAATTTTGCTACAATAGCAATCAAAAAAGCCGCAATAATACCTGGTAACATATAAATCCCCTCCCCTTCATAGAAATTAGTATATACCTCTGTAATAAATTTGTCTACTAAATTTAAACTAATAATTATTTTCTATATATTTATAAGTTTTATAATATAAATAATAATTACTTTTAGTTA
>LJHE01000047.1 GCA_001983555.1 Candidatus Epulonipiscioides gigas
CCCTGAACTATAAACTGATTATATTATATTTAGTCTATAAAGTCAAGAAATTTTTACCAATTCATCTTTCCAACTATAGAGGTTGGAGAATTCTTGCTAAATGTAGTTAAAATAGTATATATTAGATTATTAAGAGATATTATGTTAGTAGACTGAAATATATTTAATGATACTTTTCATATTATAGATGTTTTTAATATTTTAGGAATTAAAGTCGCTTGTCTTATATTTATAAATATAGTATATATTAAATCCATATCTATGTCAATTGTATTAGATTATTTGTAATAAAAATGAAATTTTATGTAATATTTCTAAATGAAATAAATTTTTTTCATTTTTTAGATGACTTTTTTGTAATCTCAATGTAAAATAGAGCTATTACCACTTTGGTAAAGTTTTATTTTGGAGGATATATAATGAAAGAAAAATCTCTTGCCTTGCATGAGGCAAACAAGGGGAAAATAGAAGTTGTAAGCAAAGTTAGCACTAATACAAGGGAAGATTTAAGCTTAGCCTATAGCCCAGGAGTTGCATTTCCATGTCTTGAAATTAAAGAGAATAAGGAAAATGTATATAAATACACTTCAAAGGGTAATTTAATTGCAGTTGTAAGCGATGGTACAGCAGTTCTTGGGCTTGGAGATATAGGACCGTTGGCAGGCCTTCCTGTTATGGAAGGAAAAGCCATTTTATTTAAAAATTTTGGTGGTGTAGATGCTTTTCCTATTTGTTTAGATACAAAAGATCCAGACGAAATAATTAGCATTTGTAAAGCCATAGCTCCAACATTTGGTGGCATAAATTTAGAAGATATTAGTTCTCCGAGATGTTTTTATATAGAAAAAACATTAAAAAAAGAACTGGATATCCCAGTATTTCATGATGATCAACATGGCACAGCTATTGTAGTATTGGCTGCTCTTAAAAATGCATGTAGATTACTTGCAAGAGAATTTTGTGATTTAAAAGTTGTGGTAAATGGTCCAGGAGCTGCTGGTACAAGTATTATAAAACTTTTGCATTTAAATGGCATAAAAAATATTGTTGCTTGTGATAAGGATGGAGTTTTATATAAAGAAAGAGAAAATTTAACACTGCACAAAGAAGATCTTTGTGAAATCACTAATCCAGGACATATAAGAGGTGATTTAAAAGATGCAATGATTGGAGCAGATGTTTTTATTGGTGTTTCAGTTGCAGACTGTGTCACAGAAGATATGATTAAATCTATGAATCAAGACCCTATTATTTTTGCAATGGCAAATCCAAATCCAGAAATAACTTATGATAAGGCAAAAGCAGCAGGAGCTAAAATTGTTGGAACTGGTCGTTCAGATTTTCCTAATCAAATTAACAATGTTTTGGTATTTCCTGGTCTTTTTAAAGGAGCTTTAGCTGCTAAATGTAAAATTACTGAAGAAATAAAAGTTGCGGCGGCTGATGCAATTTCAAGCCTTGTAACAGATGATGAATTATCAGAAGAATACATCATTCCAAATCCACTAGATCCAAGAGTTGCTGAAACTGTCGCAAAATTTATTCTAGAAGCAGTAGGTAAACCTTATGGAATATAGAATAGAAAAAGATACGATGGGCGAAATAAAAGTACAATCTGATAAATTATGGGGAGCACAAACCCAAAGAAGCTTACAAAATTTTAAAATAGGAAAAAGCAAAATGCCAACAGAGATTATTTCATCTCTTGCTATTTTAAAAAAAGCTTGTTGTTTAGCCAATGTAACATTTGGAATGATAGAACCAGATGTAGCAGAAGAAATTTGTGCAACTTGTGATGATATTATTGATGGAAAATTATTTGAACATTTTCCTCTAAATGTTTATCAAACAGGCTCAGGAACACAAACAAACATGAATTTAAACGAAGTAATTTCTAATCATGTAAATTTAAAAAATAAAACACGTAAAACTCATCCAAATGATGATATAAATAAATCTCAAAGTTCAAATGACACTTTTCCATCTGCTATGCATATTGCTGCAATAGATGTTTTAAATAATCGATTATATCCTAGCATTTTAAATTTGTTATTAACATTTGAAGAGCTAAGTCAAAAATATAAAGATGTTATCAAGATAGGAAGAACTCATCTTCAAGATGCTACTCCAATAACTTTTGGACAAGAAATAAGTGCTTGGGCTATGATGTTAAAAAATTCACTCTCTATGATAAAGGATAGTGAAAAATATTTACACGAATTAGCCATTGGAGCAACAGCAGTTGGTACGGGTTTAAATGCTCCAATAGATTTTGGTGAAAAAGTGTGTCAAATTTTAGATACTGAAACAGGATTTCCTTTTGTAAGTGCGGCCAATAAATTTCATGCATTGACAAGTAAAGATGCTCTTTCAAATACTCATGGGGCTATTAAAACATTAGCTGCAAATTTAATGAAAATTGCAAACGATATTAGATGGCTTGCTTGTGGTCCTCGTGCAGGATTTTCAGAAATTTTTATACCAGAAAATGAGCCAGGCTCATCTATTATGCCAGGTAAAGTAAACCCAACTCAAAGTGAAGCTTTAACAATGGTTATTACAAAAATTATGGGAAATGATGTAACAATTGGTATGTCTGCAGCAAATGGAAATTTTCAGCTTAATGTATTTATGCCTGTCTTGATAGATAGTTTTTTAGAATCTGTAAATCTTTTATCAGATGCAATAAATTCATTTAATGATAATTGTGCAACAGGAATCATACCAAATTATAAAAAAATGGAAGAAAATCTTAATAATTCATTAATGCTAGTAACTGCTCTAAATCCTCATATTGGATATGATAACGCAGCCAAAATTGCTAAATTTGCTCATGAAAAAGGTATAAATTTACAAGAGGCAGCCATACAATTAGAATTGGTAAGCAAAGAAAATTTTAAATCTTATGTAAATCCAGAAAAAATGGTTTAAAATTGCCTTGACAGCTTATACAAATCATGTTAGCATTATTATCGTAGATTTCGGACTAAGCAGAAAATTGTTTTCTCACCTTACAACAAATGTGTTAGTAAGGTCATACTAAGCCCTAATAAAAAGGTATTTTGTATGTTTAAGAGCGGATAGATTTTTCTGTCCGCTTTTTTATTAGTCCTATGCGCATACTCACGCTTTTGAGTAATTATCAAGAAATTATTAAACAACAACACTTTAGGAGGTGCTTTCTATCAACGAGGCAATGATTAACGAACAAATTCGTGACAAAGAAGTTAGATTAATTGGATCAAATGGTGAGCAAATTGGAATAGTTCCAATAAAAGAGGCGCAACGTCGTGCGACGATTGCAAGTCTTGATTTAGTAAAAATAGCTCCTCAAGCTAAACCCCCAGTTTGTAAGATTATGGATTATGGTAAATTTAAATTTGATGCAGCAAAAAAAGAAAAAGAAGCACGCAAAAAACAAAAAACTGTTAGTATCAAAGAAGTTAGATTAACTGCTAGTATCCAAGACAATGATCTAAACACTAAGTTACGCAATGCGCAAAAATTTCTAGCACAAGGAGATAAGGTAAAAATATCTGTTATCTTTAGAGGCCGTGAGATGATGCATAAAGAAAAAGGTGAAGAGCTCTTAGAAAGAGCAATTGACCAACTAAAAGAATTTGGCGTAACTGACCAAAAGCCAAAGTTAGAAGGCAGAAGTATGGGAGTACTTGTAACTCCAAAGTAATACACATCAACAGAGAGGACTATTAAAATGCCAAAGTTAAAAACTAATAAAGCTGCAGCTAAACGTTTTAAGGTTACTGGTAATGGTAAACTTAAAAGAAGTAAAGCATATACAAGTCACATTCTTACCAAAAAATCTCCGAAAAGAAAACGTAACCTTAGACATCCAGGTCTTGTAGATAAGACTAATGAAAAACAAATGAAACGTTTACTTAACGTATAGGAGGAAATTAAAATGGCAAGAGTTAAAGGTGGCGTAGCTACCAAAAAAAGAAGAAATCGTGTGCTAAAACTTGCAAAAGGATATAGAGGCGCTAAATCTAAACAATTTAGAACTGCAAAACAAGCAGTAATGAAGTCTCTTAACTATTCTTATATTGGTAGAAAACAAAGAAAAAGAGAATTTAGAAAACTTTGGATTGTTAGAATTAATGCAGCAGCTCGTATAAATGGATTATCTTATAGTAGATTTATGAATGGTCTTAAAAATGCTGACATTAACATCAATAGAAAAATGCTTTCAGATTTAGCTATTAATGACCCAAGTGCTTTTTCAAGTCTTGTAGAAACTTCAAAAGCTAATCAGAAGTGATAAAAAAGAGTATTAGATTAGAATTAACAGTCTGGTGTAATACTCTTTTAATTTTTTGTCTAACAAAATACATAAATAATCATAAAAACTTTACTTTTATGTAACTAAATTATATAATATAGTTATTAATAAAATTTAGGGGTGTGGTTATATGTTACAAGGAATTTTATATTTAATAGTAGGATTAGCTGCTACTACAATAGGAGCAATTTCTGGACTTGGAGGGGGGATAATAATCAAGCCAGTATTAGACTCATTTGGTCAGTATGATATTGCAACTATAAGTATTTTATCTGCAAGTACACTTTTTGCTATGGCAATAGTATCTCTAGCACAGAAATTTAGGGAAAAAGCAAAATTTGAGTACAAAAAATTGTTGTCGTTATCATTTGGCTCAATATTAGGTGGATTTGTAGGAAAATCATTATTTCAATTATTTACTACTATAGTGTCAGAAGATATTGCTCAAATAATTCAATCTATATGTTTAGCTTTACTTATGGTTTTAATTTTATTATTTAGTATTTATAAAGATAGAATTAAAACATTTAAGGTTACAAATATATTTATATGTTTAGTAACAGGTATTTTACTTGGTAGTATAGCAGTATTTTTAGGTATAGGTGGCGGTCCTATTAATGTTGCAGTAATAATAATTTTGTTTTCATGCAATGCAAAAGAAGCGGCCTTTTATTCTATTTTCACCATTTTCTTTTCACAATTAACAACTCTTGCCACCACATTATTTACAACTGGATTTGGCATATACAATTTAGAAGTTCTAGGATATATGATTGTAGGAGGTATATCTGGTGGATTTTTGGGGAGCAAGATAAGTAAAAAAATATCTAATAAACAAGTAGAAAAGATATTTAACATAACATTAGGATTAATAATATTACTTAATATATTTAATATAGCCAAAGTTCTCATTGGCTAAAATAATTAAAAGGGACTGTCGTAGTCATTGATTTTAGTTTACAATTCGATCAAAGTACTAACATTATTGTATAAGAGATACTCCTTTTTTATTTTTTAGAAGATATCTCTTTTTTTGTTATATATTTCCTAAATAGCTCTGAGACTGTGGAATGAATTTTTTTTAATATAGCAAAAATTGTTCAATATAGTTTGACCAAGTGGTTTCAGAATGTGTATCTCCAACACCGATATGAAGATAAATATTATAAATTGGTACACCTAACTGTATTAGAGTTTTATAATATAAAAGAGTGTCATCTACATATTTTTGAGCAAGTGTATCATCATTTGGCAAATGTCCTTCTGCCGTTCCTACATGAATAAAATATTTCATAGTTTTATTAGGAGTGGTTGATTTTAAATAATTAATCCATTCTCCTTTTTGATATACCCAAGAAGCAATAGATAGTACCCCTGCTTTTTCAAATACATCAGGATATTTTGCTATAATAAAAGCTGTTACAAGACCACCCATCGAGCTACCAATAATAGATGATTGTTCTGGGATGGTACGATATTTACTATTAATAAATGGCAATAGTTTTTCTACAAAAAAATCTGCATATAAAGAAGCTTTGCCACCAAATTTTTTATTCTCATCAAATCCATTATCATAACTATTTACAAAAGGTAAATATTCTGTTGAACGCTCTTCGGCTGCATTATCAAGAGCTACAATAATAAATCCATTTGTTTTGCCTTCTTTTTCCATATTAGTAATTGTGTGTAATACTTCAAAACTGCCTGTTCCAAAAGGAGTTTTTCCAAAAAATACTGCTTTTCCATCATGAAAATAAACAACTGGATAATTTTGTTTACCATTATCATACTCATTTGGTAAATAAACCCGTATAGTTCTAGTAGTTGCTTTTTCCATATATGGTGTTTCTATAGTATGCTCTTCCATTTTCCACATAGTAATTTTCCTCTCAAACTGAAATTTCTACCTATTTGTTTGTTTAAAATAATTATGAGCATCAATGTATATTTTTATACAAATTTATCATAATAGCAATATAAAAATAAATGAGCAAAGGAGCGTAAAAATGGATTTTAATGGGGTGTTTCACAGAACGTCAGAACATATGTGTTATTCACTTAATGCTAATGATTTAATTATTAATATAAAAACAGGTTATGATGTTGAAAAAGTTTATATTTGGTATGGTGATCCATATGAGTATGGAATATTAGGGGGTGATTATAAGTGGCAAGGAGAAAGAGCAGAAATTCCATTTAAAAAAGAATTGGCAACTCAAATATGGTGGACTACAACTATTGTACCTCCTTTCAAACGTTGTAAATATTATTTTGAAATTAAAGCAAAAGATGGTACATGGTATTATTTTGAAGATGGAATATTAAGCCAAGAACAAATGGAACGTAATAAAAAAACATTACAATGTTTTGTAATGCCTTGGATGAATATGATTGATATACAAGATACACCAAATTGGGTTAATGATACTGTTTGGTATCAAATATTTCCAGACCGTTTTTATAAAGGAAGGGAAGATGATACAGTAGTGCCGTGGAGAGAAGAAGGTGAAGTTCTCAACACAGAAAGATTTGGTGGAGATTTAAATGGAATTAATGATAAAATTCCATATTTAAAAGAGCTTGGCATTACAGGAATTTATTTAAATCCTATTATGAAAGCTGAATCAACTCACAAATATGACACAACTGATTATACTAAGATTGACCCTGATTTTGGTACAAATGAAGATTTCAAAGAGCTAGTTGAAAAAGCTCATAAAAATGGTATAAAAATTATGGTGGATGCAGTTTTTAATCACAGTGGACGCAAGTTTAAGCCTTGGATTGATGTTATGGAAAAAGGTAACAAATCAAAATATATGGACTGGTTTATGGTTAATGATTGGGAAAAAGTGAGCGAAAGAGGAAGTACCAGAGATGGTCGATTTTATTCATTTGCATTTACTGATGGTATGCCAAAGCTCAATACTAATAATGATGAAGTTATAGAATATTTTTGTGAAGTATGTGAACAGTGGATTAAAGAGTTTGACATTGATGCAATAAGATTTGATGTAGGAAATGAAGTATCTCATGCTTTTTTAAGAAAACTTAGACAAAGAGTAAGAGCATTAAAGCCAGACATTTATCTTTTAGGAGAAATATGGCATAACGCTATAAATTGGTTACAAGGTGATGAATATGATTCTGTTATGAATTATCCTCTCACTAGTAGCATTTCAGATTTTTATCTTGATGACAAGCTTACTAAAGAAGATTTTAAGCATAAAGTTAACCGTTGTTATACAATGTATATGCAACAAACTAATAATGTGCTCTTTAATTTATTAGATAGTCATGACACAGAAAGATTGATAAATTTTTGTAAAGGAAATATAGAGCAAGCAATTCAACAATTAGCTATATTATTTACTATGCCTGGTAGCCCTTGTATATATTATGGAACTGAAATAATGCTAGAAGGTGCTCATGACCCTGATTGTAGAAGATGTATGCCATGGAAGAAAATTAAAACATCTGAATATCAAGCTCGAATTAATAAAGTTAAAGAATTAATTAACATTAGAAAATCTCAAAAGGCAGCTAAAAGTTTACATTATCATTTTGTGAATAATTATAAAAATCCAAGATGTATAGAGTATATTAAATTAGTCAATTCAGAACCAGAGTTAAAAGTGATATTAAATTGCTCGGATAAAGATATAAATATAGAAGTTGAAGGTAAAGTTTTATTTAAAAATAAAGTTAAAAATAATATAATAAAACCAGATGGCATCATAATATTAAAAATATAGAAAAAATGAAAGTAAAAAAATTTAAAAAGTAATAATATTTCTGCTTGTCCTTGTATAAGATAAAGTATGCAAAAAAAAAATAATATAGCTGCTCTGTATAAATTACCAATAAATACAAGAGAGTAATTTATTTTTTTGGTAAATACTAAGTTGTATATAACTATAAGGAAGGAAGATAATTATGAAAAAATTTAAGTATTTAGCAATGGCTATGCTAGTTTCTGTGGTGTCAACAGGCTGTGGCGGTGATGATGAAAAAAAGGTAATCCTTGTTGATCAAACTAAAGACTCTTCAAATGGAATAGATGCATCCATTACTGTTCAAGCAGAAAAAACGTGGATGCCTCACTATGAAGCAGCTGTTGCACGAGTATTGGCAGAAAATCCAGAAGCAGAAATTGAACTTATTGAAATTGGCTCATTTGATGTTTTTGACCTAATTGATTCAACAGATATTCTTAATGAAGATGTTCCAGATGTATTTGCAATACCATTAGATAGAGTTTATGGAATGGCGCAAAATGAAGTATTGGCAGCTATAGATGCACCAATTCTAGCAGAAAAAATTGGTGGATGGGATGATTTTGATGCGGGTCTTGGAGGAGCATTTAAAATTGATGATAGCTATCTCGCATTTCCACTAAATATCGAAAGTCTAATTGTTTATGCAAATAAGGCAAATGCTTTAGCTAATGGTATTGATATATATAAAACTATAGAGTTTAGTGATTTGGGATATGAAGATATGTTAAGTGTAGTTCATGATGCTTGGTTTGGAATAGCATTTGCTAACTCAATTGAACTAAATTTACTTGACATGAAACCAGATGGAACATTTACTACTGATTTGACTAAAAATTTCTCAGAGCTAACACCAATACAACAAGAATTCTTTAGAAGTTTATTTAACTATTGGAAAAATCATTATGATGCTGCTACTGATCTTTGGGATAAAGTTGCTGCTTGGGGATATGTTGACGCAGCATTTGTTACAGGTGGACCAACCTCAATTCGTTTAGATGGTCCTTGGGCTGCAGTTGCAATGGCAGAAAAAACAAATGGAGGAGCAGAGCTTGCAATTCTTCCAATTGATACTATAACATTAAATGGTAATCCTTTAAAACACTGGAAAAGTGGATGGGGTCTTGCTATAAATGCAAGAATTGAAGAAGATCCAGCTAAAATGGCACTTGCTGAAGAAGTAATTATGGAAGTTGTTAATCCAGATTATGCACAAAGTCTATTTGAAGCATCAGGTAAAATCTTAGAAAATGTTACTATTGAAGAGTATGAGCTAACAGGACTTAGCGATATAAACAAAAATATCATTGATGCAACCATAGAATCTTATAAAAATGCGGCTACAAGACCACTATTTACGGAGTGGGGTCAAGTTTGGGGTACATGGCAAAATGCATTGCTCTCTTGGTCAGCTACACAACCACAAAATGTAGAAGAAGCATATGCTGAAGTTCAAGCATCATTTAAAGCTATGATGGCTAATTTTTAATATTATGATAGCGAGCACAAAGATGCCGCAATCAATTTTTTATGGGATAGTGATTTGCTGTGCTATTATTATATCTTGCGAATGCATACAAGTATTATGGCGCTCAGGCAATCCAGAATATTTTGAATTATGGGGTGAAAATTATATGTTAATCTTGATAGGTCATTTCTTTGAAAGATTAACAGTCCCTTTTTTAATGGCATTATATACCTATTTTACTTATATAAAATTAAGAGTTGGAAAAATATTTTGTTTGGTGTGGCAAATTATGCTAATAGGTGCAATAATCTCTGTAGCTCTAGAACAAGATTTTACAAACATTTTATATTATATAAAATTGATTGCATATGGCTTTAATATGATAATTTTAATTAAACTTTGGCAAGTTATTGATGATAATTTGAATAGTAAGAAGGAGGAGGACACGTGGAGCTAAAACTTTATGACCACATAGATAATGCTTATAACCGTAAAAACGAATTTTTGCATGAAAGTGCTCTTATACATGACGAAATTGCACGTACTAAAGATAGAAAAATTAGAGCAGCTTTAAAAACTAAATTGCAAGAACTTGAAAAAGGTAAAGATTTTCATCAATATATTCAAAAGCTTAGAAAATATGAATTAGACGAGAAAACATTTCTTGATAATTTAAAAAAGGAAACTGAAGATTTTAAACAATCGTTAAAAGGTGTTAACAAACAAGAAGAAAAATTAAAGCTCAAATATTTTATAGCTTCTAAAGAAGTTGAATTTTATAAGCCCTATGTAGATTTATGTTATGATGCAGAAGTTAAGTATAAAAAAGCTATAGTTATTTTTGAGCAGATGAAAGAAGTAATAGATCACTTAGAGTTTAATCTAAAAGAGCTAGAAAATGCTAAAAAGGCTGTGAAAAATAAAGATAGAGCAAAAGAATCAGCTGGCAAAAAAGCAGCTAAAATTAGAAAAGCTCAAGTAGAAAAAGATTTTAAAAGCAATTTATTAAAACTTAAGCAAAAAAAGAATGAAGGATTAATTTCTGTTAAAGCTCTTGAAAATGAAAAACGCCAATTAGTTGCAAGAAAGAAAAAAGATATTTCAATTATAGAAAATTCCTCAATTCCTTCTAAATATAATAAAGAGTTAGTGGAAAACAAAACGTATGAAACTACTAAAGCAATTAAACAAAAACTTGCTGTAATTGATGATAATGAATCTAATGTAATTAGAACAGTTCCTATAGAATTGGATAAAAATATTTCGTTTTATGCAATTGCTACTTGCTGGCTCCCAGGGCTTGGACAATATTTAAATAAGCAATACGCTAAGATGGCATTATTTTTACTTGGTTCATTTTTTATTTATTGTTTAGCTATTCCATATGCATTAGGATTTGGAAATTATCAAGCTGATGGTATAATGAGTCTTGTAACTCTTGCTGATGGAGCGTCCAAATTAGACAAATCAATGATTTATATGGTTGAAGGTATAATTTCTGTAATTTTAATCTTACTATCAGTTTCCATATTTATTATTAGCTATCGAGATGTCAAAAAAGTAACTAAAGATGCAATAAGAGGAATAAGACCAAAAAATTGGTTTGAAACTAAAAGAAGTATTTTAGAAGAAGGTTTTCCGTATTTAGTTTCATTACCTGCTCTAGTTGTTATTTTGTTTATAATAATGGTACCTCTTACAACAACTATATTACTTTCGTTTACTAATATGGATCCAAAACATCAATCTAAGTTTCAATGGAATGGTATTTCAAATTACTTAGAGTTAGCTACATCTGAGGGTATGATTGGTACAGTTTTTTGGGCAATTTTAAGTTGGACCTTAATATGGACAATTGTTGCAACATCATTTGCAATTTTGCTCGGATTTGGTCTGGCATTAATTACTAATAATGACCGTATAAAAGGAAAAGGATTTTTTAGAGGAGTATTTATACTACCGTGGGCAATTCCAGCATTTATTACAATAATGTTTTTTAGTATTATGTTTGCAAGGCAAGGTATTTTAACACAAATATTAAATGCTATTACTGGATTAACATTAGATATAAAAAATAATCCTATGCAAACAAGAATAGTTATTATTTTATTGCAAGGATGGCTGGGTAGTGCATATGTATTTTTGCTTTCAACTGGCGTGCTTCAAGCAATTCCAGCAGATCTTTATGAAGCTGCTCAAATTGATGGAGCAACTGCATGGCAAAAACTTGCAAGAATCACATTGCCTATTGTATTGTTCCAAACAGCACCACTTTTAATAGGTCAATATACGTTTAACTTTAACAACTTCTCTATTATTTATCTATTTAATGGTGGTGGACCATTCAATCCGTCAGTATATGGAAATCTAGCTGGCTCAACAGATATTTTAATTTCATATATATACAAACTAACTATGGATAATCAACAACAAGCCGTTGGAGCTGCTGTCACTATGATTATTTCACTTGCTCTAATGCTATTTACGTTTATCGGCTTTAAAAATTCTAAGGCGTTTAAGGAGGACTAAATATGAAGAAAAAGAAATCTAATCTTTATCTTGGGGACCGCCAACCCTTAGACACACTTGGCAAAGTTGGACTTGGACTTAGTTATACTGCTCTTATATTGTGGACTATTGCCATATTATGGCCAATACTTCAAATGATAGTATCGGCTTTTAATGGTATGCAACAAGAATATATTATAATGAATGGTGGATTTTCATTCTCATTTAAACATTTTGAATATTTATTTACAGAAACATTGTATCCAAAATGGATGTTTAATACCATTTTTATTTCGGTATCAACTGCAATTATAACTTTAATCTTTGTATCATTTACAGGATTTGCATATTCAAGATATCGGTTTAAAGGAAGAAAAGCATCTCTTATGGCAATTATGCTTATTCAAACTATTCCTTCATTTGCAGGATTAACAGCATATTTTACAATGTATTCAATTATTTCTGATGTGGTTCCATTTTTCTCACGTCAGATGATGCTTATCTTAATATATTCAGCGGGTGGAATAGCAGGAAATACATTTATATTAAAGGGTTATCTTGATTCAATCTCAATGGAGCTTGATGATGCGGCCAAAATCGATGGATGCTCTAATCTAAAAGTTTATAAATTAATTATTTTACCAATTGCAAGACCTATGCTTGCTATAATTGCACTTTGGTCATTCCTTGGTCCATTTATGGATTATATGCTTCCAAAAATTATTTTAACTAGTCCACAATCGTATACACTAGCAGCAGGATTATTTACATTAATAAATGATAAAGAAAATATGAATGAACCAGCATTTGCAGCGGGCGGTCTGTTAATTGCAGTACCAACGGTTTTACTATTTACTGTTTTACAAAAACAATTAGTTTCAGGACTTTCAAATGGAGCTGTTAAATAATTAGAAAAGGAGGCAGATTTTGTGAAAGTTACATTAAATAATATAGGAAAGAAATATGAAGGGCGTGAAAATTTTACGCTAAGAAATATTGATTTAGAAATAGAAGATAAAGATTTTTGTGTTATATTAGGACCATCTGGTTGTGGAAAAACTACTTTACTACGTATGATTGCAGGTTTAAATTCTGTTACAGAAGGGGACTTAATTTTTGGAGATAGACGGGTTAATAAAGTGCCATCAAAAGATAGAAATATTGCGATGGTATTTCAGTCATATGCATTATATCCACATATGACAGTATATGACAATATGGCATTTTCACTTTCAATGCGTAAAGAACCTAAAAAACTTATTCATGAGCGTGTTATGGAAGCAGCAAAATTATTACAAATTGAAAATTATCTATATTCTAAACCATCAGACATTTCAGGAGGTCAAAGACAAAGAGTTGCTCTTGGACGTGCGATGGTTAGAAAACCAAAAGTTTTCTTGATGGATGAACCTCTCTCAAACTTGGATGCTAAATTAAGGGAGCATATGCGAGTTGAGCTCGTTAAATTGCATAAATCTCTTGAAACAACTTCTATTTATGTAACGCATGACCAAGTCGAAGCTATGACTATGGCTACAAAAATTGTTCTTATGAATGATGGAAAAATCCAACAAGTTGGAAGTCCAGAAAATTTCTACAATAGACCAGAAAATGTATTTGTTGCAAAATTTATTGGATCACCAACAATGAATCTTATAGAAGGTTCATTAAAAGACGGCAAATTTGTTTCAACAGATGGTCAAATTATTATAACACCAAGTCAAAATGATTTAGATAAACTAAAAGATTATGTGGATAAACCAATAATTGTTGGTATTCGTTCTGAACGTTTTTTAACAGATAATCTAGCAGAAAATACATTTGATTGTACTCTTGATATTGTAGAGCTCTTAGGAAAAGAAAAGACCATACATGCTAAATTTGTAAATGGTCAAAATTTTGTAATTACAACTCCAGGCCACTTAAATTATCAAAGTGGTGAAAAATATCAATTTGCATTTGATAAAGAAGCTTTACATTTCTTTGATGGAGCAACTCAACAAAGAATTAACTAATTTAGAGATAGTGTTAGTAACTGTTATTAATAAATGTAAAATAAGTAAAAATATTTTTGTAAATACGTTTAAGTCTTCTTGTTTTAGGCTATACTGAAATATAGTTTAGAGTAAAGGGG
>LJHE01000048.1 GCA_001983555.1 Candidatus Epulonipiscioides gigas
GGTCTTGTTAAGTTAAAAATAAATAGAGCTTTGTTTCCTATTGAGATATAATAGAATTATCACAAACCATTAATCTCCCAGAAAGGATTCAAAGCTCATGCATATTATATCATCAAATAATTCAATTGTTCAATGCCCTAAATGTAATTCTACTAATATTTATAAATTTGGTAAAGACCTTAATGGTCTTCAAAAATATCAATGTCAATGTTGTAAACGTCAATTTACTTTACTTAGTAAGCATACCTCTCCTAAATATCATTCTTGTCCTATTTGTGGTAGATCTACTTTTCTTCATCATGACTATAAATTTTATTCTAATTTTAGATGTGGTGATAAAAAGTGTAATCATTCTTTTAACGTTATTAAATATGCTAATGTTCCTTGTTCATCTTCTGATGATATTATTGGAAAAGCCTCTTTTAAGCGTATGCGTCATTCTCCTAGAATTATTATTTCTGCTCTACGTCTTTATTTTTTACATCATGCTTCTACTAGACAGGTTGCTTCTTTTCTTTATCAAGAATTTAATATTTCTGTTTCTCATGTTAGCATTGCTTCTTGGGTTACTAAATTTGCTCCTTTATTTAATGATATTTTTTTACGTCTTTCCCCTTCTCTTAATCTTAATTCTGATGAATGGCATGCTGATGAAACTGTTATTAGTATTAAAGGTGTTAAACATTATATTTGGTTTATTATTGATTCTGAAACTAGATTTATTATTGGATATCATTTGACCCCTTATAGAGACCATTCTCAAGCATATATTTTATTTAATAATGCTTGCCGTTTTGGTAATGCTTCAACTATCGTAACTGATAGACTTGCTTCTTATAATGAAGCTGCTAATAGATTTTTCAAAAATCATATACGTGTCAAGTCTTTTACTGATGATATTTCTAATAATCTAATTGAATCTTTTAATGGTTCTTTCAAAGATTTTTACCGCACTAAAAAAGGTTTTAAATCATTTAATAGTGCTAACAATATAATATTTATGTTTGTATATTTCTATAATTTTGTACGTAAACATTCTTCATTAAATGGTCTAACTCCTGCACAAGTTGCTGGTGCAAAGTATACTGAATTTAGTCGCATAAATTGGCTGTTAATCTAATTTTTAAAATTTTCCGCCTTTAGGCTTATTTGCTATGCTTATTTTTTATTTTGACATTTAGTTTTTCATTTCTTGCAAATTTATAAAATTATATCTTGACATTTAGTTTTATTTTTCATTTTAACTTAACAGCTCCGTTCTTAATTACATCTGTTCCCATATAACTACGAAGAGCATCTGGAATAATAACACTGCCATCTTCTTGTTGATAATTTTCTAAAATTGCCGCAACAGTTCTACCAATTGCAAGTCCACTACCATTTAATGTATGAACAAATTCAGCTTTATCTTTGATATTATTTTTATATTTAATATTAGCACGTCTTGCTTGGAAATCTTCAAAATTTGAGCAACTTGAAATTTCTACATATCTATTATAACTTGGCATCCAAACTTCAATGTCATAAGTCATAGCAGAACTAAAACCAAGGTCACCAGTACAAAGTCTAACAACTCTATATGGAAGTTTTAAGAGCTTTAAAATGTTTTCTGCATCATTAGTGAGCTTCTCTAGCTCGTCATAAGAATCTTCAGGCTTTGCAAATTTAACTAACTCAACCTTATTAAATTGGTGTTGACGAATTATTCCTCTTGTATCACGACCAGCAGAACCTGCTTCAGCTCTAAAGCATGCAGAATAAGCACAATGTTTAATAGTTAAGTCATCACCTTTTAAAATCTGCTCACGATACATATTTGTAACTGGAACTTCTGCAGTCGGAACAAGAAAATAATCAGTATTTGCTACTTTAAAAGCATCTTCTTCAAATTTAGGGAGCTGACCCGTACCATACATGCTTGCACGATTTACCATAAATGGTGGTAAAATTTCAACATACCCATGCTCATCAATATGAGTGTTGAGCATAAAATTAATTAGAGCTCGCTCAAGTCTTGCACCCAATCCTTTATAAAAAGTAAATCTTGAACCTGTAACTTTTCCAGCTTTTTCAAAATCTAAAATATCTAAATTTTCCCCAATTTCCCAGTGTGGCTTTGGCTCAAAATTAAATGTTGGCACTTCGCCTATTTTTCTCATCTCAAAATTATCACTATCATCTGCTCCAATAGGTACTTTTTCATTCGGAATATTTGGAATTGTAAGCAAAAGAGCATTAAGTTTTTCATCTACTTCTCTAACTTCTTGGTCAAGAACCTTTATCTTATCTGATAGCTCTTTCATTTGTGCTAAAATTTCGGTTGTATCTTTTTTTTCCTTTTTTAAAATAGGTACTTGTTTTGAAACAACATTTTGGTTGTTTTTTAAGACTTCAACCTCTGCTAAAATAGCACGTCTTTTTGCATCTAGCTCAATAAATTCTGATAAATCTATATTAGAATTTCTACTATCAAGTGCTTTTTTTACCTTATCAAAATTTGTTCTTATTAATTTTATATCTAACATTTAGAATTTCTCCTCTTTACATTTTTTCTCATTATATTCTAAAATAAAAATATTGACAAGCCTAAAGATTTCTGCTAAACAGAGCTTAAATTATTTTGGCTTTTCAAATTTCCACTTAACAATATCTCCCACTAATTCAAAGCTAACATTAGCATCAAATTTTGTGCCATTTTTAGTTGTAAACCCTTTAATATTAGTGTTTCCTTTTTTTAATAGAGCTCTAGCAGCAGTTTTAGTCAATTTTCTATTATAGCCTTTAAATGTCTCATCTTGCTTCCAAAGCACAAATTTACAACCTTGTTTAAATCCGAGACACCCAAAACCTTTTTCTCCTTCTACAACAGTTTTTTTACATATTGGACAAGTACCAATTACTTCATATACTCTAAACTCTTTTAATTTAGGAGCTACCACATTTTTTGTTAAAGTCGGTGTTAAGTTTGAACCATCTTTTATAGTGTCTACAGATGTTATAACAAATGACTTTATATGCTCTAAAAAATCACTTTGTACTACAGTTCCTTTTCCTATATCAGAAAGAGTTTTTTCAAGCCTTCCTGTATACTCAAGATCCATAAGCTCTTTTACAGGTAAAGTTTCTATCAAAGACTTTCCTTTATCAGTACATCTAATATTTTTATTTTCCATTAAGACATAATTAGTTGTGCACAGCTTTTTAATTGTTTCTGCTCTAGTTGCAGCTGTCCCAATGCTAAATCCTTTTAAAATATCCGCCGCAATTTCTCCATCATCATCTTTAATATTTTTTCCACAAGTTTCCATAGAGCGTAGTAATGTTTTTTCAGTAAATGGCTTAGGTGGTTTTGTCGTCTTAGACTCAACTTTACTTTTTATAACTACTCCTGTATCATCTACATTAATATTTGGTAAAATTACTTCTTTTGTATCTTCTTGCTCTACTTTTTTATAACCTAAGACTTTTTGAACTCTTCCTTTAGAAATAAAAACTCCATCA
The DNA here is from genome assembly GCA_001983555.1 of Candidatus Epulonipiscioides gigas. Lineage (GTDB taxonomy): Bacteria > Bacillota > Clostridia > Lachnospirales > Cellulosilyticaceae > Epulonipiscioides > Epulonipiscioides gigas. Next base: position 3,502 of record LJHE01000048.1, read on the forward strand.
GAAGCTCCATCAACTTTTGTTATAAGCGTAGTTTCTTCATGCTCTGCAATAGGCATAAACTGCATAATAAATCTATTTACAATAGCAGTGTATACAAGTCGCTCATCTGCGCCTAGCTTATTTGGTATTTTATATGTCGGAATAATTGCACTATGACTTTCAACCTTTTTACTATTAAAAACACGACTTGTTTTTTTAAATACTATTTCATTCTCATATGGTCGTCCTTTTTTTACAATGTCTAATACACCTTTTGCTTTGCTTACTAATGTTTCATCTAATACAGAGCTCTCTGTTCTTGGATAAGTTATAAATTTATTTTCATATAAATTTTGAGCAATTTTAAGCACTTTGTCAGATGTATATCCTTTATATTTACTTGTGATATAACCTTGAAGAGCAGATAAATTAAAGAGGGGAAAAGGATATTCTTTTTTTGAAATAACTTCTTTATCAATGAGAGTAGCATTTTTATCTTTTAAAATTTTATTTAATTCATCTAATTTTTCACGAGATTCAAACTTATCTTTAAATCTTTCTTCTTTTTTATTATCATTTTCAGCTTTTTCATTTTTTTCTGAATAAATTCCTTGATATTGTTTATCATCAAAATCAAAATCACAAATCAGTTTAAAGTATGGAGTTGTTTTGAAGTTTTCAATCTCCTTATCTTTATCATAAATCATTTTTTAAAGTAGGTAGTAAAACTCTACCAATATTATATACTTCTCCTTTTTGTTGCTTATATTTAAGGGTTGCAACAGAAGTAAGATTTATTCCAATAAGCCAATCTGCTTGTTGCCTAGCTATTCCAGCATCTTTAAGAGGTTTTAACTGTTCGTTTGGTACGAGATTTTCAAGAGCATTCAAAACTTCTTTTTCTGTCCATTCATTCAGCAAAATTCTAAAAATAGGCTTTTTTACTTTCAAATAATCAAAAATCAAATCAGCAATAATTTGACCTTCTCTATCATAATCACAAGCAGAAATAACACTTTCTGTCTTTGTATTTTTAATAAGTTGTCTTATTATATTAAGCTGTTTTTGAGCTCCTGCATCAGTCTTTTTTTTTATTCTATCAGTTTTTATTTTATATTCAAATTTTTCAGGTATAAAAGGAAAATTTTTCATTTGCCAAATGGTCATTTTTTCATCATATTCTTTAGCGTCTAAGAGCTCAACTAAATGACCAAATGCCCACGTAATATAATATCCTTCGCCTTCAAAATAACCATCATTACGTAATTTTATTTTTAACGCATCAGCTATATTTTTTGCTACAGAAGGTTTTTCTGCAATAATAACTTTCATATTTGCTCCAATCTTTTTTTCTAATTATATCATATTTTTATAACAAAAAAAAGTGCTTTAAATTAACAATATGATATGATAATATAGATTTATAAAAATGATTTTTGGAGGAAATATGTATACAACAACAATTGGAAATTATACTAAGGAAACAAATTTTTTTAACTGTACGACACCATTTGAATTAATAAATGAATTCGATAGTCCGCTTTACGTTTATAATGAGAATATTTTTAGAAAAAGACTCAAAGAGATAAAAAATCTTGTTAAATATAAAAATTTTGTGCCTCACTATTCTGTAAAAGCAAATACAAATATTCATCTTTTAAAAATTGTAAAAGATGAAGGTCTACATGTTGATACAATGAGCCCAGGAGAAATATATATGGCACTTGCCTCTGGGTTTAGCTCTAATGAGCTTTTTTATATCCCAAATAATGCTACTCAAGATGACTTAAATTATGCAATTAACAAAAAAATTCTTACTAGTGTTGATTCTCTCTCACAATTAAAATTATATGCTGAGCTTAATCCAAATAGCAATGTAGCAATAAGATTTAATCCAGGAGTTGGAGCAGGTCATCATCAAAAAGTAGTAACAGCAGGTAAAAAAACAAAATTTGGCGTTAATATGTCAGAATTTGATGAGGTAAAAAAAATACTTGAAGAAAATAATTTAACGCTCGTTGGAATAAATCAGCATATTGGATCTCTATTTATGGAAAGTGATGCTTTCATTGAAAGTACAACCAATTTATTAGAATTTGCAAAAGAATTTGATACGCTTGAATTTATTGACCTTGGAGGTGGATTTGGTATACCATATCACAAACAAGAAGGTCAAAAACCACTAGATTTAATTGCTCTTGGAGATAAACTTGATAATATATTTTCAAATTTTGCTAAAGATTATGGACGTGAAATTCAGTTTCAAATTGAACCAGGAAGAATTATTGCTTGCGAATGTGGTATAGTTTTAGGCACTGTAACAGGTACAAAACAAAATTCAGATACAACATATGTTGGTTGTGATATTGGATTTAATGTGCTTGCAAGACCAATTATGTATGATTCTTATCATGATATTGAAATATATACTAAGCGTGAAAATCCAGATTTAATAAATCAACCTGTTACAGTAGTTGGAAATATTTGTGAAAGTGGCGATATATTGGCAAAAGATAGAGCTCTTCCTCTTCCAGAATACGGTGATATAATTGCTATTATGGATGCAGGAGCATATGGCTTTGCCATGTCTAGCTCATATAATCAAAGACCACGATCAGCTGAAGTATTGATATGCTCTTCAGGAGAAGTTAAATTAATTAGACGACGTGAAACGTTTGAAGATTTAATTGCTTGCATGAAATAATAGGAGAATAAAAATGCCAAATAAAGTATTAAAGAGACAATGGAAAAGGTTAGCAAGACAAGAAGAGACTTTCATAAAAAATGCTACAAACAAAAAACCCTCTAAATTAGAAGATTTTTTATCTGAAAAAATTCCAGATAAGTTACAAAATACTTTAGATATAGCTTTTGCAAAATCATTTGAGCTTATTTTTGACAAAGGAACAAGTGTAATTGAAAAAACTTATAACAAAAAAGAGCTTGAACATATTTATAAAGTAAATAACTTTGCTTTTTCCATTACACCTGATAAAAAACGTGTCCGAGCATTAGATAAAGGTGCCTCTAAAAGTGAAATAAATAATACCATCATATCTGGTGTAAAAGGTGTAGGACTCGGTTTTTTAGGAATAGGTTTACCAGATATTCCTATTTTTATGGGTATGGTATTTAGAGGAATTTATGAAATTGCTTTACAATATGGATATAATTATGAACTTGAAGAAGAAAGATATTTTATATTAAATATTATATCAACTTCCTTATCACATGGAGAAGAAGCTATTTTAGGCAATAATCTCTTAAATAATTTTGTATTAAATCCTGCATTGCCAGATCATTATGATATAATTAATGAAATAGATAAAGTAGCAAATGTACTTTCAACAGAGCTCTTATATATGAAATTTGTACAAGGATTGCCTGTAATAGGAGCTGTTGGAGGAATATTTGATGCTGTTTTTATGAAAAAAATTCTGAGCTATGCCAGATTAAAATATAAGCAAAGATTTTTTAAATTAAAAATTCAACAAAATAAAAATCTTTATCTATCTTGATTTGTCTTTAATTGAAAAATTAAGTGGATTTTTTATAGAATTTATGGTAAAATTTATATGTAGAGAACTTTTGTATATCTCTACATATTTTTTATTAAAAGGAGAAAATTATGAAAACCATTGAAAAGCATTATGATTTTGTTGTAGTTGGCGGTGGAATGTCTGGAATTTGTGCTGCAATATCAGCGGCAAGAAATGGAGTAAAAACAGCTTTTGTACACGATCGTCCAGTTTTGGGTGGAAATGCAAGCTCTGAAGTCAGAGTTGGGGTAAATGGAGCAGGAAGAACCACCCCAGTTGCTTTTAAAAATGCTATTGAATCTGGTGTAATTCTCGAATTAATGTTAAGAAATAAAAAAGTTAATCCACAATATTCTTTTAATGTAATGGATAATGTATCTTGGGAAATGGTTATTGAAGAAAAAAATATTGACCTGTATCTTAATACTAGCATGCAAACAGCTCATGTAGAGAATAATAAAATTGTATCTATTGATGCATTTCAAAATACAACTTGGAAAACATTTAGACTATATGCAGATTTATTTGCTGATAATACTGGTGATGCAAACCTTGCTTATGAAAGTGGAGCAGATTGGACAATGGGCAGGGAAGGCAAAGACGTTTATGGAGAAAGTCTTGCTCCTGATGTAAGTGATAATCACACAATGGGAAGTACTATTTTATATACTGCTCGTGATACTGGAAAGCCTGTTAAATTTACTCGTCCTAGTTGGGCATATGAAATTACAGATGATATACTTGGTAGAAGAAATGTGCATGAAGTTTCAAATGGATATTGGTGGGTTGAAGTTGGAGGAGATGACTTAAACACTATCGAAAATGCTGAAGATATTAGAGATGAGCTATTAAAATATGCTTATGGTGCATTTGATTATGTAAAAAATAGTGGAAAATTTCCTCACGCAGAAAACTATGCTCTTGATTGGATTGGTTCTGTTCCTGGAAAAAGAGAATCTCGAAGAGTCTATGGAGATTATGTACTAAATCAAAATGACATAGATGCTGCTCGCATTTTTGATGATGCTGTAGCATATGGTGGATGGTCAATGGACGATCATACAATTGGTGGAATTAGAGCAAAATGGGAAGCTCATAAAAAAGGACATGGTTCTGTATGGAACCCTGTAGATGATTTATATACAATTCCTCATAGATGTATATATAGCAGAAATATTGAAAACTTATATGTTGGAGGTCGTTGTTTAAGCGTATCTCACATGGCTCTTAGCTCTACCAGAGTTATTGGAACATGTGCCGTTATCGGTCAAGCAATTGGAACATCTGCCGCTATTGCTAAAAAATATGGTATTATGCCAAGACAAGTTAATGAGCATATCTCTGAATTACAACAATTGCTTTTAAAAGATGATGCTTTCTTACCAGGTATTGAAACAAAAGATAGTGAAGACTTAATTTCAAATACTAAATGTACCATTACAGCTTCTAGTTATAAAGAAGGAGCAGAGCCACACAAAGCTAATGGAGCATATGCAAGACGTATTGAAGAGGAAGAAAATAAATGGATTTCTCAACCAATGAGTAAAGACGGAGAATGGTTACAAGTTCAATTTGATAAACCAACTAAAATCAATGAAATCCTTTTAAGATTTGACCCTAACTTTAGCAAATATTTTGCAACACGAATTACTGATTCAAAGCGTAATAATGAAGAAATGCAAGCAGAACTTGTTAGAGATTATAAGATAGAACTTATAAAAGATTGTAAAGTTCTTAAAGAAATTTTAGTTGATGATAACTTTGTGCGTGTAAATCATCATAAATTTGATAGTATTACTTGTGATACTGTAAAAATAATAGTGCTTAAAACGTATGGTGATGAAAGTGCAAGAATTGATGATATTCGTATTTATGCGCAATAATTTAAAGTATATTCAAAATTTTTATTAATTTTTTAATTTTTACCTTGTAAAATTTATTGTAATGAGTTATTATATAATCGGCAATTTAATTTGTACATTTTTTTAAAAGGAGACTGTTATGAATCAATATTACCAAAACATGAAAAACTATCTTAAAACGATAGATGAAGTAATCGCAAAAGGTCCTTATAAGGATGATTGGGCATCACTTGCAAATCATAAGGTACCAGATTGGTATAGAGATGCAAAATTTGGTATTTTTATCCATTGGGGAGTATATGCTGTTCCTGCGTATGGAAGTGAATGGTATGCTCGTTTTGTTTATAAAAAAGATGCTCTAAGACGTGGTTTAAATATATTTGACCACCATGTAGAAAAGTATGGTCCTCATAAAGACTTTGGTTACAGAGATTTTGTACCAATGTTTAAAGCTGAAAATTTTGATGCTGCAGAATGGGCTGAACTTTTTAAAGAGGCTGGAGCAAAATTTGTTATGCCAGTTGCAGAGCATCATGACGGTTTCCAAATGTACGATAGTGACTTATCTGAATGGTGTTCTACTAAAAAAGGACCAATGAAAGATATAGTTGGATTATTAAAGCAAGAATGCGAAAAACGTGGTATTATTCTTACAACATCTTCTCATAGAGTTGAACATTACTGGTTTATGTGCGGTGGTCGTGAATTTGATAGTGATTTCCAAAAATATTTAGATAAAGATGGTAACTTTGAATATGGAGATATGTATTGGCCATCATATCCTGAGCCATTTGCAGCAAAATCAGCAGACGCAACAACTGATCAGGGTTCAATACATGTTGAAGGCATAGACCCAATTTTTATGGAAGACTGGCTTGTTAGAACTTGTGAGCTAGCAGATAAATATCAACCACAAATTATGTATTTTGACTGGTGGATACAAATTGCGCCAATGAAACCATACCTTAAAAAATTTGCAGCATACTACTACAACCGTGCAGTGGAATGGGGTAAAGAAGTTACAATTAACTACAAAAATGACGCATTCCAACACACTAGTGCTGTTAGAGATATAGAAAGAGGTCAACTGGCTGATGTTTCTCCATTCTTCTGGCAAAATGACACATCAGTTGCTAAAAATTCTTGGTGCTATACTGAAAATAACGACTATAAGCAATCATTTGAAGTAATTTGTGACCTTGTAGATGTTGTTTCTAAAAATGGGTCTCTTCTTCTAAATGTTGGGCCAAAAGCAGATGGAACAATTCCAGAGCAAGATAAGAAAATTCTTCAAGATGTTGGAGCATGGCTAAAAGTTAATGGTGAAGGAATTTATAGCTCATATCCATTTAGAAAATATGGTGAAGGTCCAATCATTACTGAAGAAGGTCACTTCACAGATACTAAGAGAAAATCTTTTACAACTGAAGACTTTAGATTTACCTATAAGCCAAATGCACTATATATCTTTGCTATGAAATGGCCTGAAGATGGTGTATTAAAAATTAAAACTCTAGGCTCAAAAGTAAAAAAATTCAATGCAGATATTTTAAAAGCTGAAGTTTTAGGTTGTGATAAGCCTTGTGAATTTATTGAATGTTCTGACCATTTAACAATTATCTCAAAACATCACGCTACAAATCCTAACTTGCCAGTATGTATTAAACTTACTATTGACTAGTAAATAATTTATCAAAATTTTAAAAGGAGCTACATTAGATTTTGTCTAATTAGCTCCTTCATAATATATTACCATCCAAATGGAAATAATTGATATGGTATTTGTTGCTCTGGCATTTGCTGACTTGGATTTGGATTTTGATTTTGTTGTGGCATTTCGTTTGTAATTGCTGATTGTTGTAATTCTGTAAGAGTTAAATTTAAATCCAAATTTTGACCAGCTCGAGATACTCTTACTACTACTTGATCACCAACTCTTTTAGGTGCGAGCAATGTTCTTAATTCTTCCATCGTTGTTATTTTAGTATTATCAAATTCTAAAATAATATCATTTGCTTTAATTCCTCCAATATCTGCAGCACTTCCTGGTACGACACTTTCAACAAATACTCCAACAGGAAATTCAAATTGAACAATGTCTTGTGTCATTGTAGCTCCTGTAATTCCAAGAGATGGACGAATTATACGACCAGTTTCCAAAAGCTCATCCACAATTAATTTTACATCATTAATCGGGATTGCAAATCCCATTCCTTCAACTGTGTTGTCAACGAGCTTAATAGTATTTATCCCTATTACTTCTCCACTCGGACCTATTAAAGCTCCACCACTATTTCCAGGATTTATAGCAGCATCAGTTTGAATTAACTTCATTTCACTTTCAGAACTTACATCTAGTGTTCTGTTTATAGCACTTATAATCCCTGCTGTAACTGTATTATTGTAAGCTTCATCAAGAGGTGTTCCTATTGCTATTGCAAGGTCACCCACTCGCAGAGCATCACTATTCCCAAGCGGAGCTACTGATATTTTACCAATTAATTCTAGTGGTAAATCATCCTTATTTACTCCAACTATTGCAATATCAGTTAATGTATCCTTTCCTATAATATGAGCATTTACCTTTGAGTTTCCTAAAAATGTTACTGTAAGAGTCTCTGCTCCATCAACAACATGAGCATTACTTATAATGTATATTTTCTCATCATCCTCATAAAATATTACTCCTGAACCAAGTCCTGAAGCTTGGAATTCAGCTATTCTATATTGTATTGTTTGATTGTTTATAATGGATACAATAGAAGGTCCAACATTCTCTGCTATTTGAGTTATTGTATTTGGTTTTGCTATAATTGTAGAAACTGGTGTTATATTAATTTCTCTATCAACTGCTTCTTGAAATAATGGCAATTGTTCTTGAGGTTTTTGCCTTTCTAAATATTCATTTATTAATGCATAAGAACCACCTGCTACAGAACCAGTAATTAAACTAAATATAATCATACCTGTAACAAATTTTAAAAAACTAGAACTTTTATTTTGTTCTTTGGAATTACCATACATGTCTTCATGTTCTTCGTAGTTATTATTTTCATCATTATTTATCATTTAAATTTATTTTCTCCTTTTTAAAATTATTATAATTAAAGTATATCCAAAAAATGTGAAAAATATATGTTGTCAAAATATATTTATATTATATAATAAAATTTAACTTTCAAATAAATATATACGACAAATTCATCTTTATTTCGAGCATTTAATTAAAAACAGGATATATATGTATGCATAACAAAAAACTTATCTAAAATTATCCATCCCCTTTTTGTTAATTTATTTTTTATTTTACAAAATCTTCTACCTCATAACTAATTTATAATAATATAGTAGGATAAAATAGGATTGAATGGAAAAAATATTTATATATTTAGCTCTACCAAATATCAGGCAATGACTTTAACATGCACTTAGCAAGAATTCTCACACCTCTATAGGTGGCGACATGAATTGGTAAAATCTCTTGACTTTATATTAGCTATATAAAAATAAGCATTTATTATGCAGATAATTTTTTGTTCAGGGTCTGAACGACCCGTAGAGCTTGCTAAATTACTGAACATTGGTTCGGCTTACGCAAGAAGCCCACACTTCTATAAGTGGGGGTAGTTCACTATTTAGCATTTATGATTTTACTAATTTTAATCAAGGAGGATTTTTTAATGTCAGAAATAAAAACTGAAGTAACTCTCTCTCCAGAAGCTATGGTAGATACTCTTGCAAAAAAAGCAGAGGTAGCATTAGAAGAATTTTTAAAGCTTGATCAAGAACAAATAGATATTATAGTTAGAGCTATGTCTCTTGCGGGTCTTACTGCTCAAATGAAATTAGCTCGTATGGCTATTGAAGAAACAGGTCGTGGGATTTTTGAAGATAAAGTTACAAAAAATATTTTTGCAACTGAATATATTTATAATAATATTAAAAATCTTAAAACTGTTGGAATTATTAATAACAATGAGAACGAGGGGTACTTTGAAGTTGCTGAACCTGTAGGAATAGTTGCAGGTGTAACTCCTGTTACAAATCCTACTTCTACAACAATGTTTAAAGCAATTATTGCTGTAAAATCAAGAAATCCAATAATTTTTGGTTTCCATCCATCGGCGCAAAAATGTTCTACTGAAGCAGCTAGAATTCTTCGTGATGCTGCAGTTGCTGCGGGTGCTCCAAAAAATTGTATTCAATGGATTGAAGTTCCTTCATTAGAAGCTACAAGTGCACTTATGAATCACCCAAGTGTAGCTATGGTTCTTGCAACAGGTGGTGGAGCTATGGTTAAAGCTGCTTATTCAACTGGAAAACCAGCTCTTGGTGTTGGACCTGGTAACGTGCCTTGCTTTATTGAAAAATCTGCAAACTTAGGGCAAGCGCTTACAGACCTTATACTATCAAAATCATTTGACAATGGTATGATTTGTGCCTCTGAGCAAGCAGCTATTATAGAAGCACCTATATATGATGAAGCTATTGCATTTATGAAAACACAAGGTTGTTATTTCGCAACTCCAGAAGAAGTTAAGAAACTTGAACCAATTGTAATTAACCCTGAAAAACAAATGGTTAATGCAGCCATCGTTGGAAAATATCCATACGAAATTGCAGCTCTTGCAGGTATTACAATTCCAGAAGATACAAAAGTTTTATGTTGTGAAATTCCAGATATTGGAGCACAATATCCTCTTTCACGTGAAAAACTTTCTCCTGTTTTGGCAGTTGTTAAAGCTAAAGATGCAACAGATGGTATTAATAAAGCTGAAAAAATGCTTGAACTTGGTGGATTAGGACACTCTGCTGTTATCCATTCTACAAATAAAGATATTATTAAGCAATTTGGATTAAAAATGAAAGCTGGTCGTGTTCTTGTAAATGCTCCATCAGCTCATGGTGGAATAGGAGACATTTATAATGCAATAACTCCATCTCTAACTCTTGGTTGTGGTTCTTATGGTAAAAACTCAACAAGCTCAAACGTTTCAACAATTAACTTAATTAATATCAAAAAGGTGGCGAGTAGACAATTGAATTTACAATGGTTTAAAATTCCAAGCAAAATTTATTTCCAACCTGGATGTATAAGTTATTTATCTAAAATGGAAAACATCAAACGTGTTTTAATTATCACTGATCCTATGATGGTTCAACTTGGATATGTTGATAAACTTGTATATCAACTTAACAAAAACCTAAATAATTGTATAATTGAAATATTTAGCGAAGTTGAGCCTGACCCAGACCTTGTAACAGTAAAAAAAGGTACTGAGGTTATGAACCAATTTAATCCTGATACAATTATTGCTCTTGGTGGGGGTTCTCCAATTGATGCTGGTAAAGCTATGTGGCTATTTTATGAAGCACCAGAAGCAGATTTTATTGGAATGGCGCAAAAATTCTTAGATATTAGAAAACGTGTCTATACTTTCCCTAAAGTTGGTAGAAAAGCTAAATTTGTTGCTGTTCCTACAACATCAGGAACAGGTTCTGAGGTTACTTCATTTGCCGTTATCTCTGATAGAGCAACTAATATGAAATATCCTTTAGCAGACTATGAGCTAACACCAGATGTTGCAATTGTTGATCCTAACTTTGTATTATCACTTCCAGCTGCTGTTGTTGCTCCAACTGGTATGGACGTTTTAACTCATGCAATTGAAGCTTATGTTTCAATTATGGCTTCAGATTATACAGACGGACTTGCGATTAAAGCTATTCAATTAATATTTGAATATCTTCCAAAATCGTATAAAAATGGAGCTAGTGACCCTCTTGCCAAAGAAAAAGTTCATAATGCATCTTGTATTGCAGGTATGGCGTTTACAAATGCTTTTCTTGGTTTAAATCACTCAATTGCACACAAACTTGGCGGAGAATTCCACTTACCACACGGTCTTGCAAATGCAATTCTTCTTCCTTATATAATTGAGTATAATGGTGTAACAACTCCATCTAAACTTACAAGCTTCCCTAAATATGAGAAATATATTGCAGCAGACAGATATGCAGAAATTGCAAGAGCTCTTGGACTTCCAAGTTCAACTCCAGAAGAAGGTGTTAAATCTTTAGCCGCTGCAGTTCGTGACCTTAATAAATCACTTAATATTAAAGCAACATTTAAAGAATGTAATGTAGATGAAACTGCGTATAACAATGCTATTGAAGATCTTGCTTACAAAGCATTTGAAGACCAATGTACAACTGCAAATCCAAGACTTCCAAAAGTTAAAGAAATTCAAGAAATTCTTAGACTAGCTTACTATGGAAAATAGTCAAATTTCCTTATAAAGTGGTCTTAAATGTTATAAAAGTTATAAAAAAAGCGACGTCAAGTCGCTTTTTATGGTAAAACAAATTCATTTGGATCTATTACTTCACCATCTTTTGTCATTTGCAAATAAATATTACTTTCTTCTGAAATAAAAGGACCTTTAGGACTTCCAATTGTACCTAATTCATCTCCTAATTTAACTGTTTTACCAATTAAAGATTGATTGGGCTTACCACCTTGAAAACCATATATACTTTGATATCCATTTCCATGGTCAATAACCATAATTTTACCTATAGCTCCAACATTTAATGTTGTAGGCCATTCTGTGTTATCTTCTAAAATTTCAATAACAACACCATCAGCCACTGCTTTAACTTCTGTTCCTATTTCAGCACTAATACAAATTCCATTTGTTCTCATAGTATGCCCTTGCCCTTTGCTAAACCAAGCACTAGTATATTCATCTGTATAAGGCACAATTACTTCACCAGTCACTGGTAAACTAAACATATCACCCTTAGTGAAATTAAGCATTTCATTTTCTTCCTCTGCAATTTCTTCATCTGTAATTCTAACATTTTCTGAAGATACTGGAATTACTATACTTTCTTGTTTTGTAGGGGAAGAAACAGATTGGACTACTTTTTCTTGTGATTTTGTAGATTCTGATATTTCTTCTGGTTCTTTTGGGGGCGCAGAAATAGGCTTTGATGTTTTTGTTTCATTTGTTTGAGTTTCTTCTTTTACACTTACTGAGCTAGCCTCTTGAACAGGTTCTTCTTGTTCTTCTTGTTCTGCTTTTTCTACATTTGATGCAATATTTTGATTTTTACTATTATTATCATTTACTATAATATTAGGATCAATTTCAGCTGTATTATTTTTATCAATAATATCTTCAGCATTCGCAGTTGCTCCAAGTTCATTTTGGGTCTCATTTTGACTTTCTGGATTAGGAATAATAAAGATTGCTGCAACAGCTCCTATACTAACCACTGTGACTGCCATGTAAAACCCATAGTTTTTAAAGAATTTTTTAATTTTTTCCATTCTTTTACACCTCCGTCTCATAGATTATAGACAAAGGTAAACACTTTTATACAATTTATTCATTATTTTTTTTAATTTTTATTTCAGAATAGTAATAATTTAGAATATCTTTATATGTACTCCCCTTTTTTGCAAATTCTTTTGCTCCATTTTGACTTAATCCTACGCCACTTCCTTCTCCTTTTTGAAGAAAGTTTATTTTATCTCCATTAAAAGAAATTTCAACATTAGAACTAACCAATCCAAAAATTTTCAGAAAATCTTTTTCATTTAAACTTATACTACCAAATTGTATTTTTTTTATGTATCCACTTTTATCTAGTTCTACTATTTGAACCTGTTGTTCAAAATATTGTGCACTTATTATTATCTCTGGAAAACTTGATTTTAGTAAATCAATGGCTTGTTCTATTGTATATTGTGTTTGTTTTGTTTTGACATCTGATGGACTATCAACTGCTTTTAAATAACCTATTTCCCTTTCATAATAGTCTTTTGCATCTCGTGTTTTCCCTCCACTTTCAATATGGTAGACAGGCTCTATTAATGCATCTTCGTAGTAGATAACCTCGTCTTGTGTACTTTGTACAGCTGCTTCATATATTTTATAAGCTGTTTCATAATCATCTCCAAATCTTTCTTTCATTTGGTGTTGGTTAAGTGGTATGAGCTCTAATAAATTAGTTTGTCCTAATTGTCTTCTTAATAAATAAGTTCTAATCATTACCGCATTAGTTTTGACATATTCTAATGACTCTTTATAGTCAACTTCTTTTGCTAATATTCCTATAATTTGCTCTTTTAATAATTCATCATATTCAATTGGCTCTTGTTCTAATGTATTTATTCTTAGTAATATATCTTTATTAGAATGTCCTCCAAAATATGTTATAAACACAGGTGGGAAGATTAAACAACAAAATAATATTAAAAAATATGGTGTAATTTGTTTCAAGAAATTCTCTCCTCCTTAGGTAGGTTATTATTTTCCTTAATCATAAAAAAAGAGCGACTAAGCGCTCTTTTGTCGTACAATAATTATATGATTAATTAGACAAACTTATAACCCAAGATTTAATAAAATGTCGCATATATAATCATATGTTGCATTTCCTTTTGCTTTAAGTTCACCATCAAATTCATTTTCAGTTATAATCCCTAATGAATATGCTTTAGCTAAACCTTCTTGATATTCAGGACTAGTATCTGAAAATTCTACTTGCATTGCACTAATAGGATAGCCATTTTTAAGCTCATATAACTTAACTAAACTACTAATTGCTTGCTCATTTGTAAGAGTTGAATTTGGCACGCCAGTAAATAAGCCTGAATTTTGCATTAGACTTTGCTCTGAAGTACTAACTGGTTTATCTAAATCTATAACTTGATTATTATATACCATACCAAGTATCAAATTTGTAAATTGTTCAGCTTTTACTGGTGTATTGCCATAATACATTGTCCCCAGCTGAGTTATGCCAAATCTATCAGCAATATTTTTAATGGAGTCTGTCATATCTCTATCAAGCCCTAGATTTTGAGTAGAATATAATGCATTGATACCAACAACATTTGTACCATATACAATATATGACCCATCTTCTGTGTCAAGACGCTCAGAAGATAATATTTCCCATTTTGACTGACTAGTATTATATACTTGTGGAATTAAATTGTCTTGTTCGTTCTCATTTATTTTGAATTTGACTTCCATGTCATTGCTGAGCACATTTATTGGTTGAGGAACTCTTGTTCCAGTTATTACATAAATTCCAGTTTGCTCTGCTGATTGAAACTTATATGGATAATCTTGTTTTGCCAACCCTAAGTCATAATTAGTTACATCTGTAAAAGTAAAAACAGCTTTATCAGTTGATCTTAAATTATTAGTATTAATTACTGAAGAGTTAATAGAATATATAGCATCACTAGTAATTACTTCTAGCTCCATTGCTCTATTATCAAGAGCTTGAACTAATGATATTGGCATTGTTAACTTTCTTATACGAGGATCAATTCTATCATCATATAGGCTTAAATCAATTTCAAATTTAGCCAAATTTTTATCTAATATTTGTGTAATTAAACCTTCTGGATTTACTATTTCATAATCCCATATTCCTTCTTCAAATTCTTCTTCAAAATCTACTTCAAAATCAGTAACATTATCTGGCTCACCAGTGTATTCACCCTTAGATGAAAGGGTTTTAATTCTTACCCATTTAGTAAAATCAGATTCTTTTGTAAGTTCTCTTTCTGTTTCATCATCTACAATAGTTAATCCAGTTTTAACTTTTACATAATAATCTGTGTTTGTTTTTAGATTATTAAATCTTACTAAATTTTTAGCAAGTATTTCAAAAGGAGCTTCTGGGTCGCCACCTCCATCTACATCTTCTTCTGTAACAGTAACGACTGTTGATTCAATGAATTCTATATTATCTGCAAATTCAACAACATAATAATAAGTTTTGCTTAAATTGCCCTCTGTTTCTGACTCTGGAATATCATTTTCATCTAGCTCCCATTGAACTGTAATATACTTATCTGTGATAGGTTCATCCTCATAACCAACTTCAATTAAATTAAGTTTTGAAGCAGGACCTAAACTTGTTGGTGGATCTGGTGGCTGAATTTCTTCTGTTTTTGCAAATACTGGACTACTCCAAGCAGACATAAGTTCGCCTTCTTTTTGCTTTGCACGTACCCATATATAATATTCTGTGTCAGGAAAAAGACCTAATAGCTCAATATATGCATTTTCTCCATCACCCACATAAAAATCACTTTCTGGATTAGAAGATAGCTCAAATTTATAAAAACTTGCCTTATCTGGGTCATCTAATCTGCTATATACAATTTCATAATCAAATTTATGATTATACTTAAAAAATACCTCTATACTTGTATCTGATACTTCTTGTAAGTTTAAATTTGGTACAATTGGTATTTCTTCTTTACCCTCAAAGTCTGATAATGTGTTGTAGATTATGAAACTAGGATAAGTTTGCATAAGTTTTGTACCATCATCTAAAACTCTAAATGCTCTAATAAATGTGATATATGCAGTGTTAGCCTCAAGTCCTTCTATTTTATGTTCTTTCCAAATTAAATCGTCTTCAATTGGATCTTGATAGTTAGTAATATTCACATTTTCCCAACCAGCATTCCAGTTTGGATCATCATTACTTTGTGACATTTTTAAAATCCACTCTTCAAGAGTTAACCCACCTTGAAGTTCTTTAACATCTTCATATTTTTGAGTTTTGATTTCATAGTCTATATTATTACCAAGTATTACATGCCTATCTAAAAAGTTTCTTTCGTAGAAATTTATACCTACGGAGTCTTTTACTAATTCTAAATGTTTCTCACTAATAAGATCTACTACAAATGTGTCTTCATCAAGTGGTGCTCTAAAGTATATTTTAGGATCATCCTCACCAATAAATACCTTTGAATTCCATTGCTTAGAAAGAGCTATATTATCAGGATATTTTTCATAAAACGTATCTGCATTAGCAGTATCTTTATACATAATCTCCTGCCACTGTTCAAGCCAAATTATATCTACTTCATTTTTTGTTAAACTTTCTTCTTTGATTTTAATTGGTGGCTTTCCAAGAATAGGTGGAGAAAATATATCTCCGTTTTTATCAATGGTTATTGCCACTATAGTAGGCTCTGATACAGAATATTGTACACCATTTCGTTTTTTTGCAACCATTTGAATAAAGTATGTCTTATTTGTAACAAAAGGCATAAGTTTCTCTGTTACATCGTAATATTGACTTATAGTTGTTTTAAAACCTACAATATCTCCATATAAACTTTTTACTAAAGTATCATCATCTTCAGCATTTATATCTATATTTCTATATATGGGTGCAAGACCATTGTCAACCAATGAGCTATCTAAGGATTCTTTTCTTTCTGTAACCCATATATCATATACTATATCAAAATCAGTTGATTTTATACCATCAGCATTTGTTTTTGTATATGAATCCCACACAAGTTGAATGATTACAGGCATATTTTCAATTACAGTAAAAGTTTGCTCTTTAAAATATTCTACATGGTAAGGTGTATCATCATTTTTAACAAGATAATCCTTAGCATTGTTTGCGGTGAGATCCACCTTATCACTAAATGGTTGCGGAATCTGTGGTGCCGCTGGTGCTGCTGGCATATCATACGGAATGTATTCAACTTTACCTGTTGCTGGAAGAGGACTTAATACATCTCCTTCTTTTGTAAATTCAAATTCAATCCAATATACTGTGGTAGAAGTTGGTTCATATAATTCATAATAACCAATTGTTCCATTAGTACCTTCAAATGTAAATATTTCTTGTGGATTTTGGCCTGCCACTTGTGCATATATACTTGTTTTAGTAAGTGCATAGGAATTTTCTAAGATATTTGGAGATATGCTCCACTCTAATCTAATTTTTCCATTACCTATATTAAAAACTTTTAATGGAATACTTGTAATAGCACTTACTATTTTAGGATCTTTTCCTATTGTTGTTATTTGTTTATTTGGATCCCACTCGTCAAAGTCAGGCATTACATAAACTGAATACATTTGTCCTTGAGCGATACCCTCTGATAAAACATAACGTACATATTCACGTCCATTATTAGCATCTGTAAATCTATTATCTGGGCCTAAGTCAGATTCTTTTATTATAATATCACTATTTTCAGGGAAATCTGCTACTTCATCTGCCGCTCCTTGAGTATATCCTATTTTATAATTTATTCCTGGAATATATTCAAATTCAACTTGAAGTCCTTCATCAGTTCCAAGTAGCTGTGTGTCAAAGTCAGTGACTATTTGTGTGACAGCTGGCTCTGATTCGATTATAGTATCATATTTTATATCTGGATTAGTAGGATCTTCTCTTGTATGCAAATGTCTTGCAACTAAGTTTAATTTATAAAATACACCACTTTGTAAAAGTAAACTTATATCTTGCTGAGATGCCTCTTTACTAATTAGCAATTCTTGATCCTCAATAGGTCCTGCTATATCTTCTGTTGTTATAAAATAATTAGTAACACTATGTGAGCCATCTGGTAAAGTAGGTGGATCATTACCATCTCCTTGCTCACCATCATCATTTGGAGCAACTTCTGGTTCTGTCCAGCCTATTAGTACATCGGGTATAACAGTTGATGGGCCGCTTTCTTTGTTAGTTACATTTGCCCACAAGTCTATTGGTGGGTTTTGGATATTCGCAAATATATTTATTGGAATTAGCGATATTATCATAACAAATGTTAACATTAGGGCGGTAATTCTTTTCGTTTTCACTTTATCTCCCCCTTTTTGATTTAAACTTTAAACTAGGAACTTTGAACTATTAATTCTTAGCTCCTAGTTAATTTATTTTGTTACAATTTTTGCAAGTATCTTAGATAATTCATCAGGATTTAAAGGCATCGATGGATATACTTGACCATTTACTGTTTCTATAAACCCAAGTTCTACCGCTGCATAAATATATTCTCGATAAGTTGGATTAAACGCGCCAATATTTTTAATTGATTGTCTATTTGTTATAAAAATATTTGATACATCTGTAAAATGTATTTTTTCATATAACTGCATAAGCATATAGATTGCATCATCTTGTCTAACAGAACCTGTCATATTAACCCCAGTTACACCTTTAAACCCTTGTTGAGATAAAAATGTGGTTAGATTAGTACCTTGTTGAGCTCCAAGTATAGTTGCGATTGCAGTATATAGTTGCTCTTTTGAGCTTGTTCCATTTGGTCCAAGTTTAGTTGTAAATATTGTATCAAGATTATATCTGTTTAATGCCTCTTGATCTTGTGATTGTGTCTGTATTTCTATACCTATTTTTTCTTCTGTGCCGCTAAATACATAAGAACCTGGTTTTTTAAATTCTACAGCCCAATTATCGAGCATTCTAAAAGCAAAATCTTCTTTCCATCCCCTATCATAATAGTATACAGTAGCATCTGCACTTTCAACATCGGCTTTAAGCAAAATAGAGGTTTCAAGCTCTGTGATTTCTTTAGTTCTTATAATAGAATCTTGTACTTCTTCATAAGCTTTATCTTGATAACGTGTCTTTATATTATCAACTTCTAATTCAACAATCTCAAGAAGTTCATCATCTTCTACTGTATCATCTTTAAGTAATTCTTCTAGTTCTTCTTCAACATCTATACGCCCATCTTCAATCAGGTCAACAATTTCGCCTAAAATATCTGCCTCTATATAAATATCTTCTTTATCAAGATGTACTACATCTAATTCAATATTAAACTCATCCGTAAGAGCTTCTTCACCATTTACTTTATCTAATTCTCTAGTGTATAATGCAATTTTTATATAAAAATCTTCTATTTTATTAGATTTTATATCTCTTGTTGCATCTTTAATTTCATCAAGATGTTGATATATTGTATCTGGTCTAATAGTTGCAACAAAGTTGTCAAGTTCTGCGGTTAAAGTTGCTTCATGACCATCTTCAAAAGCACTAGCAGGGAAATAATATTCAACTGTTGTAAAATCATCTTTTGTATTAAGTTCAAATATATTACTTGATAAAGAGTCTCTTAAATAACTTTCTTTATACTTATAAATTCCAGTATCTTCAGTTTCTAACATTGACCAATACTGTTGTCCTTTAAGCTCCATGACTAATCTATCATATTTTGCAAGAAATTCTTCTAATCTACTTTCATCTTCTTGGTCTTCTTCATCAACTTCTGTTTGATATGAAGCAGTATCAGTATACAATGAACGTGGTTGTTCTTCATCTTCTGAAACTTCTGTTCTATAGTCTACAATTCTAACCTTAATATCATATCTAGTGCTAGATTCAAAACCAGAAATTTTATATACATAATATTGATATCCCTCTGGTGGCGTTGGAGCATCTTCATTTGGGGTTATTCTCTCAGCAGAATATTTTCCGTTATTTGCAAAAGAAAAATTATTGTCCTCAGCACCTTTAATAGCTATCTCAAAATCATAATCATTTGGAATTGCTGCATCTGTCGGAATAGGTGCCATAAAACTTACAACAACTTCATCTGTTGGAAGATACTCATAATTTTTAACTTTCTCCACTTTTAATTGTGTTGGTGGATCAATTGGAGCAGTTGTTACAGGTTGATTAATCCAATCAGAACTAACTGTCATTCCCTCAATTATAACAACTGTTCTTAAATAGTAATAATAAATTTTATTAGGAGTTAAAGTATCATCTTCTAAACTTAAAACAGAACTATGTTGTCTAGGGTCTAGTAATCTTGTAACAATATCTCTTCCATTATATATAACAGAATATATAAAATTTTCTTCTGTCAAATGCCCTCCAGTTACAAATCCAAGAAGAGTAGGGTCTTCTTTCAATACTTCTTCAATAGATAAGCTTGAATCTAAAATCTCTTTTGGGAGCTCTGCATTTTCAGTTCTTATTAATTCATAATATAATTCTTGTTCTTTGCTCACCTCATAATTGGGTTCATCCCAAGCAAGTTTTACTGAAGTATTACTATCTTGCTCTTCAATCCATAAGTCAGCAGGAGTTGGAGGTTTTTGTTCTTCTGGAGTTGGACCTGTTGGATCTAAGTGAGTTGTAAATGTATGCACTTTTGAAAGACTAGAAAGTTTAGGAGGCATGTCATTATCTCCACTTTCAACTTTTACTCTAAGACGCACATAATAAGTTTGATTTTGATCAAGTCCTTTAAGTTCCATTAATGGCCATAGAGCAGTCGGCGCAAAATTTCTATTATCTTCAAACTCAATTTTAACTATTTCTCCATCTCGCAAATCCTTGATATAGTCATCCATGTCAATTTCCCAATTTATATCAGTTACTTTACGAATATTATTTGTATCAATAGTTTGTGCCTTGTCAAATTCTTCTAATTCTGGTTCATCCACTTGATGCAAAAACATTTCATAAGTTCTATAGTATTTATAATTATTTGAATTAGTATCTTCAGCTGGATTATCTTCCATTGTGTATTTATAGACCCACTCAATTGGATCAAGCATAAAATCTACATATTTTTCCAAGTTAACCACATTAAATGATACATCTTGATTAGCTTTTGCTTCTCCGTTTGGGTCATCATATATTTGTGGTTCATCATTAATGATTGTAACAATAGGTAAAATTTCATTTTTATTAGTAAACGTAATGGCAACAGGATTAGACTCATTACTAAATGTCAAGGTACTACTTTCATATTCATCATTAGAAGGGTCTCTATCATATATTGCTCTTAATGTATAGTAATAAGTATTGCCTTCTTGCCATTCTGGAAATCTTAGGTTATCCATTTCTACAATATCTTCTTGTAAAGGATAATCTTCTGATTTTAAATACTCATCATCTTCAAATACTTCGTCTTGCAAACGATTCCACTCATCGTTAGTTCTTTCTTTTATAATAATATCTTCAACAGTAAATGATTCTGTAGACTGACGATACGAAGCATCGCCAATTTTTCCTGAATATGAGGATATTTCAACTGGTCCAGGCTCCATAACACCATCTGAGTTTTCTACATCATCACCTCTTTCAACTTTAAAAACTTTACTAAATATACGTCTATCTTCAGGTGTATCTTCTTGATCATACATTAAAAATTCATAGTATAAAACACCTTCATCAATAAACTGATCAAGTTGTGGATTTGACTCTGTATTTTTAGGAGCTGTAAATGTTATATCAAATCCTACTGCTTGTGCTTGACCGCCTGTTTCTTCAGGAGGTACAACATATATATTTTCTACTGAGTCGATCATTGGTGTTGGAGGCTTAATATTTTTATCTATATCTGCATCATATTCTAAATATTGTGATATTAGCTCTGTTTGATCTGACACAACGATTTCTACAATATACCCTTGCTTACCACTTGTCATTATTGGAACAGGTATACTATCACTTACATATCCATATCCTGTACCAACAAGATTCGCTGCCTCTGTATCTTTGCTATCATAAACTAAATATTTAGTTGAATCTGCTAAACCTCTATATGGTATATATGTTATTATAGCATCTGATATAGAAACTCTCTCAACACGATATTCCATAAAAGTATACATAGAACCAGTTTTTCCATAAACACGATTCAAAAATCTATTTTCACTTACAAACTCTCCTTCAGGTATATGTTTATCATCTAAAATAGTAATTTCTACTAATTCCATAAGTTCGCTATTTGTAAGTTCTGACCATTTTACATAATCATCAACTTTAGTAACATCCCCTTGACCAGGTATACACTCTGATATTTCAGGAAAAAATTCATCATTCTGAACAATTTTAATTTTATGCTTACCTGCTATAACTCCATCTTTTTGTTCAGTTAACGATGGGGGAATATACTCTTTTGTTCCTATTTCCTCACTATTATGAATAGTTACTAAAGATGTTTTTATAGGAGGATGGTTTTTGTCAGGATCAATATTTGGTATAGTTTCGCCCTCCATATAATCTGTTGCGAAGTCTACAAATAACTGAATATTATCTCCATCATATGATTTTACATTTAATTGAGCTTCCAGTTCTCGTCCATGTGGCATAAGTCGCTCAATATAATCATTTTCTTCGTATTCTGGATAGTCTCCTGTAGCTATGTCTTCTGCTGTTAATTTAATAATATCTATGGGATGATCAAAAGTAATATCAAACCCTGGTCTATCTCCAGCTACCTGTGGACTTGCTATTTCATCATCATCAACGATAATATTATCACCATTTTCATCTGTGGCAAGCATATAATGTGTTGGAGTTCCAGTAAAATTTGCTATTTCTTCAAGAATTTGAAGATTTTCATCTTTTGCAACTTCATCAGTAGCTGCATTAATTTCTTTAACTTCAAAATTTACAATAGTACCAAGGTCAACACCACTTGTTGTAAGATGAAAAGTAAATTCTCCTTTTCCTATTTCTTCAAACATATACTTGAAATTAAGGTCATTACCAGAACCTGTTAATTTAATATTTCTTCCATAATCTGCCATAAATTTACTTGTCATATCAATTGTTTGCTCTATTACACCTGCTTCTTCTTTTGGTTGTAGAACAAATACGTCATCTTTTATAGCTCCAGGTAAAGTGGACTCATCAACATCTGGCGTTGCTGGATCATCTATAGTATCTTGAAATTTTAAATCAATTGTTGGATTACCATCATCATCATCTAAATATCCATCTGGTATAAAATATTCATCATATCTATTTAGATTTGAGTTATATATAGAATACGTAGGAAAATTCTTTGGACCTCTATCTGGATCTTCGCCACGATGCATATATGGAGTATAAGTTGGATCAAAATCTATTAAACGCGCATCTCCACTATTAGTAATTGTAGTTTTTACTACATGTTGCTTGTTACCGTTTGTTTCTAATCTATGAACAACTTTTACTATATTAACTGTATTTTTTACAAAATATGAAATTTCATATATTCCTCCTTCTGTACCATCAAAACTGATACCTGACCAATCACTTAACATTGGTACAGTTCTATCTATACCGAAATTCTCAAGGTCTTCAGGAAGGTCGAATTCTCTTCTTTGAATATTAAATATCTCTGTACCTGATCTAGAGTTTATCTTTTGTACGTGTATGTTTTTTATAGTAGTATTCGCAAAAATACTTGGTTGATTTACGGGGTTAGCCAGTAGAGCACTTGCTAATATAGTAGCTACTACCTTTTTCTTTGTCATAGCTTTCTCCTCTCTCATATTTTTTTTTTCGTATAAAATATATATCGTCAATTAATTAAAAATACTTATAAAAAAAACACGTCAAAACGTGTCAATAAAGTTACAAAAATATTTCTATTTTATTACCGCACTAAAATAGAGCTTATTCTTTGTAGTTTATGCCAAGTTTATGGCAAATAAATTTTGCACAATTATATGCCACATCTCCACATATATATTTGGAGTCTATCGTTCTTAGCCTAAAACCACAAGCTTTGTCGATCATATCCTCAGATAATTCAAGATCAAATACTTCTTCCAATGAGCATACAACTGCTTCAGCACAATAAAATTCTTTATCATTGTAGTATCTTTCTGCCATATTCCTAACTTTTTTTAAATCTATAACGTTATTAATCATAAAAATCCTTTCTATAAAAATATATTTATTAATTTATATGTTTATATTATAATTTTAATACTAGTATATTAAATTAGTAAAAAAATAATTTTAACTTAATATTTGTCAATATTGAAATAAGAATTTTACTAGAAGGAAGTAGTTCAAAAAGCAAATATCTATGTAAAAACATAGTGCTGGTATGTATTAATGTATATTTCTTTGAAATTATTAGAAGCATTTAGCACTAAGTGTGATAGCTTTGAAAATAAAACATGATATCACCTGTATTCAGCAGTATACCTATTTTAAAAGCTAGGTAAGATTGCAAAAAGGGCATCGCCTAGGATTATTTTTTCCTAAAAGCAATAGCCCAAATTTTTATCTCAAATTATTCCCATATAGTAATTAAAGTCTTTTTATATCCTTCCAAATTACCCTCAACATCTGCAGATTCTGGTTCTGCCAAAATAGTTTCAAGCACAGTAGAAGATTCTCTAAATGCTCTGTCTGTTTCAAGATCTGGATTTATTATATATAAGTTATTTGTTGCAGCTTCAACTATAGGTGAAATTAAACTGCCAGAATTTATATAAAGAATATCTTTCATTGCAGATTTTCTAGTTGGAATATATCCAGTAGCAACGGCCCATTTAATTTGAGATTCAGTAGAAGATAAGAATTTTAAATATTCAAAAGCAGCTAATCGTTGTTCTTTCGTGGATGGATTAAACATAAAAATATCAGTACCTTGTTGTAAAACTACTTCAGCTGGATATGGAACAACTCCAACTTCAAATTTATCCCCAACACTTTGGAGCACAAATGATTCTCCAGCATTTGAACCCACATACATACCTATAAGCTCATTTCCAAATGGCCCTGATAAAAAGTTATCTGTACCTGCAATTCTAAAATATCCATCTTTAATACCATCTAAATAATAAGTTACAGCAGCAACTGATTCTGGACCTGTTACATCAAACTCTGGGTCTAATATTTTGCCTTGATTATAAATATAAGTTGTGTAATAGTTAGGGAGAGAATCAAATCCTCCTCCAACTATTCCTTTTTTCTCCGTAATAATTTTTGCAGTTTCAGCAAATTCTTCATAAGTTGTTGGAGGTTTTAGCCCTAGCTCCTTAAATAAAGTTTTGTTATACCATAAAACTTCTGTTGATTTATTAAAAGGTATAGAATAAATTTTTCCATCTATTTCTGTCCCTTTTTTAAAACCTTCTATTATATCATCATAATTATCAAAACCCACTATAGGATCTTCAATATAAGGCGTTAAATTCACCAGCAAGTTGTCAATTAGAGCTGTTTCCATCCAACTTGGATATGCTTGGGTTAAAGTAGGCAATTGTTTTGGACTTGTCATACTTAATGTAAGCTTTTGCTGTAAATCTTTATAGCTAGATTGACTTTGTAGAGTTACTGTTATATTTTCATTTTCTGCCATAAACTCATTAGTGAGCTGTGTTAGAGTATCTTGCAAAGCACCAGTCATTCCATGCCAAAATACAAATTCAACTGGGCCTTCAAGCTCCTGAATTATTTCATCTGAACTTGTATCAGTTGGAACAATTACCAGATCTTTGTCTTTACTACAACTTACAAATGCAAGTGATACTAAAAATAATCCTAAAAATTTTTTTGATTTCATAAAATATTCTCCTTTTTCAATTTAATTTGACGCATAATTTAAATAGTTTGTCCTTTTTCAGGTAGTAGCACATCTCCATAGTTATTAAATAATCTTTCTGGTTTATATGAATGAATAGGAATCAATAGTTTAGGTTTAATTTGATCTATAATATAAATTAAATCCTTTGGAAAAGCATGTCCACTACAGCATAACCATTCAAATTCAATGTTTTTTACTTTAAACCTTTCTATAAAAGGCTCAAAAGTGGGGTCAAAAGCTCCAAGAGGAGTAGCGTTAGAATGAATATAAATTCCACCATCTTTTAATTTCTCAATGTCATTTTGATTAATTAATTGCCAGAAATAAGTGCTATTATCTTCTAATAGAATATTATACTCAATATACATATTTTTATTTAAGCCATAGTCTTTTTCATCGAGCTGATAATAATAAGCATCATATCCTGTTGCTTGTTTGAAAACGTAGGCATAATATGCATTTAGCACAACTTTTCTAGGATTAGTTTCAATAATTTTCATTATTCTTTCAATATTAGAGATATAATAATTAAAAGTTATTTGTTTATTAGAATTTTGTTTTACTACTTCATTTATTATATTAATTAATTCTGCTTCACTTTTTATAACATCTTCTTTAACTTCCTCATATATTTCTTGAAATGAGATGCTCACGCCTTCTATTAACAATATATCACAGTTTTTACTAGCATTACAAAATTGTAAAGTGTCATTTTTTCTATAACCATGTAAACGAATATCACCAGTATAAGCAATAGTTAAATCAGGGGTTTCAATTAATAAGCCACAAGCTCCGTATGCATCATGGTCAATAGGCATGACGACAACTTTAATTTTACCAATATGAATAGTAGCATTTTCTGCTACACTTGTAATTTCTCTTACATTTTTATCATGAGCTCCGTATATTGGAAACAGAAAATCATCATTAATATTTAAAGTTTCCAGTAAAGATTTTGTTCCTTCTAAAGTATATAATGGTATGCTTGGATTTAAATAATTAATTATCTTGGAATGGTCAAGATGCACATGAGATACAAATACAGCTCTATTTTTGAAGTTGTCTTCTGCTGACTTGTAACCTATTAGCTCAATATTAGGGTCAAATATATTATTTATATATGGGACTAAATTGTTATCTAATAATCCTTGCAAATCATTTGGTTGAAAAGGAGCAGCAGGGTCATATTCGCTCCCAAAATCAAAAAATATATGACTATCTTCATAAGCCACTTCAATAATTGTGCCACCTATTGTTAATATACCATTGTGAAAAGTTATTTTAGTTTTTTTATCCTTTAACACCACTTCTTACAACTCCTCTTATAATTTGTTTTCTAAAAACTAAATATATTATTAATATTGGAACGATTGATAAAGCAGAAGCAGCCATTTGTAATTGGACATTTGTTCCACTTTCTGTAGCAAAAGAGCTTAACCCATTACTTAACAATCTCATCTTTGTATCATTCGTTACTAAAATTGGCCATAAAAATGAATTCCATCCACTAATAAAACTTAATATGCTCATTGTAAATAGTGCAGGTTTTGCAAGTGGAATTAATATTCTTATAATAAATTCTAAATCTCCACAACCGTCAACTTTAGCAGCCTTATAATAAGAAATAGGAATACTGGTAAGATAATTTTTTAAATAAAATGTATAAAAAATACTGGCAAGTGAGGGAACAATTAGAGCTTGATAACTATTTAGCCACCCAAGTTGAGCAATGGTTTGATAATTTGTAAATACTGTTACTTCATAAGGAACCATAAGAAGTGCAGCCATTCCTATAAGAAGTATTCCTTTTCCTTTAAATTGTAATTTTACAAGAGCAAATGCTGATAATATACAAGTAATCAGTGTTCCACACGTGGAAAGGGTTGCAACCAATACGGTGTTTAAGAAATATCTCCCAAATGGAGCTTGTTTTAAAGCCTCAGCATAATTATTAAATTGTAGCTCAGATGGTATTAATGTTGGTGGAATACTTGTTGCTTCTTGAAAAGTCATAAGACTAGCTAAAATCATATATACAAAAGGAAATAAAGTTATAATAGCCATAATAACTACAAATAATTTTGATATAAATGAACCTATTTTTTCCATATTAATCACCTACTTTGAAATTCGTTTTAACACAAAATTTTGAATGAATGTAAATAATAGTATTAGTAAAAATAAGACAACAGCAGCAGCCATACCCTGACCATATTTATAATCGACATAAAATTTATCAAATATATAAAATACACCAGTTGTGGCACTATCTGCAATACCTGGTTTACCATTAAATAGAGAAAATACTTGAGAATATACTTTAAATGCATTTATAAAATTTACCATCATTAAAAATGTTATTATTGGTATCATTTGTGGCAAAGTTATTCTAGTAAATTGCTCTCGTTTTGTAGCTCCAAACATATCTGCTACTTTATAATAATTATCGTCTATATTTCTAAGACCCGATAAAAGTATTATTATATTAAAAGCCAATCCAGACCAGACACCAAAAATGATTAAAGTGGTTATGCTCATATCAGGGTCATTTAAAAAATTTATTGGAGCTACTCCAAACCAGCTCAACACATAATTTATAAACCCAAAATCCCCATTAAATAAATACCTAAATACAATACCAATTGCGATAACGCTTGTTAAATAAGGAACAAAAAATATACTTTCAAATATAGCTTTATATCTAATTTTATCAAATATTGTTATTGCAATAGCCATTGAAATAACTAGTCCTAGTGGAACTACAACTAGAGCATAAATTGCTGTATTAATTATTGCCATATGAAATTTGGGATCAGACAAAATAATTTGAAAATTTTTAAAACCTCCATAAGTCATTGTATTTAATGTTTTTCCTGTTTGCATTGACATTATAAAAGTTTTAATTAAAGGGAGCAAATTAAATACTCCTATAATTATTAGTGATGGCAACAAATATAACCATGCTTGAGGTGAATTTTCTGCTCTATATTTTCTCATTAATATACCCTCGCTCCATCTTCTTCAAATATATATATTTTGTCATATTTTATATTAAAGCCAATAATATCTCCTTCCTTAATCCCATCACTTATATCTGTTATTGCTTTACAATATGACCCATTAGCTTCAAAGTTTACGATATTATCTTTCCCAATTAATTCAACCGTATTAACTTTAGTCTTAAAAAGTGCTGTTTTGCCTAACACAAAATATTCAGGTCTAATACCAATAACATAATTGGTTTTATTAAAATCAGCTTTAAATCTACTTTGATCTAATAGTTTAATGTCAATAGAAAAATTATCTCCAACTAGTGCTGTTTCCTGTTTTTTCATATTAAAAATATTGATGATAGGGTTTCCCATAAACTTAGCTACAAATAAATTTTTAGGTTCTAAATATAAATTTGATGGTATATCATGCTGTTGTACTATTCCTCCATCCATAATTACAATTTTATCGCTAATGGAAAGAGCTTCTTCTTGGTCATGCGTTACAAATATTGTGGTAATTCCAATTTCTTTTATAAGTCGTCTAATTTCTTCACGTATTTTTAAACGAAGCCTTGCATCAAGATTGCTCAAAGGTTCATCTAAAAGTAAAACTTTTGGTTGTTGTACTAATGCTCTTGTAATGGCTACACGTTGTTGTTGCCCTCCAGACATTTGTCCAGGTTTTTTATTAGCAAGTTCCACTATGTTAGTAATTGCCATAAATTTTTTTGCAATTTTCTCTGCCTCTTTTTTTTGCATTTTTTTGCGCCCTACAGTTAGTGGAAACATTACATTTTCTAAAACTGTCATATGTGGATATAGAGCATAATTTTGAAATACAAGCCCAATATTTCTATCTTTTGGATGCTTATTAATTACTGATGTATTGTCAAATTTTATATCTCCACTTGTTGGGTCAAGCAGTCCTGCCAACAAATTTAGAATTGTAGTTTTTCCACAACCACTAGGTCCAAGTAAACAAACTAGCTCCCCATCATTTATTTCTAAGTTGATGCTCTTTAACGCCTCATATCCATTGTCATCATAAACCTTTCTTAAATTGGTAATACTTATCATAGTTCACCTCTTAAATTAGTCATAGTTCATTTCTATTGCTTGGTAACGTTATCCAATATTAGTATTATGATTTTATTTAAAAATATACCTTTAAATTTAAAGATTAACTAAAACTAGCAAGAATTCTTCCACCTCTATAGGTGGAGAAATGAATTGATAAAATTTCTTGATAAACTAAATATAATATAATCAGTTTATAGTTTAGTTCTGAACTGAGCCCATAAATCCAGACAATCTACAAATACACCAAAAAGTATAGAAAAAAATGTAAAAGAAGAAAATTTATATTTAAAAGAAGAAATTTTATATTTGAAAGCTGAGAATGAATATTTAA
>LJHE01000049.1 GCA_001983555.1 Candidatus Epulonipiscioides gigas
GTATACTCATGCCTTAAAATTTGTTCAAGACTCCTCTATATTTATACAAAAACTTATGGATAATATACTTGATTATAATTTTGTAGATGAAATAAAAAAATGTAAGACTTATAAAGAATGTGTAGATACTTTAGTAAAATATTTTAGTATTTAATTTTTATATATACCAAATGCAAAATTATCAAATATCAAATAAAAGCCTCTATTAATGATACGTATAATTGCTCTCCTTGACATTGACTATATGAAGATATATTATAAAAAATAATAAAAGAAGGATTTTTGTGACACTCATTTAGAAGATTAACAATAAAAAATTATGATGTTTAATGGAGGATAACAAATGATACAAATAGCAATTCTTGGATGTGGAACAGTTGGTGGAGGAGTTTATAAACTTATTAAGAAAAACTCAGATGACATCAAAATGCGTACAAGTAAACAAATAAAAGTAAAAAAAGTTCTTGAAAGAGATACGCAAAAAGCATTAGATGCTGGTGTTACAAAAGAAGAACTTTGTCAAAATATAGATGAAATATTGAATGATAATGAAATTGAAATTGTTGTAGAAGTCATGGGAGGATTAACATTTGCTTATGAGTGTATAATAAAAGCTATAGAAGCTGGGAAAAATATTGTAACAGCTAATAAAGATTTGATAGCAGTAAAAGGTGAAGAAATATTTAAATTAGCTAAAGAAAAACATGTTGATGTTCGTTATGAAGCAAGTGTTGGTGGAGGAATTCCTGTTATTGGAGCAATGCAAAATGTACTTTGTGCTAACACTTATAGTGATATAATTGCTATTTTAAATGGTACCACAAATTATATTCTTACAAAAATGACAGAGCAAGGAATATCATATAAGGATGCTCTAAAACAAGCTGCAGATTTAGGATATGCTGAATCTGATCCAAGTGCAGATGTTGAAGGAACAGACGCTGCACGTAAAATTGCAATTTTAGGAAGTATTGCTTTTAATTCGAGATGTACATTAAATGATGTTTATTGTGAAGGAATTACTCAAATTGTTGAAAAAGATATTATGCTCGCAAATAAATTAGGATATCAAATCAAATTACTTGCAATGGCAAAAGAGCATGATGAAAAGATTATATTATCTGTTAGACCTGCATTTGTTAAAAATAGTCACCCATTAGCTTCTGTAAATGATGTATTTAATGCAGTATTTTTAAAATGTGATGCTGCTGATAATATTATGTTATATGGTCGTGGTGCTGGAGAAATGCCTACAGCAAGTTCTGTTGTTGGAGATATCATGGCAATTTGTACAAGTATATTAAACAAAACAACAGGTAACTATGGATTAAATTGTTATAAAGAAAAAGAAATACTTAATATTAGAGAGTTAAATTCTTCGTTTTGTCTACGTCTTAGAGTGGCTGACAAACCTAATGTGCTTGCAGGAATCGCAAGTGAACTTGGCACGCGTGGTGTGAGCATTAAATCTGTAATTCAATCTCCAGTGCCTGATATAGATATGGCAAGTCTAACAATTATCACTCATGAAACTAAAGAACAGTTTTTACAAGAAGCTATAAGTATTTTAAAAGAAAAAGAATATGTTGAAAAAGCTAATATTTTTATGTGTTTAGCATAATTATAAAAATGAATGGAGGCAAACAATGTTTTATTCCAGTACAAGAGGAGATACAAAAAAAGTACAATCTGCTGAAGCTATTATAAAAGGTCTTGCTCCTGACAAAGGATTATATACTCCAGATTGTATACCAACTTTATCTGAAGATGAAAAAATTTTTATTAAAAAATCTTCTTATAAGGAAGTAGCTAAATTAATATTTGGTAAATTTTTAACTGATTTTTCTAAAGAACAAATTGAAAAATGTGTTGAATTGGCTTATAATAATTCATTTGAGCAAGCTAATGTTGCACCAGTATACAAATTAGATGATAATACTGAAATATTAGAACTTTGGCATGGACCAACATGTGCATTCAAAGATGTTGCTCTTCAAATATTGCCATATTTTCTCACCACAGCCATAGAAATAACTGGTGAAAAAAATGAAATAGCAATAATTGTAGCTACCTCTGGAGATACAGGCAAAGCTGCTCTTGAAGGTTTTAAAGATGTAAAAGGTACTAAAATTGTTGTACTATATCCGAGCGAAGGTGTAAGTTTAGTTCAAAAACAACAAATGATTACTCAAGAAGGCTCTAATGTATCAGTAATTGCAATAAGAGGGAATTTTGATGATGCTCAAACTGCTGCAAAAAATATATTTATTAATGATGAATTGAATGAAAAATTGCTACAAGATGGTATTAAATTGTCAAGTGCTAATAGCATTAATTGGGGTAGGTTGTTACCACAAATTGTATATTATATTAAGAGCAGTTTAGACTTTAACTCAAATAATGTTGATTATATTGTTCCTACAGGAAATTTTGGAAATATATTAGCAGCATATTTTGCTAAGAAAATGAATGCTCCTGTTGGTAAACTTATTTGTGCATCAAATCAAAATAATGTTCTAACTGACTTTATAAAAACAGGAATATATGATAAAAGACGTGAATTTGTAAAGACTATTTCTCCGTCTATGGATATATTAATTTCATCAAATTTAGAGCGTTTATTATATGAGCTTTCAAATCATAATACTACTTTAATACAAAATTTAATGAATGATTTAGAACAAAAAGGTTATTATAAAATACCACATGATTTAAAAGAAGAAATTGATAAGTTATTTTATGCAACATCTGCAACTGATGATGAAACAAAAGAAGCTATTAAGAATTGTTATGATAAATATCAATATTTGCTTGACACACACACAGCTGTTGCGTACCATGGTTATCTGGAATATCAAAAAGATGACAAAAATAATAAGTCTAATAAAACTATAATAGTATCAACTGCTAGTCCGTATAAATTCCCTATAGGAGTATGCTCTGCATTAAATATAGATATAAACAAAAATGAATATGAACTGTTAAACACTTTAGAAACATTGACAAAAGTAAAAATTCCTGCTCCACTTCAAGGATTAGAAGATAAAAAAATCCTGCACTCTCTTATTTGTGATAAAGAAGAAATTTTACCTACAATTATGGAATTACTTTAAGTGCAAAAAAATAACTTGGAATTAGAAGAAATTCTTTTAATACGATTTAAAGAATTTTATAAGGACCCTACTAGAAGACAAAAAAAAATCCCCATAGATTATCGTGAGTTCAGACTAAAGATTACTTATATATATAATTTTCCATTTGAACTTAATAAAGATGAAAATGATAGCCAAGGCTATATTTATTATAAACCGCTTTGGGCTATATCGGGGCAGTTATATATGTTTAAAAGTTTAAATAGTCCTCCAAAAAAGAAATTTATTTGGGATGTATTTACATTTTTCTTTTTTTCTAAAACTTCAAAAGGAAAAGCAGAAATTCAAATTGTATGTACTTCATTAATTAGCATATTGCCAATTATAAT
Source organism: Candidatus Epulonipiscioides gigas (assembly GCA_001983555.1). Lineage (GTDB taxonomy): Bacteria > Bacillota > Clostridia > Lachnospirales > Cellulosilyticaceae > Epulonipiscioides > Epulonipiscioides gigas. The sequence continues at coordinate 3,482 of LJHE01000049.1, forward strand.
ACCTTTATTAATAATAGTAATTATTTTAGTAAAACCTACTTCAAAAACAATAGAAACCGAAGATAATGAACTTCCAGAAATTCCGCATTCTACTGTAGAAGTATAGAATTTTGGATTAAAATAGAACAAAAAAATTTTTTTAGTTCTTTTGTATATTATAAATGAAAGTAGTCAATAATCTATATAAATATTTGCAAAACAATTGGAGGATTTTATGAATAAGAGTGTAAATTTACAAGATGTGGTGTTAAATCAGCTCAGAAAAGAAAGAATTATTGCTACGGTTTTTCTTACAAATGGTTTTCAAATTAAAGGTACAGTCAAAGGATTTGATAATTTTGTAGTTTTAATTGATAGCGAAGGTAAACAGCAACTTCTATATAAACATGCTATATCAACTATTGTACCTAGTAAAACTCTTCATTTAAATCAAAATGAAGAATAAAATAGACCACGGATGTCCCGTGGTCTATTTGATTGATAAAAAAGATTGAAAGGAAAAATTATGGTATATAATACAAAAAATAGACAAAAAATTTTAGAACTGATAAAAAATCAGCAAGATAGATATGTATCAATTGATGATATAAGTATATCACTTGAAAATCAAGATATAAAAATAAGTTTATCTACAATATATCGTTATATTGATTACTTAGTAAAAGAAAATTTAATAAGCAAACATATAGATACAGATGCAAAAAAAAGTTATTTTCGTTATATAGGAGATGACTTGTCTTGTAAAGAACATCTTCATCTTAAATGTAAAACTTGCGGAACTACTATTCATTTACCAGAAGGGCTTATTAAAAAGGAAAACATAAATAATTTTAAAATTGAATATGATGCATCTGTTATAACAGGAGTCTGTGAAAATTGTCAATAAGAGATATAAGTAATACTAAATTATATATTAGAATATATTGTAAAAATATATACTTATAATATGATGAAAAATATATTATTTGTAAAAGGAGGGAATATTATCTTTCGTAGAGGCTATTTTTTTAAAATTAAACGTAAAAAATATTTGCCACCACCTACTAGTGGAAAAGTATCCATACGAGAAGTTGCAAAATATCGTTCTAATCAACAAAATACTTATAGACTACAGAGCTTTATAGGTATTTTGATTATTTTTATAACCGTATCAATATTGTATATACAACTAGATTTAGAAAGTTGGCCATCCACAATGGCTATGGCAAAATTGGCTGCCACTTCAGTTGCAACAGATGCGATTAATGACGCAATAGCTCAAACACTTGCTATAAATCAAAATACAGTTGAAGACTTATTAAATTATGATTATGATGACGATGGAAAACTTGCTTCTTGGAATGTAAATACAATTTTAATTAATAATTTATTTTCACAAATTACATCAAAATGTTCTGATTCTCTTAACAATATACCACCTATAGAATTTGAAATTCCACTTGGAAATCTTACTGGAAGTAGAATTTTTGCTAATTTAGGTCCAAATTTAACCATTGAAATTTTATTAAATGGTACAGTAACGGTTGATTATGCTAGTGAATGGAGAGAAAGTGGAATAAATCAAACAAATCATATAGTGTGGTTAGATGTTATGGCAACTGTTCAAATGGTAGTTCCAATTTATGAAGAAACAGTTAATGTACATAGAAGAATTGTCTTAGTAGATAAAGTCATGACAGGTGAAGTTCCAGAAACTTATGTTGATGTACCAGACGATGCTATATTGGATGTATATTAGATTTTTATTGAATAATTTATTTCTTTTTTGGCATGATAAAATATATAAATACAAAATGAAAGGATAGGAAAAAAATGATTAAAGAAAGACGAAGTATTAGAAAATATGAAGACAAAGTTGTAGAAAAAGAAGTTGTAGAAAAAATTATTGATGAGGCACGATATGCTCCTTCTTGGGGCAATACTCAAATTGCACGTTATAATATAATTACAGACCCAAATATAATTTCAGAGCTCGCAGATAAATGTGTTAAAGGATTTATTTATAATGTAAAAGTGCTCAAAAATGCAAAAAATGTAGCTGTAATTAGTTTTGTTAAAGGAAAAAGTGGAGCATTTGATGAAGAAAAGGCAAAAGCTTTAGGTTTTGAAAAATCTGGATATGTAACAAGTAAAGGCTCTGATTGGGAAGTATTTGATGCTGGAATTGCAACTCAAACTTTTTGTCTTGCAGCACATAAATATGGCATAGGGACATGCATTATGGGTGTTATTGATGACGAAAATATTAAAAAGACGATTTCTCTACCTGAAGGAGAAACCGTTGCTGCTGTCGTGACTTTTGGATATCCTACTGAAGCTCCAAAACCAACACCACGAAAAGAAGTTAGCGAAATAACAAGATATATTTAACTGCACTTAGCTTAGCAAGAATTCTCCCACCTCTACCTCTATAGGTGGCGGAATGACTTGCTAAATTACTGAACATTGGTTCGGATTACGCAAGAAGCCCACACTTCTATAAGTGGAGGGAGTTCACATATTACTATTATTTCTGTATTGATTTGGAGTAATACCTGTTATTTTTTTAAATACAGTACAAAAATATGTGTCGGTATCAAATCCAACTTCAACGGCTATTTCTAAGATTGTAAGTGACGTGTCTAATAGAAGCAATTTACCATGTTCTATTCTAATTCTATTTAGATACTGAGTAAAGGAATAGCCTGTTTCTTTTTTAAATATAGTTGAAAAATATGATGGTGTAAGATGTACAAATTTTGCAACTTTAATTAAAGAAATTTCGTCTGCATAATATGTGTTTAAGTAATTTATAGCTCTTCTAATTGGAACAAATAAAGCTGTATTATTTAGCTCTAATATTTCATCACTAAACTCTTTAATAATTTTTTGCAACACAAAAGCTAAATCTTCAAGAGTAGGAGCTTCAACTAATTTTTGCAGAAATATTGCATTCAATGATAAAGTATTTTCTATACGTTTTGTTGATTCCAGTGTCACTCGTGAAATGATTGTACATAATTCAAGAACTCTAGGTTTTATAGCATTTAAGTCATTCCCGTAGCTAAACAAAATGTGCCCTAGTAAATCGTTTAATATTACCGAGGCTTCTCGTGTTTGTCCACTTTTTACTACTTCAATTAATTCCTTTTCCTTTTGAAAAGGGTATGAATAATCTGCATTATAAATATATTTTTTTTGCTGTAGAGTTTCTCCAATTTTTCTTTGTTGTAAAGCTCGTTTATTTTTTTCTTTTAAATTAAATGTATTTGTAAGCATAACAGATGAAGTAATACATTCTATAGCATTAGCATAATATCGTGTAAGAGATGGAGAAATTACGATTAATTCATGAAGAGCTTGACTAAGTTTAATTTTATGCTCGTCAGCTATTTTATACTTATCATAAATATCTGTAATACAAAATTCATCTGCTGAGGTCATAAGAAATCCTCCAGAGATAAAAAAACCTTTAAAAATTCCTTCAACTACAATTGCCATTGTTATTTGTGTTAAGCCCGCAGGACACATAAAAATATAGGGTTCACCTAAATGGTATGATTCTTTTCCAGCATATAAATGTGTCGATTGGCAAGGACAATTTTCTTTTGTACAATCTTCAAATAATGTACAAAAAAAAGCTTGTTTTCCCTTTTTCCCTCTTAAAAAAATAATATCTCCCATATGATTTAAGAATGCTATTGGTAATCTAGTTGTATAGAAAAATGTTTTTGCTGCAAAATCTAATTTATTTATATCTAAAGATTTATCAATATTAAACATAAAAAAATCCTTTCTACTAAAAAAAATAATCTTATTATTTAAAATTTAATAACTGTTTTTGTAAATTTATTAAAAATTAATTATAAAAAAATTTTAACATGTACTTGCATTATTTCCTTATATTGGTTATTATATTATATATATAAATATATATCAATGAATAATAGGAGGATTTTATACATGGTAAAAAAAACACTAGGCTTTCAAATAAGAGTAGCCTTTATTCTATTTATGTTATTAATTTTATTATTAAGTACTATTTCAAGAATAATAACAATTTTGTTTAGTAGTGTAGATGTTGCTGAAGAAATTTCCCTTAAAAATGCTAATCTTTTAGCTGAGCATATTAATGGAGACTTAACTGAAAAAATAAGCTTAATTAATTCTTTAGAAATTCATTTTGGAGCTTGGCTTGAATATAGTTCTGTTTCAGCTGAACAAGAAGCTTTAAAACAATCTTTAAGTGCACAAGCTCCATCTGATAATGTTAGTCTTATGTATATTTTAACTGAGAACAATGAGTTTGTTTCTTCAAGTGATTGGAGTACAGATATAGATTTAACTACAAGAGAATGGTTTATAGGTGCTAAAAACACCAATGGTGTATATATTTCATCACCTTATGTAGATGCCAGGACTGGAAGAAGGGTAGTATCTCTCTCAAAAGAAATTATTAGTAGCTCAGGCAAGCATATTGGTGTTTTAGGCATAGACATGATACTTGATGAAATTAGAACTATTTTAGTTGAAGAATCACAAGCCAATGAAATAACAGCATTTATGATAGACAAATCTGGAAATATAATTCTACATATTGATGAAACCTTGATGAATCAAGATGAAAATTTAACTTCAATGTCTGTATTAGGAGAAGATTATATGTCATTATTAAATGTAGATGATGATGAGATAATTCTTGTAAAAGATGTTGACGGTAAGATGTTTTATACAGCAACTGCAACTGTTGATAATTCGCCTTTTATAATTGTTGCTAATTATCCAGCATATAATGTATATAATGATATTTTAGTAGAAGTTGTTACTTGTATCATTATCGTTTTATTAAGTATACTTTTGGTTTCAGCGGGAATACATAAAGTAGTTAAAAATTATATTTCACCAATTTCTGATGTAGTAAAAGCACTTGATCAGTTGAAAACAGGGAATTTTAATATTCAAACTAATCATATTAAAAGACCAAATGAAGAAACAGAAAACTTAGCTTTATCTTTAGATGTAGTATCTAGTGCTCTTTCTTCTTATATAACTGATATTAATGAAGTTTTAGGATGTTTTGCAGAAGGAGATTTTACTAAGGCTCCAACTCAAAATTACGTTGGTGATTTTAGTCAAGTAAAAATATCTATGATAAATATCTCAACAAAATTAAAAAACTTACTTTCTAACACTCAACAATCTACAATACGTGTAAGTCAAGCAACAAGTAATATTGCAGATTCTGCTCAAAATTTATCTATTCTTACAACAGAGCAGTCAGCTCTTGTCTTAAATTTCAAACAAGATACTGTACAAGTTTCAGAAGAGATAATAGATATTATTGGTGATATTGATAATAATTATATTATTGCTGAAGACATGAGCAATAAAGCTGTAGATGGTCAAAATATTGGTGAAAATCTTGTCAGTTCAATGCAAGTTATAAGTACCTCTATAAAAGAAATGGCAGAAGTTATAAAGTCAATTGAAGACATTGCAGCTCAAACTAATTTACTGGCATTAAATGCTGCTATAGAAGCTGCAAGAGCTGGTGAAGCTGGAAAAGGTTTTGCTATTGTAGCAACGGAAGTCCGTGAATTATCTAATAAAACATCTGAAATTGTTCAAAATGTTTATAAAATGATTACAGAAAATCTAGCTAATATTGAAAAAGGTGAAAATATGGTTGAACTTACTGTAAATGCTCTTAAAAATATAGTAATTGCAACTAGTGAAACACGTGACATGTCAAAACAAGTATCTGATAGAGCTACAATACAAAAAGAAGCTCTTCAAAGAATAATAAAAAATGTTGAAAAACTTCAACAAGAAATGTCCAAAAATACACAAATTTCAGAAAGCAATGTATTAATTAGTGAAGAATTAGAAGTTCAACTTGAAAATTTAAAAACTCAACTTAAATATTTTACTATATAAAATTAAGGGGACAATAATTGCCCCCTTTTTTGTAAGTAATATTTATTTTTGTCTTTTTGAGATAAATACTAAAGTAATTACGATAAATAATGCACATATATCAGAAGCAGCTTGACCTATAAAAATTCCATTTACACCTAAAAATATGGGTAATGTAATTGCAAAAAATACCTGTAATATAATTCCACGACCTACAGAAATAACGTTTGCATACATACTTTGATTTACTGCTTGATAATATGATGACATTGTATAAACTGCTCCTACTGCAGGAGTTCCTACACAAAATATAAACACTCTTTGATATGCAATATCTATCATATGTGGGTCAATTCCATATAATAAAATAAAATCTTTGCCAAATAATACTAGGAACACTAAAAATATAATTCCAAGAGATATTGTTACAGTTAATGTAATCCAAAGAAGCTTAAATTGCCTTTGATATGCAGTTGCTCCGCAGTGAAATGCAATAACTGGCTGAATACCTTGAGTTATACCAATTGCTATTTGAGCATACAAAGAAAATATATATCCCGCTATACAAAATATAGCAATATCAATGGTTGTACCATGCGTATAAATAACATTATTTTGAATTAAAATAAGTAGTCCTATTGAAAATTGCATAAAAAATGATGCAGCTCCAATTTTACAAGTTGAAGACATTATTTGAAAATCAAATTTAAAGTATTCTTTTCTAAGCTTAATATTTGATTTTCCATAAGTGAAGTACCAAAGTCCTATTATTGTAGATAAAATTACCCCACAACCTGTTGCAAGAGCAGCTCCTATTGTACCCATTTGTAATTCAATTACTAAAATCCAGTCAAGTAGAACATTTAATAAAGCTCCTACTCCAACCATAATCATAGATAAATTTGGATTGCCATCTGCTCTAACAAGTTGATTTAAGGAATTTGAAAATAAATATGGGATTGCCATAAGATATATAACTACAAAGTAATCTTTAGTGAAATCAAAAGTATCTGCGTTTGCTCCAAGTAACCTTGTTATAGGTTCAGCTAAAATAACGCCTAGTATCATAAATATAATTCCAAGACACAGGGTATATTTAATTGTAGTAGCAAATATTTGTTCTGCTCTAGCTTTATCTTGTTCACCAAGTGTTTTGGCTACTAAAATGGTTGCACCTGTTCCAAACATTGCTCCTGTTCCTAAAATTATGGTAATGGCTGGCCAAGCAAGATTTACCGCAGCCAAAGCAGCTTCACCAGCACCTCTTCCAACAAAAATACCGTCTACCATAACATAGACAGTATTTAAAACAACTCCAACAATAGAAGGTATTACAAATCTCAGCCAGAGCTTTATAATATTTTCGTTAATCATATTTTTATTTTCGCTCATATGTCTCCCTATTCCTCATAGTTTTTAATTTACTTTATAGCATCTCCCATTAAAACCTGCTTATGATTTTATGCTGATAAATTGAAGTTTATGTATAAGAGGTAAATCTACTAATTATATCGTCATTTAAGATCTGTTCCTTTAATTCTGCAAGACGTATTACAAAAGATTTATTTGATGATTGGCTTGCAGATAATGGGTATATTCATACGAATTAAACAATATAATAAAATGTATTTATATTTTAACAAAAATAGTCAAGACAAACACCACCTTTATAGGTGGTTAGATAAATTTTTATAATTATGTCTATATCTAATATTATTAAAAATTGGGAGGAAAAATATGTTACACAATAAAAAATTATTAAATTTAGCATTTGCAATGACGTTATCAATAGGAGCAACTATATTTGCAGCTGAAAATACAATTACTGTTGAAACTATAGTTACTGTTAACCCTGTAGCTATTGAAGAGCAGTTAATAATGAGAGAGCATATCATAGAAGAGCCAAAAACCACTTCATGTAAATGTTGTTGTATGACTGATACAGACTCTAAAGGTTATAATAGTTATAATGGTTCATCAAGTGCTCAACCAGCTAAAGTTGCTTCAACTATTCTACACAAAATAACTGATGATTTTACAATTTCTTCAGATGCTAAATTAACTGCTAAAATAAAAGAGAATAATAAAAATGACGATATGAAACTTATTCTTACAACGACAAACTTATCTGATTCTCACTTATCTATAGATCAAAAAATTGAAATGCATAAATGGGTTAATGGAGATTGGTATTTAATGCAAAACTATGACCCATCGTATCCAGAGATTGATATGTATATAGCAGCCGGTGCAGAGTACCAAGAGGAAGTTAATTTATCATATCACTTTGGTATATTAGAGAATGGAACATATCGTATGATAAAGTGTGCTAATTATTTAATGGATGAATATATTATTGCAGAATTTACTATTGAATGAGTGTTCTAATAATTAAGGCAATATTCTCCTACTTAGATAAGTTTGGAGATAAATTGCCTTTAATATTTAATATTACCAAATATCTTCTGCTAATTTTTCTGCAGAGCAAGTTATAAGTGGGTCTTCAAATTTAACTTGACTTTTGTTTAATTTTTCTTTTAGCTCTTCTAAGATTAGTTTATATGCTGGGTTATTTGCCAAATTATTTTTCTCTTTAGGGTCATTTTCAAGATCAAATAATTGAGTATTACGCTCATCTGTTACAAAATATTCAATGAGCTTAAACTTATCATTTTTGTATGCTCTTTGGAAGTTGCGATATATGAAGAATAAATCTCTTCGAGCTATATCAGTCACACCATTTACTACATCTGCAAAAGACTCACTATTTACAGATTCTGGAGTTTCAAAACCACACAAGTCACACAATGTTGGGAATATATCGCAAAGGTAAGCATACGCATCTGTCATTCTTGGAGCAAATTCGCCAGCAGGTTTTACCATAAGTGGCACACGAACACTATGCTCATATACGCTTTGTTTGCCCATCAATCCATGTTGCCCAAGAGCTAACCCATTATCTCCCGCAAATATAATAATTGTATCATCATATAATCCTTTTTCTTTTAATTTTTCCATAACATCCCCAAAACGAGCATCAATATGACTTATCATTGAATAGTAGTCTGCTATATGGCGACGAATTGAATATTCTCTACGTGGAAAATATTCTAATGACTCATCACGGTTCCATAGTTCTCCATTATCGAATGGATGAATTGGCATAAAGTTTTCAGGTGTGGATACATTATCAGGTGAATACATTTCTTCATATTCTGCTGGTGCATTTCTTGGGTCATGAGGAGCAACTAATGCTAGATATAAATAGAAAGGTTTATCTTGGTCATAATTTTCAATAAAATTTAGAGCAGTATCACAGAATATATCTGTTGAATGCATGTTATTTTCAATATTTATATCAATTTCTTTTTTCTTCTTCAAGCCATTTTCCATTTGAAAAGCATGTTCTAGCTCATATTTTCCAGTTGAATCATAATCCATTAGTACAGGAGCATAATGTCCGCCATGTCCATACCAACTACTACGCCCTTTCATACCATTAGCAAAACAGAATATACTATTTGCATCCATATAAGAGCGGTTAAATGATGCTTTGTCTTGATGCCACTTACCAATGTGTTGTGTGAAATATCCATTTTGTTTAAACATTTCTGGCATAGTAGTATGCTCAGGCGGAATTGAGCCACCGTTTCGTTTTCCTTCACCATGCAATGTAAATACAGTTCTTCCAGTCTGGAGCATTGCGCGTGATGGCATACAAACTGCTCCGCAAGTACCTCCCATTATATGCCCTTGTCTAAAAGCCACACTTTCATTTGCAAATTTATCTAAATTTGGAGTTTTAATTTCATTATTTCCCATAGCTCCAATTGTGTCAAATCGCTGGTCATCGGTAAAAAATATTAATACATTAGGTTTTTTCATTATATGATATGCTCCCTTTCAAATTTAAAAAATGACTGCTATAATAAGAAACAGGTAAAATTTAACTACCTCTTAACTAAACTTATTTTACGTTAATTTCTATAACTTGTTCAAGTTGATTGCCATTTATAATAGAGCTTGCAATAATTTTGCCTGAAGATTTGGCTTTATAGATTGCGCGAGCAAGACCACCTAAAGTTTTCACAGTGTTAGTTGTGAAGTTACTAAATTCAGGGTCGCCATTATCACATACTATAAATTCTATGCCACCTTCTGCTGTGAATGTGATTTCATGCTCTTTATTTGGAACAAGCGTACCAAATTCATCATATAAAGAAATTGTTGTATAGAATAAATCACCTGCTTTAGGCTCAGTTGTATCAGTTTCAAACTTCATATCTTTAACATCATAAGCAGTTTTAATTATAGTAGTAATAGTTTTGCCATTTCGTGTTCCTACTGCTTTAACTTCACCCGGTTCAAACTTGATATTTTCCCATTCTAAGTGAAGCTGTTTATCTCTTTCTAAAGTTCGATTACCTTGAGATTTACCATTTACAAATAGCTCTACTTCATCACAATTTGTGTAGCACCATACTGGTAATATATCTACATTTTCAAAGCTCCAATGAGGAAGAATGTGTAGTACATCTTCATCTGACCAACAGCTTTTATAGAAGTAAAAAGAATCTTTAGGGAAGTATACCCTATCAATAGGAGCAAAGTAAGAACTAATCGAAGGCCAAACTTCTGGAGTAGGTTCTCCGAGATAGTCAATTCCAGTCCAAATAAACATACCAGCAACAAAGTCGTCTGCTAAATGCCTTATCATAGAGTTTTCACCTCGAGCAACTCTAGCTCTTACATTAGATTGAACAGTTTCTGCAACTTTTACAGCTTCTGAAACAAAGCCTTCTTCTGGATCAGCATTTTCATTTCCTATCTCTTTTGATGCTTTATCCACTTGTATAAATTGGTCATATAAACCACGTTTTTCAAATGGAGTTGCAGATGCATTTTCACTACCTACAATACAACGATTAGGCTTTTCTTGATGATGAGGAATATAACAATCTTCAGCATAGTTATATCCAGCAAGGTCAAGTATATCTAAGTTATGAGTTTTATTAATTGCCATAAGCCCATTACCAGCTACAAGTACAGGTCTTGTTTTATCATATTTATGAACCGTATTTAAGAGCACTTGGTTCATTCTTTCTCCTTCAACATCTTTCATTTCTAATATTTCATTTCCTGTGCTCCAGATTACAATTGAAGGGTGATTTCTATCACGTTTTACCATTGCAGTAAGGTCTTTTTCTGACCATTCTTCAAAATAATTAGAATAAGCAAAAATTCGCTGACGCATAAATAATCCACCGAAAATTCTAGGACGTTTAGCTTCAATCCATTCGTCAAAAGCTTCTTCCATAACATACATACCATATTCGTCGCAAAGATCTAAAAATTCTGGAGCTTCTGGATTATGAGAAGTCCTAATTGCGTTTGCTCCCATAGCTTTTACGATTTCAATTTTTTTGATGAATGCTGCTCTATATGCTGCTGCTCCAAGAGGACCATTGTCATGGTGAATACAAACGCCTTTGAGCATCTCTTTTTGACCATTAATAATAAAGCCTTTGTCTGGTGTAAACTCTATGGTTCTAACTCCAAAGCGTGTTTTAAGATTGTCTAATACTTGACCATTTTCAATAATTTCAGTAATGAGCGTATATAAATACGGAGATTTATTACACCAAAGTTTTGGATTGTCAATTTGAATTGTTGTGCTCATATCTGTATAGCAATCATAAGAAATTGACCTATCTATCTTTTTAGTTGCTACAATATTTCCATCTGCATCTTTTATTTCATATTTTAGAGTTACAAATTTTGAAGCACTTTTATTTTCATTTTTAATAATTGCATCTACATTTACTACAGCACAATCATTTGTGACAAATGGTGTTGTAACAAAGAAATCGTCTTTTTCAAAGTATACTTTATCTAGCAAATAAAGTTTTACTGGTCTATAAATTCCTGTACCACTATACCATCTTGAACCTGGTTGAGCTTCATTGTCTACCATTACAGAAACTTTATTAGTACCTTCTATTGCTAAGTTTGTAATGTCATATTTAAATGTTGTATAACCAAATGGATATTTACCCACTTGCTCTCCATTTACATACACTGTTGCATTCATATAAACGCCTTCAAATTCAATAAAGATTTTCTTTTCCAAATCTTCTTTTGAGAGCTCAAAGTATTTACTATAATAACAAATGATTGCTTCTGCATATCCACCACGGGGACCCGCTGCATTTGACTCTTTAAATTCTGATACTATACTACTATCATGTGGCACATCTACTGTTTGCCAGCTACTATCATTAAAATTCATCCTATAAAACTTTGGTAGTGAACCGTTACTAAATAAATTGTGTTTTAAAAATTTCCATTCTCCATTAAGTTCTCTTACTTGCCTCATTAAAAGTTCCTCCATTTTTTTACAAATTAGAATTTTTAAATCTTGAACAAAGAGCAGTCATTAATAGCTCGTTTTAAAACGTCGTGTATCAGTCCAATATTTGCCATAATATTGAACTATTTCATCATCACGCTCAATACAAAACTCATTATAATCACCATTTAACCCACCATCAATTAAATTTTGTCTTTCACGCTTGCTTGCAATTGGAAATACAATAGGAATTTCCTTTTTATAAGATGGCCATTTTTTAACAAGACCTTCTTGAACTTTTGGTGTTAGGTCTTGTGTTTCGATTTGAACACCTTTTGCGAGCACCATAAAATCAATTATATCTTTTAAGAATTTAATTTTCATTTCTTGATATTCTGGATTATCAGCTAAATTGACTAATTCTTCATCAATTTTAACAAGCTCACATTCACCAGCAAATGGATAGTACGCCATTCTATACTCTTTGTTTGATACAAGTTTCATACTATCGCAAAATTCGGCATATATAACATCACGTTGGAGCTCTTTATTATTATACATCTCCGCCATACTACGAGAGTATCCAAACGATTTATCATCTTTAGCTACTTTTAGAGCAGTTGCTCCAATATCAATATTAGACACCAAAATATCACTTCTAGTATGCTTTGGTAGCTCTGGATGATTTGCAACAATCATTGGAACTTCAAGCTGAGATTTGTGTAACATCGGACCTTTTTGGAACATTCCATAATCACCAGCTAAATCTCCATGGTCAGTTGAGAATATAATTACAGTATTTTCGTATAATCCATTTTCTTTTAAATGCGTAATTATTCTCCCTATTTCATAGTCAATTATTTGTATCATTCGAGCATATTCGCTACGATAGTTTCTACAAGCTTTTGCTGGTTTAACACCTTGGCGCATTCTTCTATATTGTACAACTTCAGAATTTGGAATATGCTCAACATCGATTGCAGCATCCATTTCTATCCATTCTGTTATACCATCATCTTCAATAGGAGCATCCATTGGTCCGTGTGGTCCTTGGAATGATGTCCAAGTAAAGAAATTTTTAGTCTGATTATCTTTTATAAACTCAATAGTTTTATCTGCCATCCAATGCTCATAATATTCATTTAATGGATATGAAAAATGTCCTTTTTCATCATGTCCATATAAATCTGTAATTTCTGGATGAAGTTCTTTTAAATATTTATAATAGTCATCTTCTGTTTGTAGTCTTCTTTCTTCCATTTGATAAGCAACATCAAATCCTTTGCTATCTTTGCCTGGAAAATGATGGAGCTTTCCAAATGCACCACACATATATCCGTTATCTTTCATTCGCATTGGTAAAAAATCTATACCATCTCTAAATGCAACGTCATTTGTCCACACATTATGATCGCTTACATATCTGCCTGTCATCATACATGCTCGACCCGGAGCACATACTGGCGAAGCTGTTATTGCATGCTCAAAAAGAACACCATCGTTATATAAACTATCTATATTTGGTGTTTTAATTTGCTTATTTCCATAGCAAGATAAATAATCTGGTCTTAACTGGTCACAAAGTATTACCATAACATTCATAAAAAAAATACCTCCTTTACAATTTATTATAAGGGAAGTATTAAAATTATACAAGTATAAATAATAAAATTATTAAAATATAATACTAAGTGTTAAATTTCTTCTATAATTTTTCTTAAATCACTTTTATCAAATTCATATTTTTCATTACAGAAATGGCATACAAGCTCAACATCTTCTTGGTCATCATCACAAATTTGAGCTATTTCTTTTTTGCCTAAGCTTATTAATGCTCGCTCCATTCGTTCTTTAGAACAATCACATTTAAACCTTAAATCACTTATAGAAAAAATTTCAGGACCATCAATTAACATTTTTATTATATCTTCTATAGTTTTACCTTCTTTAAGATATGTGGTAAGAGAAGAAAATTCTTTTAGTTTTTCTTCTAAATATGAGATAGCCTCTTCTTTTGCATCTGGTAAAACTTGAATAATTATCCCACCAGAGCATTCAATAGAATATTCTTTGTTAATTAAAACTCCAAGAATAACTGCTGTATTTGTTTGCTCAGATAATAGAAAATAGTCAGCAATATCTTCTGCTATTTCCCCAGAGAGCATTGCCGTTTGTCCAACATAAGGCTCTTTAAAACCCAAATCTTTTGTTACTGTTAAAATTGCATTTCCAATTGCTACTCTAACATCAAGCTTTCCTAATTCATTTTTTGGTATATCAACATTTGGATTATAGACATATCCTTTTACATCACCTTTTCCATTTGCTTCAGCAATTATTCCTTTAATCGGACCATCTCCTTTTATAAGAATGCTCACTCTATCATCATCATTTTTTGTCATATGAGCCATAATTGCGGTTGCAGTAAGAGTTCGTCCAAGAGCAGCACAGGCTACAGGACTTAATCCATGTCTTGTTGTAAGTGTTTCTACTAAATTAGTTGTATTTGCTGCAAAAAATCTTAAACTTTTTGTTTTATCTATTCCTCGTATCATATAATCAGTCATATTAATTAGCTCCATTTCTTTAATACAAAATATTAAATCATTGTTTTTTTAATTTCTTTTGCTATAAATGTAGCACGAGTTGTTGTATCGGTACAAGGCGTATTAGTATAGTTGTCAAAAATTCCTAATACAATAAGACCCGCTTTTTCTAACAAAGTTTTAATCTGCTCTATTTCATATGCTTTTTGATAATGAAATTCTTCTGTTTTTTTATACAAATCATTTTCTTCTTTAATAAAAAAAGTTACAGCAAATTCATTTATTCTTTCATCTTCATCATAATAATTTTCCCATATATAAGAAGCATCATCTGTTTGATTAACAAAAGTTTTATCACTTAATATTTCTTCATATTTATATTTTGTGCTTATATCAAAAATAAATAGTCCATTTGGCTCAAGATAATTATTAACTAATTGAAATATCTTAAAGAGCTCAGCTTCTTCTAAAATATAATTTAGACTATCACATGTGCTATATATTAAATCTACTGTACCATATAGCTCAAAGTCTGTTATATTTTGATTTAAATATAAAATATTTAAATTTTTATCTACAGCAGAAGCAGTTGCAATTGAAAGCATTTCAGATGAATTATCAATACCAATAATTTCTAAATTATTATTACTTGTTGCAAACTTTTCACACATAACTCCAGTGCCAGCTCCAAGGTCACATATAATTTTAGGCAAAATATTATATTGTTTTAGGCTATTTGTTATAAATTTATACCATTGATCATAAGGCGTATCCTCCATAAGATTGTTATAAACAAATGCAAAATTATTGTAAGTTTCCATTTTTATCCTCCTTTTGATATATTTTACAATATTCAATTAATAAGTGCAAATATATTTGGGTATACTAAAGAAAAAGATAAATAGTGAAAGGGGAATTATTTTGAATAAAAAAGTTATATATGGCATTATAGTTGTGTGCCTTGTTATCTCGAATTTTGCAATTTATGCCAGCGATAATACAAAAATTGACTGGTGGATTGTTAGAGAAAAAGACCACGCAACCCCACGAGCAAATGACAAACTTAGTTATAAATATGAAGATTATGATGCTTATTACACGGGTAATACAAATGAAAAAGTTTTATATCTTACATTTGATGAAGGGTATGAAAATGGATATACAGCAAAAATATTAGATGTATTAAAAGTTAATGAAACACCTGCTATTTTCTTTGTTACATCGCCATATATTACAACAAATCCAGATTTGATTGCTAGAATGGAGGCCGAGGGGCATATGGTTGCAAATCATACTAAAAATCATCCTTCTATGCCAAACTGTGCTACTACTCCAGATGTTTTTAATAAAGAAATAAAAGATGTTGAAGAAAAATATAAAGAAGTCACCGGCAAGGATATTACTAAACTTTTTAGACCACCAATGGGACACTATTCTCAGTTATCTCTTGAGCTTACTAAACAATTAGGCTATAAAACTCTATTTTGGAGTTTTGCATATGCTGATTTTGATACTAAAAAACAACCAGAACCTGAAAAAGCTAAAAAGCTTATATCTGATAATTTGCATAATGGAGCTATAATATTACTACATGCTGTGTCAAAAACAAACACTGAAATATTAGAAGATATAATTAAAGATGCTAGAGCTCAAGGATACACTTTTAAACTTTGGCCAATGGAAAATAAAGAGATAGCTCTTGATCCACAATCCAATCAAGTAACAACTGAATCGTCTGATAGTCCACTAGAAGAAAAAACCAATGAGCAATCAACTGAAAAAGCAGATAAGGATTTAAATAAATGGTCTGATGTGATAATAATTCAACCAGCATTATAATAATCAGCTTATTTATTTGAATTTTGCTTATCATACAAAAAAGAGCTTCTCACACAAAATGGAGTAGCTCTTTTATTACTTGAAAAATTTTTTATAGCTCTATATCTTTTAACCACACAAGTTGGAGTATTTAATTTAGTTTCAAAATTTAATAATTTTTCATAAAGTTTCTTTTTAATATCAAAATATTTAGGAGCATTATATAAATTATTATTTAAGGGGTCTTTTTCCATATCAAACATTAAATTATACTCGTCTTGTCTAAATCCTACAAATATTGCCTCTTTACTTATAGCACTAAAACTAAAAGTACTGCTTGTTAAATATTGAGTGCCATCCCAGTGATTATTATCTTGGAATAATACACTTGCATCTTGACCAACATCACAACTTGTATTATCTATCTCAGCTAGTGAAGTCATTGTGATTAAAAAATCTACAGCAGATACATATTCACTAATTTTTGTATTTGCATTAATTTTTTTAGGATATCTGATAAAAAATGGTATATGATTTACTTCTGGATAGAGCTGTCCTTTTCGCCATAATCCATGCTCCCCCATGTATTCACCATGATCGGTTGTAAATACAACTATTGTATCATCTAAAATATGCTCATTTTCTAATGCTTCTAAAATTCTGCCCACATTATCATCTATATAGCTTACTTCACAAAAATATAAAGCCATCCATTCTTTTGCAGCAGTTTCATCACCATTATTTTGATCATTTTGAACGGTTCCATTTGGTGCCCAATGAGCATTATATTTATAAAAATTTTCAGGTAAAATTATGTCATCAGGATTATACATAGATGCATATGGTTCTCGAATATTTACAGGTGTATGAGGATCTGGAATACTTACCAGGTATAAAAATGGTTTATCAATATCACGGTTTTTAATAAAATCAATTGTAGCAGTAGATAATACATCTGTAGTGTAAGTATTTTCATCTCCAACTTTATTAATTGCTGTTAATTCATCATTTGAAGCAACAGTTAAATTATTATCTAGCTCTATAATACTTTTCCAGTGACCTCTATTATACATATATTTTCTTAAAAGTTTATCATTAAAATATCCTCTCATCTACGATATATGACAAACTATTTTTATAAACATAAATTTAAAACCTCAATAAATCCATCCTTATCCAGAGGGTTATAATGTCCAACCTTTTGTGTATTATTAATAGTAGCACGAGTTGCCATTTCTTCAAAATGAGAAGTATAAATACCTAATTCTTTTAATGTAACACTTAATTGTAACTTTGTGAAAAAATTTTTAAATTCTTCTGACAATTGCATTCCTATTTCTTGCTCAGTATTATTAAAAATATCTATATTAAATACACGATTAGCTAATTGAATAAGTTTGTCAGGTTGTCTAATTGCTATATATTTCACCCAGCCAATTAAAACTATCGCCATTCCTTCTCCTTGTGTTAAACCATACTGTGCAATGAGTTCATTTACTATCATAGTAGCTGTGCAATCACCCATTCGTCCTGTATTTAAAATATTATTATGAGCAATAAATGATAGCCATTGAATCTCAGCACGTGCATTATAATCAGATGGATTTTCCATTAGCTTCAATCCATTTCTTATTAATGATTTACACGCTCCTTCAATTAAATAGTCAGTAGTATCTACTTGTTCTACAGTAGTAAAATATCCTTCTACTAAATGGGCAAAAATATCTGCTATTCCACAAGCCGTTTGATATGCTGGTAATCTTGATGTAAAGTCAGGATTCATTATTACAAATTTTGGAATAATTTTATTATCTTTAAACTCTTTTTGTAGAAATCCATTAGAAATACTAGTAGCATTAAATGTTTCTAATTCACCAGATAGTAACGTAGTAATTACTCCTACGGAAATAGCTTTATTAAGTTGAGCTTTACCTTCAAAAAAATCCCAAATATCACCATTATAATACATACCCATAGCTACTGCTTTTGCAGTATTAATAGTACTACTTTCACCCACAGCAATTATAAAATCAACTTTCGCTTTTTTGGCTTCATTAGTTAAATCTCTAACAAGTTCGATTTGTGGATTATGAGCTACATTTCCATTTTCAATAAAACTAATTTCTAATTCTTTACAAATATTTTCTATAATCCCAAATATTCCTAAAGTTTTAATAAAATCCCCACTATAAATTAGCAATATAGATTTAACATTATAGTTTTCTAATTCTGTTTTAATCTGTGTTTCTGAGCCTTTTCCAAAAATAATTTTTATCGGATTATAATATTCAAAATTAATCATAAATAATCCCCCTTATATTTGAACTAACAAAAATCATTTAAAATTATTTTAATATGGACAATATTACCAATAATTTAAATAATAACTTTGTTATTTTATACATATGTTTAAAATTAAAAATTATTACTTAATAAGCAAAATTATTATCATAAAAAAAGAGGCCTATAGCCTCAAAAGTTTGAAATATAATCTAAAATTAAATTATTATCATAAAACCACTTGGTTATTCTGCTTTGCTCAAACAATGCTGTAAATGTTGGAAATGAAGAATCATTCACAAAAAATGGAATAATTAGACAAAACATCCAAATCCAAAATAAACTTTGAACTAAGCCAAGAAGCAGTCCTCCCATTCTATCAAGAGTTTTTATTACTGGCAAATTTATAAACAATGTTAATACTTGTTTTATTATAAATAAAATAAATTTAGTTGCTATAAATAAAATTAAAATAGATATTATATTAATAATTAAATCACTTAATAAAATAGTTAAATAATCTATTATATTTAAATTATTCTCTTGAGCGGTTAATGTTATAGTTTGTAAAAAACTTTCTGGTAGCAAAGTTAGTTTTTCTCTAATAATTTCTGCTTGTGTGTGTATATCTTGAGCTAACTCTAAATTTATCGCAAAAGAATGGATTGCCTCTTTAATATTTTCATCTATTGTTGTTAGTTTGATATAATTTGCTATAACAGGATAAAATAAAATTGCAATTATATATGAAAAGATTATTGATAAAAATCCATATATAGCTAAAACCAGTCCTTTTTTTAAATAGACTAATCCTAAAATTACAATAAATAAAACTACAACTAAATCTAACATTTAAAATCCCCTTTTATCTACTAATCTAATTATACTATCATTGGTTACTGCAATTGCCATATAATTATTTGCAATTACTTCTTTGATGTCTTGTTTTGTAAAAAATCTAAAAGTTTCCTTACCTATTCTATTGTATCCTTTAAAAGATAGACCATCCCCAATAACAACTCCACTTGCATTAGCATTAAAATATTTAATTGGAGCATCAAAATCTAACTCTACAATATATTCTTTTATTTGATTTAATATTACTAAATAATTTTTATCATGAGTTGTAGAAATTGCTGTAATAATTGGAATAAATCCCCCTAAAGATGTCATTTCGTCTATACTTATTTTAAAAAGTGCATCAGCAGTTGAGATTTCCCTTATAAACTGTCCATCAATATCATAAAAAGTTAAAAATTTATCTCCAATACTTGCAAATATATCATCACTGATAAATTCAATATTATACAATAGATTATCTATTTCTTTATTTGAATAATACATAGGGCTTGTTATAACTTCTTTAGGTTTATGAGTTAAAATAGCTCCAACAGTAGATTCTAATTTACTATTATTGAGATATAACGATGCAACGATAATATATTCACCATTTGGAGAAATAACTGCTGACATGGGATAATCTCCATTATTTATAAAAGTACCACTACTTACTCCCAAATCTCTTCCGTTGCTATCGTATCCTGATATAATGTGTCCTCCTGATAATGACTCAATAACTGCAACTTCACCATTTTGATTTATATTAAAATTAGTTATTTGATTTTTAACTGTAATTTCATAGAGCAATCCTTTATCACTAAAAACTAAAATTTTATTTCCTTTATATTCACTCAAAGCAAAATATGGGTAACATTTATCAATAATTATATTACTAAAACTTAATGTGTTAGACCAAATTTCAGAGCCATCTTTGTTAAAAGCTCTAATTCCATCTTTATTTATATAAATAATTTGATTTCTATTTAACATTACTTTTTTCATATTCTGGGGGTCAAATTTATAAATTACATTTCCAGTTTCAAATGTTCGGGTTTCTATATTTATAAATCCAAAGGAATTAAACATAATAAATAATATTGCTATAAATGCAAAAAAACTTAAAATAAAAGTTATTTTTTTTGAATTATTATACATATTCCACCTCTCATATACAAAAAAAGACAAGTGTTATAAAACACTCATCTTCTTAAAATTATTTAATCATTTCATATAATTCAATATATTTTTTAGCTGATTCTTCCCAACCAAAATTTTCTTTCATATCATTTAATTGAATTCGTCTAAAATCTTTAGGATAATCGTGGTATAAAGTATTTGCTTCTTCTATTTTTTTATATAACCAATATCCTGCATAATCAACAAATTCAAAACCTGTACCTGTTTTTGTTTTAGAATTATAATGAATTACTGTATCTTTTAAACCACCTGTTTGTCTAACAATAGGAACCGTACCATATCTCATAGCCATAATTTGACCTAGTCCACATGGTTCAAAATAAGATGGCATTAAAAACACATCTGAAGCAGCATAAATTTTTTGAGCTAAACCTTCATCAAAATTTAAAAATACTAAAGAACGATCGGGATATAAATATTTAAAGTGTCTAAACATATTCTCATATTCTTGCTCACCTGTGCCAAGTACCACAAATTGTATCCCAAGATCCATAATTTTATCCATAACCCACTCACCAAAAATAGTCTGCTTCATAATATCAAAGCCTTTTTGATCTGTTAATCTTGAAATTATAGAAACAAGCATGGAATTATCTTGTTTTAAACCAAATTCTTTTTTAAATGCCTGCTTATTTTTTTCCTTTAATTCAAGGCTATTTACATCATAATTATAATATAATGCTGGATCTGTTTTAGGATCATAGCGAGTTGTATCTATTCCATTTATAATTCCTGAAGATTTCCAATAAAGTTGTTCACGAAGTAATCTATCAAGACCGCAACCATAAGTTGGTGTTTTAAGCTCTTCCATATAAGTAGGACTTACAGTATTTATATGATCTGCATACAACAAACCTGCTTTTAAAAAACTTAATCCACCATTAAATTCAAGTTTATCAGGACTTGCATAACCTTTATCAAGACCCAATAGTTCGAGAAGTTCCTCCCCAAATATCCCCTGATATTTCATATTATGAATTGTGAATAAAAATCTTATATTTTGATATTTTTTATCCCAAAAATATTTATCTTTTATCAATAAAGAAATTGGCCCTGTTTGCCAATCGTTACAATGAATAATATCTGGAACAAAATCTATCCTACAAATCATTTCTGCTACTGCTTTACAAAAAAACGCAAATCTTTCACAGTCATCACCATAACCATATAAGCCGTCACGATCAAAGTAATGATCATTTTTTATAAAATAAGTAGGCACATCGGTAGATTTAAATAAAATTGTTGCCTCCTGATTTCTCCAACCCATAGAAATATTATAACTTATACCAGTATTTGCTTTAGCTTCATCCACATGTTTTTTGACTATTCTATAGTATGGCATAACTACTCTAACATCAACGCCTTGTTTAATAAGTTCTTTAGGTAATGCTCCTGCTACATCTGCTAAACCACCTGTTTTTGCATATGGTACGACTTCACTTGACACTAAAAGACATTTTAATTGATTTTTTGTTTTAATCACTGCATTCTCTCCCATATTTAAACATTATTAGATATTTTATTTTTATCCACCATTTTATTCTACACGATTAATTTGTATTTGTCCAATATATTTTAAGTTTAGATTTAAATCAGTATTTTTAATACAAAAATAAGGGACATGACTCTTATTTTTATCATGGCCCTACTATAATATTATTCCACTGCATTTAAATGAATTTTAAGCTCTTGTCCGACATGAATCTTATCGCCGTCTGATATAGGTATATCATTCCAGCCTAAAATTTCATGCACATAATTCTCATGACCAAAATAATGTTTACTTATACTTCTTATACTGTCGCCTGACTCAACAGTATATACCTCATAATCATCAGTACTTTGAACTTCATCAGATTCTGCTGGAACAGTTTCTTCTTTTTCGATTGTTTCAGCAAGAGCAACACTATCAATATTATCTTCTATTTCTGTTGGTATATCTATATTAGGTTCTGGAATATTTAACTCTGCTGTTCTTTCATTTTCTTGAGTATCAACAACTATAGGTGGAATACTATTATCTGTAGTAGTTACGTTTATCGGTTCCACTTCTGCTAGTGACGTAGTTGGAGCTTCTGCTGTTGTAATCGGATTAGTATTTTCAATAACATATTTTTGTTCAATTATATTAGGTTCTTCTGTCTCAGAATTTGCCCCAGGACTCCAGGTTGGCTGCGTAGGAGCTCCTAATTCTGTTTCTTCAGTTGCAAATCTCGTAAATACTGCTCCTAATGCCACAATAGCTAAACAACCAGCAACAAGCGAAAAATTAGATTTTTGTTTTATATCATATTCTTTTTTTCGTTTGGAACCTATTTCTCTAAATTGTCTTACAGCTTTATCTTTTGAATCTTCATATTTATTTTCTACATCAATTAATGGATTGTCTAACATATATTCATGCATCCAAACATTTTTTTCATAAAATAAATAAAAACCTGTCTGCTCTTTTAAGGTTTCTTCATCATATACAAAAAATGTTTCCACTTTATTTATAGGGTCAACTAATAAAAGTAGAGAAGATTTTTCTTTAAAAAATTCTCGGTGTACTTTAATTTCTTTAGAGCTTACCATTGTACCATATCCAGGTTGCATATGAAGCCAGCCTACAATTCTTGTACCATTAAAGTACTTATCTCTTTTTTTAATTGCATTTTTTATAGCTTTTTCACTTATCCACATATCATCAGAACCTAAACTTTGTGAATCAACAGGAATAATACCTAAAATTATGGTTTCTTTGTGTTCCTCATAAGTTTCACCAACTAAAATTGCAGATAATTCTTGTTTCTCATTTGTTGCTGCATATTGATATAGATATGTATAAGCATAGTCTTCAATATACACAACATGCTCAGTATCTATATCTCCTGAGACTTTTAATGTATTTGCAGAATCACCTAATAATCTTTCATACAATTCAATTGCGTTGACTCTTTTCAAATTAGATGAACCATTATTTTCAGTCTCAAATTGTTCTTTGAATTCAGCTCCTTCAACTCTTAATCCATCAGACTCTTCAATAATTTGAGCTTTTTTTGTCACTGCTGAAGCTTCATTGATTGTTGTTCTTTGTTGATTTCTAGATTTATTTTTTTGTTCATAAGTTATTTTTCCCATGTACAGTACCCTCCTAAAATGTGTGTAAAAGTGCTTTTATTATTAGATAAAAATCCTTTCCCTCTATAGTCTATGGGTAAAAGGTATTAAGATAAATTATCTTTATTTGTATTATTTGTACTTTTTTGTGCTCTATGCCATAAAAGACATTAAATTGTGTGCTCTAATTATTTGAGCTTTTTAGCTACTTGTTCAGACTTATTCACTGATCATATTTTTTTTGCTTATCATAAGTACATTGATTATTGTCTGTAAATGTAATATACCACTAATCAAGGGGTTCTCTTAGTATTTTTTGTCGATAATTTTAATTTTTTTGTCGACATTTTTCATTTTTTTTTTCTCTTTTATAGAATTATATATTTTTATTTTTTAATTTGTATTGTTCCTCCCCCTTATATTATTCCAAAATTTTGGCAATTATATATAATAGAAGTTGTATCGTATTATTTTAAGGAGGGTGGTGTTTACCATAAGCTTATTAGAACCAATCAAAAAAACCTCTGATTATATCAGTATTAATAACCCACACCATTTTCGTGATTTTTGCCGAGTATTATATAAATATTTAAACTTATACCTTCCTCTTTACAATAATGAACTTGTTCTTATGTGTATAGGAACAGATCGTGCAACAGGCGATAGCCTAGGGCCTTTGGTTGGGTACAAATTAAAAGATTTTAATCACAGCAACATTCACGTCTTTGGTACATTAGATAGACCAGTACATGCAAAAAATTTAGCTGACACAATTTCATATGTAAAACTCCTACACCCAAATGCTTTAATAATTTCAATAGATGCGTGTCTTGGATCATTGGAAAAAGTTGGTTGTGTTTCTATAGGAGAAGGTTCAATTAGACCAGGAGCTGGATTAAAAAAAGAACTCCCAGCAGTGGGAGATCTTCATATAATAGGAATAGTAAATGTTAGCACTTCAATGAATATGGCAGTTTTGCAAAACACTCGTCTTTCTTTAGTTATGAATATGGCAGAGCTAATTGCTTCTGGCATAAGACATTGTACAAACTTATACAATTATAGAATTAACGTCAAAAAATAATTAGAAATTTACTAATTACTATTCCTTAAACTAAGCTCTTCTGCTGTTATATTTCCTAGTGAAAATAATGCCACCAAATAAAATGATGCTGCAAAAAATATGCTAAATGGCAAATTAATTTTAAGACTTATATTATTAAGAAGTATATCTGTTATAAAACTTTTTGTAACTAATCCTACAGCAGCAGCACAAATTATAGGGTGGATTAACCATTTAATTATATCCACTCTTATATTTGTTATTTCAATTAATCTATTAATATGCAAAATTGCTGAGATAATATTGCTTAAAATTATAGTTATTAGTAATCCATTTGCTCCAATTTTAGGAATAAGTAAATACATTAAGACTATTCTAAATACTGCATCTATAACTCTATATTCAAGACACTTTTTCTGTTCTCCTAACCCTTTTAATATTCCATCGATAACAATTTCAATATACATAAATGGTGACATAAAAACTAGCATTTGCAAAAATTTACCGACATTAGCATTATTATATATACTAATTCCTAGTTCATATCCATATATAGCAAATATACTAACAATAAAAAATGCAATAACAAGTGTTAAATGTAAAACTCTACTAGCTAAACTTTCTACTCTTCCTTTATATTTTAAAACAGATGCTTTTGATATCTCTGGTGTTAAAATTGTTGAGCAAGCAGATAAAAGTGCTGTTGGAAATAATAATAGTGGAAAAACCATTCCTTTGATCATTCCATAAATACTAACACTTTCAACATTGCTTAATCCATAAGCTTGAAGTCCATTAGGTATTAATGTATTTTCTAACAATACAAATACGGCTGTTAAATATGATGATGCAGTGATTGGGAAAAGTACACTACAAATTTTATATAGAAGTTTTCCTTCAGGTACACCAGTAGCTCTATTTTGGGTACTTGTAATTCTATTTGCCATATATAAAAATCCAAGATATAGAAATGACAAAATTTCTCCAAGTGTAATAGCAAGACTTATTCCCATACAAGCAAGAGTTAAATCTCTTGTACCAAAAATAGTTAATAACATAATAGTAAGTCCAAATTTTATAAACTGTTCTAAAACTTCTGCGCTCGCAGGTTTTGCAATATCTTTGGTTCCATAAAAATAACCCTTAAAACATGCTGATAATGTCATAAATGGTATGCTTAAGGCAAGTATTTTAAGTCCTTCCACAATTCTGGTATCTTTAACTATTAAAATACTTATATCTAGTGCTTTAACATAAATAATACCTGTTATTACAAGACTTATAATAAATCCAAAGATTAAAAAAGTATTCATTATCTTTTTTGCTCGTAATATCCATCCTTGACTAATTTCCTCTGAAACAAGTTTAGAAATAGATGTAATAATTCCAGCTGATGCAACCATATACGCCATCATATATATTGTCATTGCAAGCTGATATAAACCAACTCCCTCAGCTCCAATTTGATTTGATATGTATATGATTGTACACATTCCCACAAGTCGCGTAGTAACAGAGCCTAAGGTTGATATAAACGTGTTAACCATAAGACCTTCTTTTTTTATCAATTAAACTCCTCCTTATTTAAATATCTTAGTACAAGTATATGTAAGTAAGCTATTTTTAGAATTTAAAGGTACAAAAATTGAGATGGTTAATTCGCATAATTTCTAAATATTGGAACTATTCTTGTAAGCATTTAAACTATTATTAATCTATAAGATGTATAATATTAAGATTATTTTATTAAATTATTTTGTTATTTTATATAGTTAAAATTAACTTTAAGTAGTTACATTAACTAATTTACAT